>CAILVI010000501.1 GCA_903837595.1 uncultured Thiodictyon sp.
GACGGCTCGACCAAGGATTTCCCGGCCGTCACGAATAGACGGTGCTGGAAAATGCGAGTTTCCTGTCAGGCACTAGGTAGAAACACGTATCGCTTTGAACCATCGGCGTCGTTGTCCGAAAATGGGTTCGCCCCGATAGGTCTAAAGTGCTTGATATCAAGAGGCACATTGGCCACGTCGCACTAGTCGAAAAGCTACAGATCTCGGACGGACGGTCGGCGGGAGAAGCGCCCTTGGGGCTCTCGCCTTGGCGTTCCGACGCCTTGACTGCATCGGATCGGATCGGATCGAACAATTGCCCCGAATATCATTGCCTATTACTTCATTAACAACTGCAAACCATTTTAGCCATTATCGGTCTATTTCTCGACGACGAAACTGCCTACCGCAAAGAGCTTTCCTGTAATAACCTGCCTAATAGAAACCGGTTTCTTACCGGGCTCCCTAAAGGAGCCTGCTGGAACAGATGCGGCAATTAATCCTGAGCTGACGGCAGTCGATTTCGCGGGATAGCCATCGAATAAGACTTGCACATCTCCAATATCTCTCTCATCAGACACCTGAATCCAAACCCCCGCCCCTCCGTCAGGTTGCAAATTTGGAACTTCTCCACCGGAAGTAGACTGCGGACCCCAGTTTAATACTCTTAAGTCATACGTTTGTGCGTCGACGGCAAAAGTACCCACCGGGAAGATCCTTCCTGCAAAAGCCTGCTTGACAGAAACATCTACTGTTCCAGGTGTATCAAGGATGGTAGCGGGTATTGTTGCAGATATATTACCCAACCCAACAACAGTAGATGCTGCCGGCTTCCCGCCGAAATAAACCTGTGCCGCTCCAAGTTCTTCATCCCCGGAAACCCGCACCCACAGAGTGCCGGTGCCATCAGGCTGAATATTAGGAACTGAGCCTTGAGTAGCGAACTGAGGCCCCCAACTTAGAATTCTAAAGTTGGACACGTCATTAACAAAGCTATACGTTATAAAACACCACGGATAGTTATCATTAGAAAAGCATTCATAGGCGCTGGCCGTGTATCCATCGAGAAATTTTGAAAATGTTTTGGCCAGTCGCTGAACCTCGCCTTTGCTTCGGCCCAAGAAAACAGTTGGGACATTTTTCTGTGGTTTGAGAGTTATGCGTTCCAAGTCAGAGTCATAATCCAACCTGAGGGAAATTGAACGATCCCATAGATATAAAGCAGCCAATGAATCCGAGTAGTCGTGGTAGCGACGCTCTCCTTTGTAGTAATCCTGACTCAGTGAACTGTATGCGCTGAAGTGACATGGATCTCTCGAAAAAGCAGCAGTCTGGAGTTAGAATAGCGCGTCGTTAGGACTCACTCTGCAGGTGACGCGATGCGGCGGCTGATTATTTCGAAATCGACGGCGGATTTCACTTCCCACGCGGGCTTGGGACTGGTTGGGCTGGCGATTCGCGAACGCACCAACCTGGCCGCGGAAGCCGCCGCGGTGTCGGCGCTGCGTCGCGATGCGATGCCGCATGGTGATATGCTCGCCAGCTATGTCGCGCTGCTGTGTTTGGGCAAGAGCGACTTCGAGGCGATCGACGCCTTTCGTACCGACCCCTTTTTTCTGGAGGCCCTGGGGCTGGAGCGGGCGCCCTCCGCCGCCATCTTGCGTCAACGCATGGATGCCAACGCGCCCGGCTTCAAGGATGCGGTCATTGCCGCCGCCATTGAGTTCCTGCGCCGTAGCGAAGCCCCGATCACCCCACTGGGCAATGGCCTGGTGCCGCTGGATGCGGATGTCACCCCGATGAATAACGCCAAGACCAAGAAAGAGGGTGTCGCGCGGACCTACAAAGGAGAGGATGGCTTCGCCCCGATGGCTGCCTATCTGGGGCAAGAAGGCTATTGCCTGGAGTTGGAACTGCGCGAGGGAAGCCAACACAGCCAGAAAGGCACCCCGGAACTCTTGGCACGGGTCCTGGAGCGGGCGCGTGGACTGACCGCCGCACCGCTGTTGGTGCGTCTGGACAGCGGCAACGACGCCATCGAGAACATCGCGACCCTCATGGCGCATGAGGAGCAACACCC
>CAILVI010000502.1 GCA_903837595.1 uncultured Thiodictyon sp.
CTTGCGGCAACCCGTCGCGGCCTGGGGGCCGCTCCTACGCAGGTAGGAGCGGCCCCCAGGCCGCGACGAATGTTCGCGGGATGGCCGGAATAACGATCAAGGCCCGCGCGCGAGCTTCCGGCCAAGCGCCGGGCTGTTTCCGCAGCGGCAACGTATTCGATCCTGGCCCCTATCCGCACTGATTCCCCGGCCAGCCTCAGGGCGTCTTCGGCGCCGGCCAGATGCCGATGATGTCGTAGGTCGTGTCGCGCCGGGCGGGGTTGCGGATCAGGCTCTGCCGGTAGTTCACCCGCACCCGCTGACCGCTCTTCAGGAAGTCCAGCGCGCAGGTGGCGATCTGGTCATTCAGGATCGACATGGCCTGGAACTGATTGCCGGCGTTACCGAGCTGCACGATCACCTCGTCGCTCTTGAGCACATTGCCGCGGCGGCTGACCTTGGCGATGTAGCCGACGCGCTCGCCGTCCGAGCGGGTGGCGCCGGCGGACCCCTCGGCCCCGCAGCCGCGCGGGGCGGCATCGGGGTTGACCCGTTTGACCTCGACCACCCGGTAATCCGTATCGCCGTTGATGCGGGTCAATTGGAACCTGAGCTGGCGGTAATGGATGGCGACGGCCCGGCCCGTGAACTCCTGAATCGCCGGCAGCTCGGAGCGCCGGGCCGAGAACTCCCAGGGGTTGGTGAACTGCACCTGATCGCCGTCTTTGACGACCGCAGCACTGCTGTCGTTGCCCATCAGCAACTCGCCTTCCACCGACTTGAAGACCGGGTTGCCGCGCACGCTGACCTTGGAGAGGGTGCCCATACGCCAGCCCTCGGAATAGGTGTTGAACGGCAAATAGTCGGACCAGCTGACGATGATGGCGAGTAGATAAAACAACGCTGCCAGGATGAGCAGGATCAGTGGCAGCGACCACCGCCAGCCGAGTTTTGCAAAGACTTTTGAAAAAGGTCGGAACATGGACTTCAACTCCCGAATGGGTTTGGTGGAAAGATTCAATCATCAAACCCCTTGCGCTGCGCCATCCGCCGGGCGACGTCGATCGCCTCCGCGGGCGGCCGCGGCCAGGCCCCGCGGGCGGCAACCGGGTTCGGCTTTCGCTGGTTGGGGTTGGGGCCAAGGACCCGTCGGGCGCCAGGCGTGTTGCAGCGGCGCCCTGCGTCCGGGGCGGGACTATACACCGCCATCGATCGATTTCTCTCGCGCGGCGCGGTTACACCAACGGACACATAACCGTCACGTCACGTTCATCAAGACCTCGCTTTAGTCTGCAATAATGGACTCGGCATCGCCGAATGTCAGCCGGCGACAGGGCGATGCCTCAGGGCCGACCGGCCCCCCGGCGCTTTGCCGCTGCCGCCCCGCGGTGGCACACTGTGCGCAGACCCGCCAGAGAGAAACCAGATGCCATTGATGAACGCCATCGCGCCGCAGGCGCCGACCGTCAACGCCCGCGCCTTGCTGTTGGGCCGCCGCCTGGATCTCCGCCACCTCACGCATGTGGAGCCGTTGGCCCTGAATCCACTGGTGGTTGCGGTCAGCGGCGGTGGGTGGGCGGTACTGATGCGCTACGGCGCGGCGGTGCTGTTCGACGTGCCGCCCAACGTGGAGGTGTCTTTCCTGCAACTGCTGGCCCCCTGCGTCCTCGAACCCCTGATGACGCCCGAGACCGAGACGCTCGGCATCGTCATCGACAGCAAACGCGGCGACCTGATCGAGCGCGACCGGCTGACCCTCTGCGACGCCGACGCGGTACGCCTGCAGATCGTGGCGGACGTGCTGGGCAAGAGCGTGTTGCTGGCGGACCAAGAGGCCCAGGTGGCACGCGCCTTCGACCGCATCGAGCCCTTGGCCGAGGAACTGCATCGGCACGGCCGCGGGGCGCGGCGCGCCCGCGGCCTGATCCGTCATATTGGCGAGACCCTGCTGATTCAGCACCGTCTGGTCGGGCGGGCGGAGGTCGGCGACAAACCCGAGGTGATCTGGGAGCGGCCGGACCTGGAGCGCCTGTTCCTCGGCTTGGAGGCGGAGTTCGAGGTCCGCGAGCGTCAAGTCGCCCTGGAACGTAAGCTGACCGTCATCAACGACACCGCCGGCACCCTGCTCGATCTCCTCCAGACCAAGCGGTCGGCGCGGGTGGAGTGGTACATCACGATCCTGATCCTTTTCGAGATCGTACTGACGCTCTATCAGTTGTTCGGACGGGGACCGGGCGGCTGAGGTCCATTAAGGGACTCATCTGCTCGATCTCCTTGGTTGTGACCGGCTTACTCCCAGGGAAATTGCAGCCAGTCTTCCAGTTTGCTCAACGGCGCCCCGGCACCCGGCCAGATAGGCCTCATGGTGTTCGCCTCGCTTAGAGATAAAGCACGATCGCGAAATAGTGGCTGGCGCTCCCCGCCAGCACCAACAGGTGCCAGATCCCGTGGCACCAGGGCCAGCAGTTGCCGAATAGGTAGAAGATCACCCCCACGGTGTAGATGAGTGCGCCCGCCACCAGCCACGCGACACCGGCCGGGGGCAGGGCGGCGCTGATGTCATCCAGGGCGAACAGGATCAGCCAGCCCATCAGCAGATAGATGCCGACCGACAGCAGGCGTCCCCCCCCACCACGCAGGGTGTCGGTGACCATACCGATGATGGCCAGTCCCCAGACGGCGCCGAGCAGCCACACGCCGGTCTTGCCCTTAAGGGCGACCAGCGTGAATGGCGTATAGGTGCCGGCGATCAACAGATAGATCGCGTGGTGATCGAGGATCAGGAAGACCTTCTTGGCGCGCCCCCGCAGGCTGTGATAGAAGGTCGATGAAAGGTACAGCAGGAACAGCGTCACCCCATACACGCTGAAGCCGACGATGCGCAGGGTTCCACCCTCGATACCGGCCAGGGTCACCAGTACGGTGCCCCCGATCAGCGCCAGCACGGCGCCAACCAAGTGGGTGATGCTGTTGAAGCGCTCGCTCACGACCTACACATACAGGGGCGCCATGCGCCGCCAATGGTAGCCCTGATGGGCGCGGCCGTCCCATTCGTGCAGGTCATGCCTGACGCCCTTCTCCCACAGCAGGCGGCTCAGATAACGATTGTTGTCCAGGAACGGGTCCCGATTGCCGATGACAAGTACGATGTCCATACGCCGCAAGGCCGCGAGACGCTCCGGACAGTTCAGGCCGGCGAGATACGTACGACCGAGTCGCTCACTGTACCAACGGTGGTATTCACGGTTCATTTTGCGCTACCAAACATGGCGGAGGGTAACGCAGCAATTCTAGTGCGCCAAGGTTGCGATGACGTGACGTCGTCTCACAGTGGTGCGAAGAAGGCCCCTAACTGAGTCAGCAGGGCTTGTTCCTGAGGCGCCCGGTTGGCATAGTCGAAATGCCCGGCCGCGAGCACGAAGAGCCGCTTGTCGCCCGCAATAGCGTTATAGACCGCGAACTGTCCCGGCGGGGCAACCGCCGGGTCGAAGGCCGCGGCGGCCACATGCATGGGCTGGCGGATATGCCTGGCGGCGACGGCAGCATCGTAATAGGCCAAGGTTTCCAGGACGTGAGGTTGCGTGTCGGCGAAGCGCTGCACGGCACTGGCGCTGCCGGTACTGGGCAGGACCAGCCGCAAGGGCTGGTGGCCGAAGCTGGGCACATTGAGATGGCCCCGACCGATCCGCTCGTCCCAGGCCAGGGCCATGGCCCCGAGGCCGCCACCCAGGCTGATGCCGAGATAGCCGATGTGCCCGGCCAGCCGTGGGAAGAGCACCAGGAGGGCCGACACCCCGGTCCAGATGTCGTCCACGCAGCCGCCCAGGATGTAGCGGTCCCGCAGATGGATATCGTGGAGCACATGCCAGTTGGGGTCCGCGGAGATCGGCGGGCGGCGGCTGCGGCTTAACCCCCGGAAGCAGGGCACCAGATAGGCACAGTCGTCGCGGGGCAGAGCCAGCGGCGGGCTGTCGATCCCGCCATAGCCATGCCCCAGCACAAATCCGCACCTTGGCGGTCCGGAGCAGGGCGTCAACAGCCAGCCGCGAATCGGGAACCCATCGGTGGAGTCGTATTCCAGGTCCTGGACGCGAAAGCGCGAATCAGCGGCAGCCGCGAGCCCCAGGCGGGGGTTCGACGTTAGCGCGACGGCGCGGTCATAGCGGGCACGCCAGAAGGCGATGAAATCGGCGGGCTCGGGGGGCGGCTCTACCGCGCGCAGGCCATCCAGACTGTAGCCGTAGCTGGGATCGAAGGGATAGTGATGGGCGAATGGCATACTGGCCTCAGGCGCTCTTGGGGCAGGTGTTTGGGCAGCGCGGTCGGTCTGGCGGGAAGCGCGTCGGCCAGGCGATATGCCCGGCGGCGACCGCGCTCGCTTACGCCATGCCCCTGCGTTATTTAACCCATACCTCGACTCGCCGATTCTTTTCCCGGCCTTCGGGTGTCTCATTAGAGGCGACTGGGGCTTCCTCGCACAGACCGATCACTTGATCGAAGCTCAATCCGTCGGCGGCGAGTTCCTGTCTTACAATTTCCGCCCGCTCCCGGGACAGCCGGCAGTTCGCCTCATGGCTGCCCTTGGCGTCGGCGAAACCGATCAGTATCAACGAGCGGCCTTTTTGTTTGCCGTGTTCGATAATGCCCGTGACCCGCCCGATGTCGCGAATGGCCCGGGTATCCAATTCGGAGGTACCCGAACGGAACCGGAACCGGGTGCCAATCTCAGCGGTGGCCCTGGCAGTGAGTTCGCGCCACTTGGTCGACTTTGCTCGGGGGTCGTCTGTTCGTTCCCTCTCGCTCATGGCGGTCGGCTCGGTGATGGAAACCGTGACGAGTCCAGTGTGTTCAACGACTGACTGGCCCGCGTCGGACAGGGCGAACTCGATGAACTTGACGACGTTGGTGTTGGCCGGGCTTTCTGCTGTATAGAGATAAAGGCGTCGCGAGAGCAGGTAGTCCTCGGTCTTTACCGTGCCGAGGGTGGGCCTACGCGGGTCTACGCCATTATCGGCCAACGCGATGACCTTGTTCGAGCCGACATAGCTCAGCCCGATGAACCCGATACCAGATGGGTCCTTGGCGACGGCCTCCGAGAGTTTGCTGCTGTCCTCGAAACGCTTGGCCGTGGTAGCGAGGGTCTTGGCCCTTCTCAGCAGCACTGCCTCGTTAAAGAAGTCCCAGGTTCCGGACTTTTCGTCCCGGGCATTGATTGCAATGTCGCCCGGACGCCCTCCGACCTGTGACCAGTTGGTATCGGTCCCACCGAAAATCTCTGCGAGTTGCGAGAGGGTCAGGTTTTTCAGTGGATTGGACTGGTGGACGATGATGGCGATACCGTCGAGCGCCAGGACGTGCTCGCTGGCGTTGGACCGCAGATCGCCAAGGGTGGGCAGGAGGGCCTTGTATTCATCGTCCTTGATCGGACGCGAGGACATGCCGATGTCCGCGAGCCCGGCCTTGAGGCCCGAGAAGGCGGTCTTGGAGCCGTGGGCCTGGATTTCGATTTGTTTCTCCACCCCGTTACGCTCACCGACGATGACACTTTCCTCTTCTTTGACGCTGGGCACCTTATGGACGTTGGCGTAACCCGCTTGGGTCAGGAATGCCTCGGCGAGGGCCGGCAGCAGCTTGCCGCCGATGGTGTTGGAGCCGTGGACGCGCAGGAGGGTCTCCGCGATGGCTGGGGGCTTCGGTGGCGGGGGCTCCTTGCAGGTCTGCGTCGCCGGGTCCAAGACCGCGGGCAGGGTGCAGCGGGGCGACTCGGACGGTCCCGGTGGCTGACAGGTATTTGTCCTTGGGTCGAGCACGTTCGGCGCTGCACAGACCACCAGCGGCGGGGGTCGGCACGTCTTGCTCGCGGTGTCCCAGTCCTGCGGCGCCTGGCACTCGGGGGTCGGGGGCCAGAAATACCACACGAGGCCGATGACGAGCGCCAAGACCGCCCCAATGCCACCGAGCCCAATGCCACTGAGCATCGAGGGCTTGTCGACGCGGCCACTGTCGTCCAGCGCCGGGATGAGTCGTTTGTCGCATTCCGGACACGTGGTCGGGCCGCCATCCGGCAGCCGGATGCGCTCGCCTCGGTTGGCCTTGTCGCAGTTGCCGATGTTCGGACACTTGTACTCGGTCGCCATCGCTGTGTTCCCCTGCCGTGACGGATCAGATTTTCTTGAGGTCTTGAATCGCGCTGTGCGCGGCGGTCTCGATGCGGCGGTAAATCGGGTCTTCGAAGTCGCCCCGCCGCTCGGTGAGGATGCGGCTGAGCTCCTCGCGCACCCCCGCCTGAACCTCGGTCCGCCGGTCGAGGTGCTGGTAGCCTGCGCTCGCCAGTTGCGCTTGGGCGGCATCCTCAAGGTGTTGGGCGGCGGTCAGGTCGATGCCCTCGGCAACCTTCGGCAGCGTCTTGCCGAGTCGGGTGCGCACCGGGAACAGATTGGTGAGCCCGCGCAGCGTGATCTCGTTGGGCTTGGTGTCACTCTCGATGAACTCCACCGGCACGTCGCCCCGGAAGTTGTCGCGAAAGAGTGCCTTCAAGTCGTCGCTGAACCCGGCCAGATCCCCCGCCTTGGGCAAGATCACCAGGCATTGCGAGACCCGGGCCTTGGCCGCGCCGAGCACGACGGTCTGCGGGTCGAATTCGAGGAAGTTCCCGGCCTCGCGAACCAGGTCGTGGATGAACTTCCTGAGCTCGTCGGTACGGCCGGAGAATTCACGTTCCAGTTGCCCGACGATGTTGACGCCCAACAAGGGCCGACGGTCGCGGTTGGCCGAGACCAGGCCGTCGTGGGCGGCCTGGGAGCTGGTCGCGCATTTCTGTTCCAATACGTCGAAGAAGCGCTGGCGACTGATACGCGCATGGAAGGCCGAAAACGACGGATCAGTAGCACTTTCACGGGTCCGTGCAGGATGGATGACACATGCAATCTCGCCAGCGACCGAACCGGGACTGATTCATGGTGCGTGTTCTGTGTGGACGTTGCGGGAGCATAACCAATTTCGCTGAAACATTAAAGACATGTCATGAAATTGTCACAATGGGCGGCAGCGATGCGGGGGTCTCGCGTGAGGATGCTCAGGTCTGGGTAAAGCGTCGTTCGGCAGCGGACCGGAACCCCGGATTTATTCGTGAGCGTCGGCGGTCCCGCGGGCCCGATCGCGGCCCCCGTTGGCGCGCCGTTCAACCGCCGCCGCGCCGGCAAACGTGGCTCTTGTCTTGCCCGCCATGGCGTCTTGGTCGCCCCGCAACTTGAGGTACAGAACGATTTCCCGCCTACGTGGGCTCGTCTTTGCAGCGCTTATTGGGACGCCGCTTCTGTGCTCCGTCGCTGTGTTGGTTGCCCGGCTGTGTGGTGCAGATAGGACGGAAGAGGTTACGGAATGCGCGCCGGTTACCCTCGCTCTGGAATTCATCGAACACGTGATCGAAGGCCTCCCGGGCCTGTTGCTGTCGCGCCAGCAGGTTGCCGATCAGGGCGCCCATGGCCAGTAGGGTCTCGGTAGCCGCCTGGTCCACATCACGCATGCGCCCGGCCAACTCACGCAGATGGACGGCCTGTACCGCCAGATCCTGGTAGCAACCGAGATTATCGAGCAGAACCTTCATCCGCGCGATCAGGGTGCGGGTCTGGTCCTTGGGGTAGAGACTCTGGAAAAACTCCATGAGGTAGCGCAGCTTCTTGCAACTCTTGCGCAGTTCGTGCAAGTCTTCAGGGGGTGAATCGGGTCCTATCCCGCGACCCTCGCGCCGCACCCGCCTGGCCAACGCCCAGATCCGCTGATCCGCCAGGTCCTTGATCGGGCGCGCGCCATTCGGGGTGGCCGGCTCCGCCGCGGGTGCTTCCAGGAAGGCCCGCCAGTCGCCGCGCAATTGGGTGAAGCGCTGCGATGCGAGCGCCTGGACGAGCCGGTCCTGTTCACGCCGATAGTAGGAGTGCAGAAAGTCGCGCAGCGGTTCAAGGTCCGCGCCCAGGGAGGCCGGGAGCCCCCGCTGATAGGTGTCGAAATCGAGCAGGTACACGTCGAGGTCACGGATGGGGCCGGTCACCAGTTGCAGCCAGGTGAACTCCTCCTTGAAGTGCGTGACCAGGTCTTCGGGAAAGACCCCCCGGACTTGGCCGAGAGCCGCACGGGTGCGTCGGGTGGCTACCCGCAGGTCGTGTAAGAACTCTGAGTCCAGATTGGCCCGCGCCCCGTCCAGATTGGCCTCCAGGGTGCTCAGGAGTCCGAGCAGTATCTCTTTGGTGACCAGATCGGCGCGTGCCGCCGGGTCGAGACGGTAATCCAGCTTGGAGCTGTAGTCCGCGGGTCGCCGCCCGGCGGCGGCCAGGGCCTCCAACAAGAGGGGCAAATCCACGGGTTCCAGTCCCACGACGCCCGCCAGGGCCTCCCGCAAGGTCGCGGCCTCGTGCGCATGACCGCGCACCGGCAGAATCTGCAGGCGTGGTCGCAGGGCGCCGGTGCTGCCGTCGCGCGGGTCGTTAAAGGTGGATTCCTTGATGGCCAAACGGACAACCGTCTTGTCGTGATGATTGCAGAGTTCCAAGTGCCTGACGCGCGTTTGGATTCCCATGATGGGCAACAGTCGGCGGTGGGGCGCGGTCGCCATCAGCCGCGTCTGGACCGGTCCGGGGGCCAGGTCCCCGGGGAAGGCGGGCTCCCAGGGTGCGACCTGTATCAGCGCGTCGTCGGGGTGCTTCAGTTCGCTCCAGATCAGCACCGGCGGCAGTGCGGTGCTGCGCCATTCCAGGGTGGCGCCGGTCAGGTAGACCGACCAGTCGAAGGTGTCGAAAAAGGTGCGATTCAGGGTCTCGGCGGCATCCTCCGTCAGCCGCCAGAGCCCTTGCACCACGGGTGCGATGGCCGCGATCTCTGCCAGGTTGGTGACCCAATATTTCATTTCGATGACGATCTTCTTGGTTGCGTCGGTAATGGCGGTGGTGCTGCATGCGTGAGAAGTTTACTCTAAAGTGCCATCTGAGGATTGAGGCACTTCCTGTCGGGTCTGCATGAGTCATGCGGCTGTCATACTCGCCTGCGATGATCCGGTGTCGTGACCACTCATCTGGAGGCGACAACCTTGGAACGCTTCGCTGACGAACTCGATCTTGCACAATGTCGTATCGACCAGGTGACCGAACTGGCGGTCGCGGCGATTCGCAGGCACGCCGGAGTTACCGTCGGCCGCCAATCCTGCATCGACTGTGACGACACTATTCCGGCGAAACGCTTGGTGTATGTGCCCAACGCGACCCGGTGCGCGTCCTGCCAGGATGACCATGAGCGCCGGGGAAGCAAGTGGTCGGCCAACCGACTCCGGACCGACCGGAATTTGGCCCCCACCATGGTCGGGATGCCCGGGCAACTGTTCGGAGCCTCATCTTCTATGGGGACGGGGAAGCGCAAGCGGACTAAAGATTAGGGCGCTGCCGCGACTCTCGCGGGCCGTGATCATCGTCACGCATGTCTATCCGAGAAACGGATCCGTTGCAGTCCGGCGTCGCCAATGAGCTGGAACGTATCCTCAACGAGTCTGACCTTCAGGTACTGTTCCAGACCATCGTCTCCCTGCAGACCGGTCTGGCCATCGGTTTCGACGCGGCGGTGCGTGGACCATCAGGGTCGCCCCTGTACGCGGCCTCGCTGCTGATCGGCGCGGCGGAGCGTGGCGGGCGCCTCGCTGATCTGGAGCGGCTGGCCCTGCGGCGCGTACTCGAGGATGTCCAATTGGTCGAGGGGATCGCGCGCGACCCCCAACGCCAGACTTGGCTCGGTGGATTGAGTGCGGCGCTGCGGCAAGATGGCATTTTGTGTGTCGCTGAGGGGATCGAGTCGGTCGTCGAGCTGCGTTGTCTCAATGCCCTCGGTCTGGAGTATGGCCAGGGGCTCTTGGTTGCACGCCCGATCTCGCGGCCTTCGAATACCCCCTCGGCGGAGGCCCAGCGCGCCATCGCACCACCGCAGTCCACGGGGTGCCCGCATCGTCCCGGGGACCAGCCGTTGGGAGACAGCCTCATTTTGCGGCAGGTGGCGCCAGTCTCACCCGATGCATCCAATGCCGATGTATTCGCCCGTTTCAAGATGGACACGGCGCTGGAGATGGTGCCCGTGGTGACCGAGGGTGTGCCGGTCGGGATGATCACCCGGGCAGCCGTGATCGACCACTTCGCCCGCCCCTACCGCGCCGAACTCGACGGGAAGAAGCCATGTCGCCTGCTCATGGGTCGGGACGCCTTGATCGTCGATCACGCCATCCCGGAGACGGACTTTATCGGTCATGTTGGTGGTGACGACTTCATTTTGGTATTCCGTCGCTCGGACTGGCGCGCCTGCTGCGTCGACGCGCTGGCGCACTTCGACCGTGAGGTGCTCCGGTTCTTTAGTCCGGATGATATTGAGCGGGGTGGCTATATCGCCGACAATCGCAAGGGTGTCCCCGAATTTCACCCCTTGACCTGTCTCTCCATCGGCGCCGTTAGCATCGCGGGCCAGGCGGTCGGCCCATCCCAGGCCAACAGCCCACTTGCCATCTCGCGGCTGGCCGCGGTGGCCAAGAAGCAGGCCAAGGCCATGACCGGCAGCGCATTGGTGTGGTTGGGGGAAGATGCCGGTTAGACCAGTGGCCGCCATTCCAGCCAGGAGAACGCAGTCCAGGCCGTCATATCGCCTTGCGGCCCCGCCAAGTCATGCGATTGTCACATCTATCTGCGATCATCAAGGCAGCCTGGATCATCGCCCAGGCTACCTCGTTTACCGCCTGGAATGTCTTGCTGATGAGTAACAGGGGTGCGCCCCTCATACCAAGGCAACCATCATGACCCAGAAATTCTATAACATCTTGTTCTTATCCACCGGAAATTCTGCCTGCTGCGTCTTCGGCGAGAATATCGTGAATCGCTTTGGACAAGGTCGCTTCGTTGGCTACAGCGCCGGGAGTCATACCATTCACCCACTCGCCCTGGAGACCTTGCGGCGCAACCACTTCCCAACCACGGGTTTGTGCTGCCGAGATTGGTCGCAATTCGCTGCGGCCGCCGCGCCACGCATGGACTTCGTGCTGACCGTCGGCGATCGGTCGGCGGCCGCGGTTTGTCCGATTTGGCCGGGCCAACCCATGACTGCCCACTGGGGCGTGCATGATCCGGCAACCGTCACCGGCGATGAGCTGATGCGGATCATGGCCTTTCGCCGGGCATTCCGCGAGCTGGAGAATCGCATCAAATCCTTCTTAAGCCTGCCCCTGGCTGCGCTGCATCGGCTCATGCTGCAACGTCAACGTGACGCGATGGGGCGGTGGCGGCTGACCGACGGCGGCCACCGCGGGGGCGTGCTGGACTACTCTGAAGAGACGAACCCCGGCCCTGACGAACTGGAACGTCTGCGCCAAGAATATCATTATGCGAGCGCCGGCGCGAACTGGCGCGTGGTGGTCGAAACGGCGTGGTGGGAAAGGCGCAGGCAGAGGCCTAGTCCATGAGGATCAGGCATGTGTTCTCGGGTGAAGAGTTCGACGCGCAGTTGATCTGG
The DNA here is from genome assembly GCA_903837595.1 of uncultured Thiodictyon sp. Lineage (GTDB taxonomy): Bacteria > Pseudomonadota > Gammaproteobacteria > Chromatiales > Chromatiaceae > Thiodictyon. The sequence continues at coordinate 11,506 of CAILVI010000502.1, forward strand.
GCGTTCACGCAATGCTGCGACGGTGAGCCCGTCGTCGCCGTGGCGGGACTCGGTATCATTGTACCGTTAGGGTTCAAGGTGACGTACGTAACGGCGTCCGAGTTCGAGGCCTTGCCCAAGGTCTGGCGGCAGCGCGTCTTTGATGATGGGATACCCCGTAACGCGCCGCCGCTGACCCCGTCCGTGGTGGCCAACTCATAAAGGACCAGCGACTGAAGCAATTCAGTCGCGGCGCCACTGCGCCAAGGCCAATACCAGGCGGTCGACAATGGCACGCGTGGGTGCGATGTTGTCCGGGTTATGCAGGATCAGGTCGCGGTTGATCTCGATGGTCAGAGGCTGTTTGCCGCGCAGGTCTGACGGGTCGAAACGCGTTAGTGAATTATTGCCGGTATAGGGGTGATTGAAGCGGATCACGTCGCAGAAGTTGAAGTCCACATCCAGGTCGCCGATGCTGCTCTCCACGATCTCGGCCAGGGCGAGAAGCAGGTCTTGCTCGGCGAAGCAATCGTTTGACGGCCTGCCTTGTCCGTCACCGGCATTGCCGAACATGAAGAGCGGGCGCAACTGTCCCTGGTCCGCGGCGCCCCGGGTCCCGATACCGGGCATGGTGTGGCAGAAAGCGACTTTTTCGATCACCGGGCTGGTGACGAGTTCGGCGAGGCGGAAGCGATGCGGTTGGATGTAGCGGTCAATGACCTGCTGCCTCACCTGGGCCGGGAGGCCGCGATCGGACTGGTAGATCTTCACTCCCAGGCTGGTGAGCGTCTTGACGATTCCATCCGCGTCGATGTCATCGCACAAACGGTTGGGGTCGGCGTGGGTGCGCCAGCTCATAAAGCGCAGCACATGGGGCGCGGCGGGCAGGCCAAGGTATAGCTCGTCGGTGAACTCGTCGGAGTCCTCCCGTCGATCTCCCGGGGTGAACATGGGATGCAAATAGGGCTTGACCTCGAACGGCGTGAGGTGACCGCCGTGCGGGAGCTCTAGCAGGACCGGGATGCGGCCCGCCTGGTAATCGAAGGCCGGGACTTCGAATGGCTGGCTCGGCGTCTGCTTCCCGCTCACGGCTGTTGAGGCTGGTAAGGAACTCACGATGGCCGATCCTGTCCGCCGCCGCGCTGCCTGATTAACCAGTCGGATGGTTGAGGTTGCGCCATGCGGGGTTGTCTAAGGTACATGGCTCGTCCGACTCGACTCTACGGCTGTTTTCGCAGGCCGATTCCATGACCAATGCTTGAGATGACTATCCCAGTAAATTCGGCCGCGGATCAGGGGTCGTCGGATGTCTTCCGATACCTCTCGCGGCGGCGAGACGGCGGGCCGCGCGATGAAGTAGCCTTGGCCATATGCGATGTCCAGGTCGCGGATGACAGCCAGTTCCGTCGGCGACTCGATGCCTTCGGCGATGACGCGCGCGCCGGTCTTGGCGGCGATCTCTTGAATCGAGCGGACGAATTGCCGCTTGACCGGGTCGAGGTGGATGTTGTGGGTGAAGTGCTGGTCAATCTTAACGTAGTGGGGGCGAATTTCCGACCACAGGCGCAGCCCGGAGAAACCTTCACCCAGATCGTCGATGGCAATCTCGAAACCCATGCTGCGGTAATGCCGCGTGGTCTCGCGCAACAGTGGGTAGTCCACCGTCGGCATGTTTTCGGTGATCTCAATAACGACCTGGTCTGGCACCAGGTCAAGCCGTTTGATGAACTTCAAGGTGTTATCCGCTTTCGACTCCTTATGCCGTAAGACGTCGGGGCTGACGTTGAGAAATATCCGTCCAGGAAGCCCCAGTCTGGCGAATGATTCCAGTACGATGCGGCAAGCCAGTTGCTCGACTTCGGCGACCATGCCGCAGTGACGCGCCACGCGAAACAACTCGAGGGGCGAGTGCAGTTTGCTGCCGGCCGGTCCGCGGATCAGGCCCTCAAAGCCGATCAGCGTGGCCTGTTGCATATCCAGTATGGGCTGAAAAACAGCAGAGAGCTGCTCAGCGTGTATGATGTCCTGCAGGTGGAGGCGCCAAGCTTTGGCCGCGAATGTATCCAGCTCGTCCAGGTGGGTCATTTCTGCAACAGCGAGCATTTTTCTCGTCCTGTGATTCGTTTGGGGGACAGGATGACGCAACCAGATGACAGTAAAATGACCAAGCTGCTTACCGCGCAGGTCCGCCGGGTCGAAGCGGCTTAAGGAGTGGTTGCCCGTGTAGGGCTGGTTGAAGCGGATCACGTCGCAGAAATTGAAGTCGACGTCTTGACTGTCCCATCCGCGTTGCTGTCGTCACAAAGACGGTTGGGGCCGCAGACGCCATGCCAGCCGAGTCTAGCGGCGGCCCGTGCCGACTGATCGCAGACCGCCGCGACCTGGGCCGGTGGAGTCCACCGCGGGAGCTCGAGGCTTACCGTGAAAGTCGCGCCGGGAGCGCGCTCCGCTTTCCCCTCCCCTATTGGGGGAGGGCCGGGGAGGGGAACGGCCAAGGCGCCCGCCACTTTCATCTTGCGGGGTAGTGCGGGCGCCATGGCCGTTAGCCGGTCCGGCGTGTCGGCACCACTGCTTTCTCTGGCATATTTCGGGAACCGCCACCGGCTAAAGCCTCGACCGGTTGCGTACAGGCCGCCGGCCGCAACGCTGAACACCGCCCGCGCCAGTAATTGACAAGCCCCAGCTGTCCCATGATCGCGGACCAAGCTGACGTTTTGGTGAATATCTCGTGACGGCGATGTGAAAGCACAGCGCCTTAGGATAGAATTGTCTGTTCGCTATCCTCCACGAGCGGGAGTCAATGATGTCCTGGCAACTGTTTGCGCTCGGATCGGCATTTTTCGCGGGTTTGACCGCTATCTTCGGTAAGATCGGCGTGGAGGGACTGAACTCCAACGTGGCGACGCTGATCAGAACCCTGGTGATTCTTGCCATGACGGCCGGCATCGTGACCTTTCGCGAAGAGTGGATGTGGCCCCGTACAGCGGGGTTTCGCCCCATCGCCTTTCTCGTCCTCTCCGGCCTGGCGACCGGGTGTTCCTGGTTACTCTATTACCGTGCGCTGCAATTGGCGCCGGCCTCTTTGGTGGCCCCCATCGATAAATTGAGCGTTGCCTTTGCCATCGTCCTGGCAGTACTCTTTCTTGGGGAGGCCGTGACGATCAAATTGGTGGCCGGCGGGCTGTTCATTCTTGTTGGGGTGCTGATCCTCGCCTGGCCTTAAGTCGGTCGGCCACCCCTGATGGCGCACTATCGGCAAAATTTTATGAACGATTTGCAATACCTGGCTGGACAAACCGGCGAGGAAAGCTCACCGGAGCGCAAAGCGGCAATGCAGCGCTGCACCTGGATCAGCGTGGCCGTCAATATTGGATTGACGATGACGCAAGTGATCGCCGGCATCTGGTCGGGATCGCAAGGGTTGATTGCCGATGGTATTCATTCGCTCTCCGATCTGGTGGCGGACTTTGTGGTGTTGCTCGCCGCGCATCACAGTCATAAGGCGGCTGACGATGATCACCATTATGGTCACCAACGCTATGAAAACGCCGCCTCCCTGGTGCTGGGTGGGCTGCTGGTCATGGTCGGCTTGGGAATGATCTGGGCGGCGGTCCATAAGCTGCAAACGCCGGCGGACATTCCGACGGTGCGCTCGATCGCCCTGTGGGTCGCGCTCGGCGCCTTGGTGGCCAAGGAGGTCCTGTTCCGCTACATGCTGGCGGTTGCCCACAAGGTCGGCTCAAGCATGTTGGTGGCCAATGCCTGGCATGCCCGATCGGATGCCGCGTCCTCTTTCGTCGTGGCGATCGGCATTGGCGGTAATTTGATCGGTTTTCCCTTGCTCGATCCGGTTGCCGCCCTGATCGTCGGATTCATGGTGGCCCGTATGGGGTGGAGTTTCGGGTGGACGGCGCTGAATGACCTGACCGATCGGGCCGCCACCGAAGAACAAATTGCGGGGATTGCGCAAGATATCCTGGCGACCCCGGGCGTGCTGGGAATCCATGCACTCAAGACCCGCAAGACCGGCGACATGATTCTGGCCGATGTCCACCTTGAAATCGACGGCAGCCTGACCGTGACACAAGGGCATGGCATCGCGCGTGCGGCCAGGATCAATGTGATGACCAGGCAGCCCGTGCTGTATCTAATGACTCATGTCGATCCCGTGGTAGCAACACCAGAAAAGGAGAATGACCATAACGCTTGACCTGATCGTGAGCTGGTTCATAGCGCCCGCTGCCGTCGCGCCCTTTGCGGTCGGCGACCGCGCACATCAAACCATGCGGGTGCGATTGATCCAATGCCTGACCGCGCCATACAACTCCTTGAGTCCCATGGGCTTGCTCAGATAGTCATCCATGCCGGCATCCAGGCAGTGTTCGCGGTCGCCCGGCATGGCCAGTGCGGTAAGCGCGATGATCGGCGTGCGCCGCAGGGCCGGGTCCGCCCGCAGTCGCCGGGTGGTCTCCAGTCCGTCCATCTCGGGCATCTGGACATCCATCAAGATGATATCGGGGCGTTGCTCCCGGACCGAGGCGATGGCACTGATGCCGGAGCGCACCGCAACGACCTCACACCCTTTGATCCGCAGATAGGTCGACAACAGCTCCAGATTGCTTTCATTGTCATCCACCAGTAGGACCAGCGCGCGCTGGAGCGGCTCGGCCTCGGCCTGCGCGGCGCACACTGGGTCTGCTTCGTGGCATGGCTGGTCTGCGGTCTGGCGCTCGGCATCCCAGGGCAGGATGATTTCGAAGCGACTCCCGCGCCCCACCTCGCTCTGTACCTCGATCCGGCCCTGATGCAATTGCGCCATGGCGGATGCCAGCGCCAGGCCGAGCCCGGTGCCGTCATACTCGCGCGAGGGCCGGGTGTCCAACTGGACGAATGGCTGGAACAGGCGCTCGAACTGGTCGGCGGGTATACCGACACCCGTGTCCCAGATGCCGATCCGCATCTCCCCGCGCTGCGCATAGGCCGCCACATCCAACCCGATCGTCCCGCCCTGCGCCGTGAATTTGACCGCGTTCCCCAGCAGATTGACCAGCATTTGTTTGAGTCGGCGGCTGTCGCCATGCACGAGCCGCACCCGGGGGTCGAGGGTGGCCGAGACCGTCAGCCCCTTGTGCTTGGCTGCGGGGCCGATCAGGCGCAGGCTGGCGTCACACAACTGGCCCACCGGCACCTGGTCCCAGCGCAGTTCCATCTGCCCGGAGGCCACCCGCGACATATCCAGGATGTCATTGATGAGTTCCAGCAGATGGGCGCCGTTCTCGTGGATGATATGGACCGCGCGGTCCTGCTGCGTGTTCAATGCACCGAGCAGACCATCGCCCATGGTCTCGGATAGCCCAAGGATGGAGGTCAGCGGCGTTCGCAGCTCGTGGCTCATGGCGGCGAGAAACTCATCCTTCGCCTGTGCCGTCCGGGCCAGCTCTGCATTCGCGCGGTCGAGCGCCAGGGTGCGACGCTGTACCCGTTCGGCCAACTGGGCGCGCTCCCGGGCCAGGGCGTCGTGCGCCGCGCGTAAGGCCGCTTCCGCCTGCTTGCGCGCGGTGCTATCCGAGAAGGTGATGACCGCCCCCACCAGCCGGCCATCCTGATGAATGGGGTTGGCATGGTAGTCCACCGGGACGGGGGTGCCGTCCGCGCGCCAGAACACCTCGTCATCCACCCGGGCTGCGATGCCCTCGCGATAGGTCAGGGTCGCCTGGCAGCGGCAGGCCGGATAGTGTGTGCCGTCGGCCTGCGAATGGTGGACGGTCTCATGCATGTTGCGGCCATGGAGCGCTTCCGGCGTTGCGTAGCCAAGGGTCCGCGCGCCGGCGGGGTTGCAAAAGGTGCAGAGTCCGTTCGTATCGACCCCATAGATGCCCTCGCCGGTCGACTCCAGCAGCAGGCGGGAGCGCGCCTCGCTCTGGCGCAGATTTGCCTGGGAGCTGGTCAGATTCTCCTGCATCGTCTTGAGCGCGGCCAGCATCTGCGCGGGTTCGTCGGCGCCGCTCGTCTGGATGGGGGTGGAGAAATCACCGGTGCTGACGCGGCGGGCGATTACCGTGGCCATCGCGATGGGTTGGGCGATGGTATGGTCAATCAGCCAGGTGAGAAAGAGGATCGCCGCGCTCATGACCCCGAGCATCGCGCCCAGGATCAACCGCTCCAGGACATGGGTCGAGCGGTCGATCTCGGTCAGGGTCCTGTGTTTGTGGGCGAGGGCGGCGGTTACCACTTGGTCGAGCAGGTCGGTCGGTTCCCGGTCGATGTTGCGTACCTGCCGATCGACGTCCAGTTGTGAACTGGGGTCCTGTGGACGATAGGACGTGAGGGCCGCGCGATAGTCCGCCCCCAGGCGCCGATGCGCCTCCAGGAAGCGGCTGGTGGCGGCATGCGACTGCCCGCTGCCGGTAAGCAACGCGATCAGTTGGGCCAATGTCTCGCGGGTGTGCGCTTCCTCTTGCTCGAAGCGACCGAAATATTCATTGAAGAGCCCCGGCTCCCGCCCCCGCAGCAGGACGTTTTTCCACTCCTGGACTTGCTTCTTGAAGTGGACCTGGGCCGAGAGCGCGGTGGTGACGATCTCTGCGCTGGTCTCGCGGACCATCGACTCCCGGTCGGATGCCTGGCTAAGGAGGTGAAATCCAAACAGGCTGGCCGCCAGATTGACGATCAAGACGCAGATCAGCCCGACGGCGAGTTTGGTACGGATATGCATGCATTGCCGGTGGTAAGGGAGACGGCAGACCAGGGCCGCATTGGAAGGGATAGGATATTCAATTACCCAAGATCCGGTAGGGTGCCGATCTTAGGCGCCCGCGGGGCTCCGGGCAAGGGCGTTGGCGCCTCAGATGGCAGGGGTGCCCTGGCTCCCACGCCCCTGCGTCACTGCGTGGGAGCGAGAGCGGGCGCCCCGCGTCCGGTCGCCAGACCGGATGGATGCTGAGCGCCCGCCCGCCATTCCCAGGCTGAAGCGTGGGGATGAGAACTCCACAAGGGTATTCTGTTATAGGCTTGGCATCCGCGGCGGCGCCGTGCGCCATAGCAGGTCGATCTCCTCGGCCGTCAGGCGATAGGCCTGGATCACCAGGTCCGACACTCGGCCCTCCGAGGCGCGGACCCGGGCGGCCCGCGCGCGCTCGGGCTCGGTTTAGTGCCGGTGGGTCTGCGTCAGGTCGGTGATGGTCTTCGGGCTCAGGCGAGCGGCGCCCTTGGGTCTGCGCTTGCGGACCGCGGTCACGAAGTCATCGCCCGTCAGGTTAGCGAAGGCCTCCAGTCGTTGGCCGGGCTGGTCGACGGCCAGCTCCAGGCGCAACCAGTTCAGCAACTCGCGGGTTTGGTCCTGGGACTCCTGGGCCAGGGCGAGCAATGACGCCACACCGTCCTCGGCCGCGGTCCGGATCGCCGGTGTCGGTTCGGCGATCGGCAGGGTTTCCATACGAAAACCGGCCGGGTTCAGTGCCTCGTCTTTCATGTGTGGCAAGTAGTGCCAGTTGTGCCACCAGATCACAGGGGAGTTGAGGGCCGCGAGCAAGTAGAGGTCCGCTGTCGGCAGCAGGAAAACTTTGTTATTGCCATAAAGCGAGCCACTCGAAAAGGCATATGCAGGGTGAAACTGGATCTCCTGATAGACGATCTTGGGTTGCTCGAACCTTTTCCAGTAGTCGATGCTGTCCTGAATCTCATACCACGCATACTTGCCGGGTTTCCGGCCGGGCCACTCAGCTTGTATCTTCGCATTCCAATCCAGGGGCTTCGGCTCCAGTCGTTCGCGAAATTGCATCAGGTGTGTCTTCACCGATGGATAGGCATCAATGTCGATCCCACGCCGGGCAAAAATCATCCAGAGCCCTTGCCAATCCGGCACCCACCGCTTGATGTCCTGCCCGCGCAGATAGGGCTTGATGACCTCCGCACAGCCGGGGCATCATGGATCAGCGCCGCACGGGTGGCGTCATCGATCAGAAAGGCCTCGTTCAGCCCAGTCTTGATCCCGTATGAGGGCTTGCCCCAACGAACTCCGCGAGCGCCACCCCGCGCTCGCGGATTTTCCCCATCAGGGCATCCACCGCCGGCGGCTCCAGGCTCCAGGGCGCGGCGCCATAGCGGCTCCAGGGCACCGGATAGCCGTGCTCATGGACATAGTTGTCCATGGAGTCATACCAGACCTTCAGGCGGGTCTCCTTGGCGAGCGGGCCGGGTTTGCCCGTGCGGTGTCGGGCCTCGATCTCGGCGTAGCGCTCCGCCAGCCAGCCGCCGATGGTCCGGGCCACGATGAAGCGGGTGATCCGATCCGGGGTATAGAAGATGCCGTTGCGCTTGCGCCGCGAGCCCTGCTTATCGGCGACCTCCCCGCGGATCTCGGCGCGGATCGCCTCCAGGTCGGCGATGGACTGCTCGAAGATATGCCCCAGGATGTTGACGTTGAGGTCGGACTCTAAGTCATAGTCCGCGAGCGTGCGGATGCCGTCCAGGCTGGCGTCCGCCACGATCAGTGCGTCGAGCGCCGGGGCCGTGGCGAACAGGCCGCCGTTGTAGCCATTGATCTGCATCGGCGGATGCCCCTTGTCCACCGCGGCGAACAGCCCGCAGAGCTGCTGCCAGCGCGACACCGGCACGAATCCTTGCGTCTTGGCCGCGAGGGCCTTGGTCAGCACCTTTGCCGGCAGCAGGCCGGTGTCCTCGCAAAAGCAGATGAACAGGCAGCGGTCCAGGAGCTTCTGCGCCAGTTCCAGCAGCCGGACCTCATGGGCCTCCTTGGCCTCGGCGCTCACCGGCGGATTGTCGGCCCGCAGTTGGTGGAACAGGTCCAGACGCAGGTCCCGGTAGAAAATATAGAATGCCTTGGTGATGCGCTCCTGTTGCACATGCGTGTGCTCAGCCAGCCGCTCGACGGGGCTCTGGACCCTGGGATCGGGTCCCATCAGGGTGCTGCGATGCATTAGGAACACAAAGGCGGCGAGGCGGTCCGGGTCCGCCAATTCCTCTAATGTGAAGCGCTGACAGTAGCCCTGGCCGCGGTCGGTACGGTAGAGCCTGATCTCGATGAAATTGCTGACGACCACCCAGCGGCAACCGTCGACCTTGTTCGCATAGCCGAAGGCCTGCTCGACCGGGGTGAGCTTGCCATAGTTGCTGCCCTGCTTGGCGTCCAGGTCGGCGCCGGGGGCCTTGAGTTCGAGGACCCCCCGGGTCCGATCCAGGGTGGTGCCGAACCAGCCTAGGCGGGCATCGGGGGGGCGGTAGCCCTTCACTGACTTGGAACCGGTCTCGGGCTCCATGTAATGGGTGCCGGCGGCGCTGACGATCTGGCGGTAGCCCAGCAGCCGGTCGAAGACCTCGCTCAGGAATTGTCCCTGGAGGGGCTCTTCCTTTTGGCCCAGCAAGGCACTGGCGGCCCAGTTCGCGGCGATGCGGCGTTGGTCGTCATCCAGGACCACCGGGCTTTCGCGTCGGGCCTCACCGAGCAGCCGGGCATTGAACCGGGGCTTCAGGTGGTCCATGGCGGGCATGTTGGGGTCCTTGGTGGCGGTTCTTCGATGGCCTTGTCGGCATCGCGCGGCTGTCCTGGGCACGCAACGGCCCCGGGTCTAAATCCCTCAACGGGCGCCTTGGCCTGGCCCAACCGTGAGTCTGCCAAGACAATTATGGTCCAGGGATCGACAAGATTCCAGGTTTCGCCAAAAGAGTTTTTTCGCGCTGTTGGCCAAGTTCTCCGGCCTTGCCTCCCTCAGCGGCAGAGCCTCTGTCCCTGCTGACGCCAGCCTTTGCCCATGAAGGCGATCATCTTTACCCTTAGAACGCGCCCATCATCGTCCTCGGGGACGTCCTGTTCCCTCCTTCCGCACACTCCTGCATGGGGGCGGCCTCTGTTGCTTTAGTCACGCCAGTCAGTGGGATAGATCGTCGCATAGTGTTCGACAAGCTGGACGTTCGCGCGGGTTTCCCCCCCCCCGCTAGGGATGGTTTTCGTGTGGTGCCTGTCATCCGTAACCGGACAGTCATCTAAACCGGTTAGCATACCCCTTTAATTAGGGGGTGTTGCCTGGCACATCCTCCCGTCCTGCGCACCGGCAGTGCCTCGACGCCCTGGCACTTGGCCTCGGTGGCTTGCCTTGGGCGGCACCTGGTCCAGACGCCGGTGCACGCGCACCGGTCACGACGGGAAAACCACTACAATGGCAAATCAATATCATTGTCCGAACCGCGGTCGGTGCGGCAAAGCCGACAGCGGCGCCTTGATCCAGTTGGAGGACGGCAGCCCGGCCATCTGTCCGGAATGCCGCAGCAAACTCGCGCCACTCCCGGGCGGGGGCCGTGGCCTCTTCGTCGACTCTCTCAGGAGCGCGCGGAGATCGTCCGCCAGGAGTTGGCCGTGGAGGGCCTGCGGGTCGCGCGCGTGGCTGGCCTGTGTGACGAGGCCCCCGTCGCCTCCAACGATACGCCCGAAGGCCGGGAAAAGAACCGACGGGTCGAGGTCTGGGTGAATTAGTGCGCGGGCCTGTCAGTTGTCAGGCCAAGGCCACATGAGCGGGCCTTGATCGCTTCATCGGCGAGCTCGCCTTGGGTCCAGTGGGTTATTGCGCGCCCGCTGCCCGGTGAAAGCCGGGCGGAGCGAAGGGCCGAAGAGTCGCAAGAGGACCACAGTCTGGATCGGATGTGGAAGGCGCGAAGGTCACCGACACGCTCCCGGCGTTGCAACAGCGGCAACTACCGGGGCGGCGGGCCGAGTTTGAGCGGGTGGATTCCCGCACCGGGCGAGGCGCGTGGTGGTCGAGTCTTCCGGGTCCCGAGCACAGACGCAAGAAGGGGTCCAATGGGTGCTCACCTCGGTGGACGCTTGCGGGCAAAGCCCCCTAGGCTCAACCGCCGGATGCGGAAAACCGCATGTTCGGTGGTGTGGGAGGGCTGACGGGCGCAATCCCGTCAGCCCGACCC
>CAILVI010000503.1 GCA_903837595.1 uncultured Thiodictyon sp.
ACGACCCCCACGACCCCCACGACCCCCACGACCCCCACGACCCCCACGACCCCCACGACCCCCACCACGACGACCCCCACGACGGGTACCACGCCTTTCGCCCCGCTCGGGCTGAGCGGACCGGCCACCCTGGCGGCGCTGCAAGCGGCCTTGCCCGCTGGCGTCACGCTCTCTGCGGCGGCGGTCCAGGCGATTGGTAGCGCCGCAGCCGGTTCCGCGGCGCTTGCGACCGCTATCTCCAACGCCATCGCTGCGGCCGTCATCGCCTCGCCGCAGTTGGCGGTGGCGATCACTACCGCCGCCGTCACCGCCGTGCCCGCACAGGCAGCGGCCATCACGACGGGCGCGGTGACCGGTGCGCCGACTCAGGCGGGTGCCATCACCACCGCGGCAGTCACCGTTGTGCCGGCGCAGGCGGCAGCCATCACGACCGCGGCGGTGACGGCGGCGCCCGCGCAGGCGGGGGCCATCACCACCGCGGCCGTCACTGTTGTGCCTGCGCAGGCGGCGGCCATCACGACCGCGGCGGTGACGGCGGCGCCCGCTCAGGCGGGGGCCATTACCACCGCGGCCGTGACCGTTGTGCCTTTGCAGGCAGCGGCCATCACCACCGCGGCCGCGACCGCGGCGCCCGAACAGGCGGCGGCTATCACCAGCGCGGCCGTCGCCGCCGCACCCGAGCAGGCGACGGCCATCACCAACGCGGCCGTCGCCGCGGCGCCCCTGCAGGCCGGGGCGATCCAACAGGCTGCCGCGCAGACCGTCCAGCAAGTCAACCAAGGAGGCACCGGCGGGACCACCCAAAACAACAATACCAATCAGAACCTTACCTCTCAATCCTGACTGACGAAGCCAGGTCCTTAACGTTGAGCGGCTTGCCTTGAGTCTGATTGTGGAGGATGACCCATGACTACCGATTTAGCTGTCCGTGTTGCGCTGGCCGTCTTGGGCACCTTGGCCGCCGCTGACGCACTGGCCGTGGACCCAATGCCGGTCAAGCTCGGTCCAGTGGAGTTCATCCCGACTGTCGGGCTGGCCCAAGGTTATGATGACAACGCGCAGCAGGCACCGAAGGGGCAGGAAATCACCTCGGCCGTCACCCGCGTGACGCCCACCCTGCTGTTCCGCGCCCGGGAGCGGGCCAATCGCTACGAGCTGAGCTACCGTGGCGCTTACGACTTCGTCGCCTCCGGCGGTGTGGGTGATCGCATCGATCATCACCTCCTGGCCAGTTCGCACCTGGAATTTGCCGCTCGCCACCGCCTCGATCTCACGGCTGGTTTCGATCACATCCAGGATATCCAAAACCTCACCAACCGCCAGTACAATGAGGGCGGCAACATTTACAATACCTTTCAGGTCGGTGCTCTCTATGGCTTCGGGGCGCAGACCTCGAAGGCACAGCTGGAGGTCGGCGCCAACTATAAATGGATGAGGTACCTGAATAACCTGCATTCCGGCTCCATGAACATTGCCCAGGATTACAATAGCCCGGGAGTGACTGCCACCCTATATTATCGTATTGCTCCAAAGACGCGCTTGCTGGCCGAGATTGACTATAACCAGTTCGACTACACCTGGTCCGCCAGCACCCTCGACAGCTATAGCCTCAAGTACCTGGCCGGTGTCACCTGGCAGGGCACCGCCAAGACCCGGGGTACCCTGAAGCTCGGTTACCAGCAGAAAACATTTCGCTCCGGCACCACCGGCACCGTCGGCTACCCATCCGCGGATGCCGCGATTACCTGGACGCCCACCGAGCGCGCCGAATTCACTTTTTCAGCTAGTAGTTATGTCGGCGAAGGTGGCCTCTACGAAAGTTATATCGATACGCAGCTGTATCGGTTGGCATGGAACCATCAGTGGGTGAAACGGTTCAAGTCGCAGGTCTTCGTGAGCTACATGGACCAAAAATATCAGGGCGGAAGCTATAACGGACGCGCCGACAAAACCAACCAACTGGGCCTGCGGGCAACCTATAATCTGCGCCGCTGGGTCGATGTGGAACTGGAGGCCAACTTCAGGCAACTCGTGTCGAACGTCGGTCAGGCAGGCTATGACCGCAACTGGTTTTTTCTGAACTTCATCTTCAGTCTGTGACCCGCTATCAAGCTCCCTGTCGTCTGGCGGCCAGGATGCCGACCACTCACTCTCAGTCATCACGGGTTGCCCCATCATGACCAAGATCTTCGGCTACCTGCTGTTGGTGCTGCTATGCAGCAGCGGCCTGGCGGCCCCCGGTTTGGAGTCCGGTTACAAGCTCGGCTCAGGTGACGTTATCAGCATCAAGGTCTTTGGTGAGTCAGACCTGAGCTTCGATGCCGTGCGTATCACCGATGCCGGCACCCTTCCGTACCCCTTTCTCGGTGAGGTCCGTGCCGGCGGCCGCACCCCCCAGGAATTGAGTCAAGTGATCACCCGCGGTCTGGCGGATGGCTACCTGGTTAATCCGCGGGTTACCATCAATGTGACCACTTACCGCGAATTTTATGTTAATGGCGAGGTCAAGTCGCCCGGGGGCTATCCTTATCAGTCGGGGTTGACGGTGCGCAAGGCCATCGCCCTGGCCGGGGGCAAGACCGAGCGCGCCTCAGAGAGCAAGATCAGCGTGATTCGCGAGGGCGATACCGGTGGCGAACCGGTGCGGGTGACGCTCGATTCCCTGGTCTATCCCGGCGACATCGTGACCATTGAGGAGAGTTTCTTCTGAATATCGATCCGGAACCAGTCCGTCCGCCAGTGGCACGTCCTGAATTGACGGCTCAATCTTCCCGCCCGAACCCTGCTGTGCCGGGGGGGATGGCTCCGGAAGGTCTGCACCAAGCGGGGGCTGAACGGTTACGCCCGGCCCCCCCGGGGGAGGACGACGGTATCGACTTGCTGAGGATTTGGTATGCCGTTTATCGGCACAAAGTCTCCATCCTGTTGCTCGCCCTGCTGACGGTCATGGTGACGACCCTGGTGGTCTATTCGCAGACACCCATCTACCAGTCGACGGCGACACTGCTCATTGAGCCGTCCACCAGCCAGGTGGTGTCCATCAAGCAGGTCTATGGTGCCGAGGCCGGCTCGAACGACTATCTGCAAACCCAGTTCGAACTCATCCGGTCGCGCTCGCTGGCCGAACGCGTGGTGCGCGACCTCAAGCTGAATGAGCGTCCCGAATTCGACCCCCGCCAACGGCCAGCACCGGCGTTGAAGTGGCCGGATTGGCTGAATGTCTCGCTGATCCAGCGGTTCCTGCCGACCACCAGGCCCGCCGATTTGCGCGAACCGGAGGTCCCCGCGGAGGACAAGGTCTTCGAAGCGGTCGTGAGCGCATTCATGAGTCGCGTCACGGTGGCACCCAAGCGCGGCACACAACTGGCCACCATCGGCGTTGAAATGGCCAGTTCGGTCATGGCCGCTCAAGCGGCCAATGCACTCGCCCAGGGGTATATCGACAGCCAATTCGAGGCCAGACTCGGCCTGAACCAGGCGGCGGCGTCTTGGATGACCAACCGGGTGGCCGAGCTCAAAGCCAACCTGCAGGCCTCCGAACAACGCCTGCAACAATATCGTGAGAAGGAAAACCTGGTCGACCTGGAGGGGGTGACGACACTCTCGGGGCAAGAGTTGACCCAGGTCGGCACCCGGATGGTCGAGTTGCGCCGCGAATTGGCGTCGGTGGAAAACCAGTACAAGCAGATCGAACGCATGAAGGGCGCCGGATGGGAGCGCCTGGCCGCGGTCCCGGTGGTGGCGGCCGATTCGATGGTGCGACAGTTTCGGGCGGAGGAGGCCCGTGCCCGCGCCAAGGTCGAGGAGCTTTCGCGCCGCTACGGTCCCAAGCATCCCGCCATGGCCGCCGCGCGTACCGATCTGGAGTCCGCCCAGGTCAATCTGCGCAACCAGGTCGAACAGGTGGTGGGCGGTATCGAGCGTAGTTACCAATTGGCGATCGCCAATGAGGCATCGGTGCGCGGCTCTTTCCAACAGAACAAGTCGGAAATCCAGGATATCAAGCGCAAAGAGTTTACATTTCGCGAACTCCAGCGTGAGGTCGAGAGTAATCGCACGCTCTATGATACGTTCATGACCCGGCTCAAGGAGACCTCGGCCGTTTCCGACCTCCAGGCCGCCAATGCCCGCATCGTCGATCGGGCCATCGTGCCGAAGGCGCCGGTGCGGCCCAAGAAGGGCCAGATCATCGCCATCGCCGGCCTGCTGGCGCTGCTGGCCGGCATCGGACTGGCGCTGCTGCGCGAGCAACTCGACAACCGGGTCCACGGCCCGGCCGCGGTGGAGGCTCGGCTCCACCTGCCGACCCTGGGTATTCTGCCGCTGCAGAAAAAGAACGAACGCATCCGTATGGCCAATCTCTATCTGGACGATACCGACAAGGCATTTTCCGAATCGGTGCGCAGTATCCGCACCGGTGTGGTCCTCTCCGGACTCGACAACCCCCACAAGATCATCGTCGTCACCTCGTCCGTGCCGGGCGAGGGTAAGACCTCGCTCGCCTGCAATCTCGCATTCTCCCTCGGGCAGGTGGATAAGGTGCTGTTGATCGAGGCCGATATGCGCCGTCCCACCTTCAAGAAACTCTTCGAGCTGCCGGCCGGTACCCCGGGGCTTGCCAATGTCGTGGCCGGGACGGCGGAATTGACCGATGCCGTCCGGTCGGTGGGCACGATCGACCTCCTGGGGTGCGGCACCCTGCCGCCCAACCCGCTGGAACTGCTCTCCACCCAGCGCTTTGTCCAACTGCTCGGCGAACTCGCCGAGCGCTATGACCGGATCGTCATCGATACCCCGCCGGTCCAGGTGGTGAGTGATGCCCTCGTGCTCGCGACCTATGCGAGCACCGTCATCTTCGTCATCAAGTCGGAGGCTACACCCTTTCCCATCATCGCCAAGGGCATCAAGCAGCTCCAGCAACTGAATGCACCACTGGCCGGGGTGGTGCTCAACCAGGTGAATGTGCGCAAAGCCACCAAGTATGGCTATGGTTACGGCAGCGGCCGCTATGCCTATGGCGGTTACGGCGGCTATTATGATTACTATGGTTATAGCAAGGAGACGCGGGCCTGAGTTACACCAAAAGACCCGTAGGAGCGGCCCCCCGGCCGCGACGGGTTGCGTAAATCCGGTGGCCTGAATATGGTCAAGGCCGACGAATGCATGCAACCCGCGGCGCGACCGTGCAAGAGCGGCGTCCGCTGGCGGAGACCCGCCGCATTGGTGCTTTTGTTCACCTCATTGATCCTCGCCTGGATGGCCGCGCGCCTGCTGCTGGCGGCCCTGTTCGCCGGCCAGACCCAGACCTTCCTTGATGATTGGTTTGCGCAGGGCGGCGCACCCTCGCCGCCGGCCTGGGAAGTCGCCCGGCAAGCCGCGACCTCGGCCATCGCGCTGTTTCCGGCGGCCAACGGGGCCTATCAGGAACGGCTCGGACTGGTCCATTCCTGGCGCTATCGTGGCCGCCCATTCGGCGACCTGCTTGCGGCACCGAGTCGGCAAGCCGCCCTGGCCGCGTATCGCGCGGCCGTGGCCGCGACCCCTCTCTGGCCCCGGGCGTGGACCCAGATCGCCTATGCCAAGCTCGACCTGGGGGAGCGCGACGCGGGCTTTCGTGCCTCCCTGCATCAGGCCCACGCCTTGGGACCCTGGCGCCCTGACATCAACCGGCGCATCGTGGAGATTGGCCTGATCGCCTGGGGATCGCTCGATGTGACGACCCGTGCGCTCACCCTGGAGTCCGCCCGGCGGGTCGCTGCCGGGAGCGCCGAGGACGCCCACTGGTTGCTGGGTCTGGCCAAAGGCAGGGGCATGACCCTGGTCGTCTGTGTGGCGCTGCCCGATGAGATCAAACGGATGCACCGGATATGCGGTTCGTGATCACTGATGAGGCAGCCGGTGCGCAGGGGAACCTGAGCGCTGGTCTGTCGCTGGAGCGGGCACTTGTCATCGTCGTTCTGAGCCTGCTGATCTGGCTGCCGCTACCGCTCGCCAGCCATCGGGAGTGGTCGAGCGCGCTGTTCGTCTTCATCGTCGCCCTGGCCTCTGCCATTTGGTCTATCCGGCTGCTGCGCTCCCGCGCTGCGTGCCGCATCAGCACTTTGCGGGCCGCGCTTCCCCTGTTCGCCCTCTTGGTGGCGGCCCAGGCGTGGGTCGCCGCGCAGTGGTTGGCGGGGATCAGCGTCGATACCGGCGCCACCTGTCGTGACCTGATCCTGGGGTGTGGCTATACGCTACTCTTTCTATTGATCACCGGACTCTTCTACACGCGCCGGCGTGTCACGCTCCTGCTGGCGGTACTCACCATCAGCGGCCTGTTGCAGGCCTTCTATGGCTCATTGATGACGCTCTCCCACATCGATTGGCTGGCGTTTGGCCCGAAAGAGACTGGGCAGGGTGACGTCACCGGAACCTTTGTCAACCGCAACCATCTGGCCGGTTATCTGGAAATGACACTGGCCTGCGGTCTGGGCCTGTTGATGGCCCTGCGTGATGGGCGTCCCTTCAGTTGGCTTGCGCTGCCGGACCTACTCATCGGACCCAAGATGCGCATCCGTCTGGCACTGGCTATCATGGTGATCGCCCTGGTTATGAGTCACTCGCGCATGGGCAATTCCGCTTTCTTCACCGGCCTGATCCTGCTCGGTGGGCTCTTCACCCTGGTCCACCGCCAACACCGATTGCGCAACGGCCTGATTCTCGTCAGCCTGTTGCTGATTGACCTCCTCATCATCAGCCAGTTTTTCGGGCTGGATAAACTCGAAGACCGGCTGTTGGAAACCCAATTCGAGGACCAGGTGGTCAACGGCCAAGTCGTTCGGCACGAGAATGTCGATCGCGATGACATCGTGCGCTATGCGCTGCCTCAATTGCGTGAGCGGCCGTTTATCGGCTTTGGCGCAGGCGCCTTCGAGACCAGCTTTCCTCGCTTTCCCGGTCCGGATATTCGCAGCCATTTCGATCACGCGCACAACGATGTTCTGGAATTCGCTATCGAGTTCGGTCTGATCGGTCTGACCCCCTTGGCCCTTTTCGTACTCTGGTCATTCGCGATGGCGCTCAAGGCCCTGTGGCGGCGCGACTCGCTCTACCGCAGCGGCGTTGGGCTGGGGGCCGGCATCGGCATCCTGGCGATCGGGATTCACTCACTGTCAGACTTCAATCTTCAAATCCCGGCCAATGCTGCGACCTTCGTCACACTTTGCGCCATCGCCGTCTTGGCCAACCATCACCACGCCCGCATCGCTCGGGTCGGTGAGCGCGACCCGGATAGCGAGGCTTAGTACCGACCACTGTGAGCGCTACTGCCGGCAAAATAGGGTTCTGCCTTCAGGGTGGTAACGCCTGGGGCGTCAAGCGTGGCGCAGCCGTCGTGGTCACCGGCATTGACCCCGTCCCCCTATCCATGATTTGATACAGTTGCGTTTACCAGTTGAACGCAGGGTGCCGCCAGGTGCTCGCAGGCCTTGATCATCACCCTGGCCAGCCGTGATCGGTCCGCACAGCGAGACCTGCGGTCGGGTCGCGATCCTTAGGGTCCGCTGCGCGGACCAACGGCCTCGCAGTTTTCGAAGTGGCCGGGATTACGTCAAGGCCTGCTCGCAGATGGCCCCAAAGCCCTGTACCGTCTATGTCACGGTATGGCGGTAGCGTGTCTGAGACCCATCGACCGGATTTCCCCCGGAAGCCTTGATCATAATCTGGCCATCAAGGCAGTTCTGCCATCAAGTCAGCCGGCTGGGAGCTCCGCGCCCAAGTCGGGGCCCGGCCCATGCGCCCATCCAAGAGACCCGTGCCTCTCAATCGATCTTTGCCGAAGGCGAGGCTAAAGGCCGCCAAGAGGGCCGCCAGCGCGAGGCGAATCTGGCGCTGCGACAATTGCGACGGCGCATCGGTACAGTGCCGAAGCCCCAACAGACGCGCATTACCGACCTGCCGTTCGAGGATCTGGAGGCTCTCGGCGAAGCTCTGCTCGATTTTTCCGACGCGGCGGACCTGACCGCCTGGTTGGCGGCGCATTGAGGCCGCTGGCCTGCTGGCGAGAGGGTGGTTGTCGTGCTACCAGCCTTAGTCATCGCTCAGGCCAGTCGCGACGCGTCATTCCGGCCGGGACGCCGGAATCCAGGCCCTGGACTCTAGGCCCTGGACGGTACGCCAGACCAGGGCGGGTGCTTAACTGGCTGATAATCTGACATCCGCAGGCCCCGTTCTAACCGCAGAATGGCGGGGCCTTGCAATCCGCCGACTACTTGACCAGTCTCTCCAGCGGTGGCGGGCAGGTGTCAGGCGCTCTGCGCCGTGAGCACCAGCGACCGGAACCACGATCATGGCCGCTCGGGCATGCGAGGACGACGACATGAGTGAACTCAGCACACTCTATCAGACCGATTATTCTGCCTGGGCACTGCGGCACGCCGAACTCCTGCGCGCCGGCCGCTACGCCGAACTGGACCTCGAGCATTTGTTGGAAGAACTCAGCGATATGAGCAAGAGCGACCGCCGAGAGTTGGAAAGCCGGCTCTTGATTCTGCTCGCTCATTTGTTGAAATGGGAATACCAATACGCAATGTTGTCGGCACGTTGGCGCGAATTTAAGGGTGATAGTTGGCGCGAGACGATCATCGAACAACGTATGCGTCTTGCCAAGCTGTTGAAACAGTCACTTGGTCTCAAAACGTTACTGCCGGAGGCGATCACCGCGGCCTATGCCGACGCGATGCAATTGGCTAGCGATGAAACCGGTCTGGCGCTGGATACCTTCCCCAGTGACTGCCCTTATACGCTTGAAGACTTACTCGACAAAAGCTATTATCCCGGATCGCATGCGCCAACCAGCCGGTCTTGATTCAGCGGCTCAAGAGACCAAGAGCGACTGACGAACCGGCTAGCGCAAGAGATGAAAGCCGACCATCCAATCTATCTGTTCCGGTCCGCGGGTGCCGAGCGGTTCCGGGTACTGACCGGCGGTCAACGACTGCTTGGTGAGTATCGCTTTCGCTCCCTGACGAGCAAGGGTCTGGAGCGGCGACTGGACGGCACATTTGAGCCTGATGGACACTCCGGTCGCACGTTGGGCTTCGTTCCTCAGCCCAACCTACAGGGAATACTTGCCCAGCCTCACTGGGGTGCGGCGCTCCCAGTCGGGTGGCCTGACGTCCGACGAACCTGCCGCGGTGGCCGGAACGACGATGAAGACGGTTCCGGCCACCGGCCGGTGTAGGTCGCCCTTCAGGGCGACCCACGCTGACGGGGGAGGGTGGTCGCGATGATGATCTAAGGTCGACACGGTGACCTCCCGACCCGCGCAAGCCCTAAGTCCCGTAGGGGCGCCACATCCCAGCCCAGGGCAACGCCCTGGGTGATGCGTATCAGTAGATCAGCCCTGAAGGGGCGTGTCATAGGCCCGCACTGCCGGGTGGCTGGCGACGAAGACTCGTTGATCATGATCCCGGCATCCGAACCACCGCCGCAGATTTGCTCTTGGGTCAGCAGCTATGGTCTCATGCCCTCCCTTAGTTCAGGCGCTGAACAGTGCGGCATGCGACTCAAGACTTACTGTTACAGTCAGCCAGGGACCCGGTGGGAGCGGCTTCAGCTGCGACGCGACCTCCCAAGCTGCCGTGGCCTCGTCGCGGCTGAAGCCGCTCCCACGGAGACTTTCATCATCTGGGGTGGCTGGCCCTGCAGGCATGGCCGTTAGTCCAACGCCCCCCTATACCCCATGGCATGGTAGGGCGGTAGCGTGTCCGATCGGCCAGAGACCGAGAGACGACCGACAAGACCTCCGCCGACCTGAAGACTCTCTCAATGGACCTCCTGACCCGCCTCAACGACAAACAAGCCCTCATCGGCATCCTCGGCCCCGGCCCCGGCTACGTCGGCCTGCCGCTGATATTGCGCTTCGCCGAAGTCGGCTATCGCGTCCTCGGCCTCGACATGGACCAGTCCAAGGTGGACACGCTCAACACCGGTCAGTGCTGCCGAAGTGCTGGAGTAAATGATTCATGTCTACTCAAACCAGTACCCTGGATAGATTGCAGCGATTGACAGTGATCTATCGTCAGGGCTATCACAGCGATGTGGTTGATCGAACATTGCAGAAGATCATTGCGTTGGAAAACGCACAAGCCCGCCAGGAACTCACTGCAATCGAGGTCCGGCTGGTCGCATTTGAACAGGAATATCAGATGTCTTCCGGCGACTTCGCGCAGCGATTTCGTGCCGGCGAATTGGGTGATGGAGCCGATTTTTTTGAGTGGAGCGCGTTTTGCGACATGGCTGAAAGCCTGCGTCAACGCCTGCAACTCTTGGAAATCAAGGCGGCGTGATCGACGTCAGGGGCTACCTCGACGAGGTCAGAACCCGACTGGCCACCTCTGCCGCGATCATCGCGATCGATGTCGTGACCGAGCAAGAGCTGAGTGACCGTGGCTATTTTCGCGCCCGGCTGTCATTGGCTATACGCCTCTCATGTGAGATTCCGGTTTAGTCGCGGCGGGTAACCCGCCGGGAATCTTGGTAAACTGCTGACTTGGAATCCGTTGCTCTGCCCGCTGAGATACTCGCAGCCGCCGACTGCGTCCTGCTCGCCACCGACCACGACCGCTTCGACTACGACCTGATCAAGGCTCATGGCCGTTTGATTGTCGACACCCGCGGGCGTTACCGCGAACCGGCCGAGCACATCGTATGAGCCTGACTAGCATGCCCTCCATCGTGCCGGCGGGATGTCTGGCCCCAGTGTCAAGGAGGGCAATCTGGTTGGAAATTTTTGATCATGTGATCTGATAACCATAAATCACAATACTGCCGCACCCCTAATGTCGAAATACGAAGAAATCAAGATCAGTCTCGCGGCCAAGCCGCGAACCTAGCTCATCACTGGCGTCTCTGGGTTCATCGGCTCCAACCTTCTCGAAATCCTGCTGAAACTTGATCAAACGGTCATCGGCCTTGACAACTTTGCCACCGGTCATCAGCGCAACCTGGACGAAGTGAAAACTCTTGTTGCCATTGAGCAATGGGCCCGTTTCCACTTCATCAATGGCGATATTCGCTGCCTTGATGATTGCCGCCAAGCTTGCGCCAGCGTTGACTTTGTATTGCACCAAGCAGCCCTCGGCTCGGTGCCGCGCAGTCTTGCCGACCCGATCACCAGCAACGCTACCAATATTGATAGATTTCTCCACCTGCTGGTCGCCGCGCGTGACGCTGAGGTCAAGAGTTTCATCTACGCTGCCAGCAGTTTCACCTATGGCGACCACCCCGGACTGCCAAAGGTGGAGGATGTCATTGGCAAGCCCCTGTCGCCTTACGCCGTCACCAAGTATGTGAATGAGCTGTACGTCGACGTGTTCGCGCGCAGCTACGGTTTTGCTGCCATTGGCCTGCGCTACTTCAACGTCTTTGGCCGGCGCCAGGACCCTAACGGCGCCTACGCGGCAGTGATCCCCAAATGGACGGCAGCGATGATTCAGGGCGACGATATCTTTATTAACGGGGACGGTGAAACCAGCCGTGACTTCTGTTATGTGGAGAACGCAGTGCAAGCCAATCTGCTCTCTGCTATTGCCACGGACGAAGCCGCCCAGAATGAAGTCCACAACGTGGCCGTTGGTGGGTGTACCAGCTTGAACCAGCTTATCCAGGCACTGCGTCAGGCGCTGGCCGATAACGGCGTGTGTTCCGACAGGTTGCCGATTTACCGTGACTTCCGCGCAGGTGACGTGCGCCACTCGCAGGCCGACATCGGCAAGGCGCGGCGGCTTCTGGACTATGCGCCGGTATTTGACCTGTAGGCTGGCATCAATAGGGCCGCGCCTTGGTATATCAAATTTCTTGAGTTGCCCCGAGTCGAGCAGCCCATGAGCGGATCCCTGTAATGACATGAATACGAGGGCTGCGATCAAGCCCTCGAACAGCCAACTCGTTGCTTCGGCCACGGCTACCTCGATCCGTGGCGCGCGCTGCCGTGATTTAATTACCAGTAGTTTGGTTTTAGCGCAGCAAGATCTGCATCGGTGCCCAGCAAGCGTCTATGGGCCATTCTGGTATTAGTGAAAGTAACCATCCCCCGGCAAAGCCAGGGGCTTTCATTCGTGAGCCGCTCGAAGCGGCTACGGGGTCGCTAACGCGGCCCCGCGGTTCTTGGGCCGCCTAAAGGCGGCGACTCAGCCCCAGAGGTTGAGCTGTTCGAGGCGCGTATCCTCCTGCTCTTGGTTTTTGATGTACTCACGGATCATGGCCTCG
>CAILVI010000504.1 GCA_903837595.1 uncultured Thiodictyon sp.
CGAGGTGGGTATGACCCCCGGCGGCCTGGCGGTCGAGATCACCGAAACCTGGATCATGACCAACCCGGATCTGGCGGCCACGACGATAGCGCGCCTGCAAGCCATGGGGATCGCCGTCGGCATGGACGACTTCGGCACCGGTTATGCGTCCCTGGCCACCCTCAACCGGTTGGCGGTGAGCGAGATCAAAATCGATCGCTCCTTCGTCGCCGGGCTGCCGGCGGACATCAAAGGCTGCGCCCTCACCCGCGCCGTGATCGCGCTCGGCCGGACACTGGGGTTGCGGGTGGTCGCCGAAGGGATAGAGACCCAGGGTCAGGCGGATTTTCTCACGGCCGAGGGGTGCGGGATCGGCCAGGGTTATCTGTTCAGTCGGCCGCTCCCGGCGGCGGCGTTTGAGGACTATGTGCGGGGCGTGACCCCGATGCGGTCCGAACTTGACGCCTAAAACGCTTGCGCGGACACTGGCTGCCCAGAAGTTCCAGTCGCTCAGGCTGAAAACCCATGTTGACCGTTGGTGGACCACGCCGGTGTATTGGGCGACACGGGAAGGCAAGGTACGATGCATAGCGCGCGAGCGCAATCGATGATCGCCGCGGGGCTGTGCTGACCCGGCACCGACAAGACTGAAGGGAAGGGGCCGACGTCCGGATAATTCGGACTTTACCAGAAGCGAATAGTATCCGAACTTGGCCACTTTAGGCCCATTGTGCTTATCCTTTTCCGATTCACCCATTATCGGATGCTTGGGAGAATCATCTCGGCGATAGATATGTCAGCACTGGGACATCGGATCCTGAATTAGGTGCGCTGGAGGGACGTCAGAGGCGTTGGCTAACGACTCACCGACTTAGAGAGCGTTCTTTACGAGACGCCAAGATAAGACAGGCACTCATCGATAGCACCAATGGCCGACTTAGCTGCGAAGTGCCAGGATGCAATTTCGATTTTGAGACCACTTATGGGAGCGTCGGTTCACGCTTTGCTCACGTACATCACCTGCGCCCACTCAGTCAAACCACTGCGCCAATGGTCACCACGCTTAAAGACCTCGCTGTCGTCTGCGCCAACTGCCATGCAATCGTACATCGAGGTGGAGAATGTCGTCCGCTAAGTTCGCTGATATCATAGGGGCGACAGGCGATGCCGAGAATAGATCAGAGGGAGCGTAGGTTGGGGTGAGGCACGAACCCCAACGTTCCGTCTACGGCGCTTTGATTATTCACATCGCATCACCACCATCGTGGAAAACGCCATGCAAACATTGACCCTCCCCTACGCAGATGACTTGCTGCTGACCTCTGGTCAGGCGCCGGAAGCACTGGCGGCGGAGTTACGCTTTCTGCTGGCCGTTAAGTTATTTGAGCTGCATCGTCTGTCAATCGGCAAGGCCGCTGAATTTTGCGGTATGGGCAAGGTACTGTTCTTGTTTGAGTTGGGTCGCTTGCAGGTGCCTGTCATCAATTTGGACGACGACCCGATTGCCGATGAGTTGTGCGATGACTAGCCCCGTCATTGTTGCCGAGAGCGGGGCTTTGATTGTCGTTCCGGCCACTGGAGGTCGAGGCTTTAGCCGGTCCGGCGTGCATAAGCGACAGAATTTCA
>CAILVI010000505.1 GCA_903837595.1 uncultured Thiodictyon sp.
AGGAATGGACCCTGGAACTGGCCCCGCGGCGGGCCGGCAAGCTTGAGAACCCGCCACTCTCCCAAGGCGGCCGGCAGAGCAAGGCGCTGACGGTGGAGGAGGTGTCGGCGGATCAAGCCAACGCGGGCAGTGCGCCCAAGCCGATCTTCGTCGACACCCAAATCGAGACCACCAAGCCCTATGTCCAGCAGTCCTTCACCTATCGGGTGCGGGTGCTGTTTCGGGAGCAGCCGCGACGGGCGGTCCTTGGCGACCCACAGGTGGAGGGGGCCACGCTGGAGCGACAGGGGGAGGACAAGAACTACCAGGAGGAGGTCGACGGGCAGCGCTACAGCGTGGTGGAGCGGCGCTACCTGGTGACGCCGCAGCGCAGCGGCGCGCTCACCATCAGCGGGCCGCGGTTGGAGGCACTGATGCCGGACGCCCGTGCGGGGCGCCGCAGCCCCTTCGGTGACTTCAGTGACTTCGGACCGGGTTTCCCCGACCTGCTGGACCAGAATACCGGGCACCGGGTGATCGAGCGCGGTCCCGATCGCACCATCCAGATCCGGCCCCAGCCGGACATCGGCGCCACCACCTGGCTGCCCGCCGAATCGGTGCAACTCTCCGACGAATGGACACCGTCCCCACCCCGTTTTCGGGTCGGCGAGCCGGTCACCCGAACCCTGGTGATCACCGCCCGGGGCGCCGGCGCGGCCCAGTTGCCGACGCTTGACGCCGGTACGCCGGCCGGCGCCAAGGTCTATCCCGAGCCGCCCAAGACGGAAGACCTCTCGGGCCCGGCCCCGACCGCACTCAAGACGCTGAAGCTCGCCCTGGTCCCGACCCGCGCCGGGGCACTCACACTGCCGGAGATTCGCCTCAACTGGTGGGACACCACCACCGATCAGGCGCGGGTGGCGGTCATCCCCGAACGCACGGTCCAGGTCGCGCCGGACGACAGCGCACCCGCCGCACCAGCCCCGCAGCAGGCCGCGAGCCAGCCGGCCGCGGCCCCCACCGCGGCGCCCGTGCCGGAGCCCGCGCCGCCAGCGGCGAATCCAGCGGCCTTAGGCGGCGGCGAGACCGCGGGCGGCGGGCTTATCGCCCGGCTTGAGGCCCACGCGCCCTGGTCCTGGCTCGCACTGTGCTTCGGCCTCGCCTGGCTGCTGACCCTGGGCTGGGCGGTGCGCCGCAAGCAAGGCGTCGGGGCGGCGCACCCCAGCGTCCCCGCCCCCCAGGTGGAGTCCATCCGCGCCGCCCGGACCCAGGCCCGTCAGGCGTGCGCCGCGGGCGATCTGCGGGCCGCCCGCACCGCGCTGCTCAACTGGGGCCAGGCACGCTGGCCGCGGCACCCTCCGGCCGGTCTGGGCGAACTCGGCGCCCGCCTGGGTGCGGACGCAGCCGGCTGGCTTGAGGCGATCGATCGGGCCATCTACGCCCCGGCCGGGCAGACCTGGGACGGCGCCGCCGCCTGGCAGGTCCTGGAACCCGCCCTGCTGGCGCAGGAACGCGCCGCTGACGGGGCGGCCGCTGGTCCGCTGCCGGACCTCTACCCGGGAAGCTAATGCGACGAAACAGAGTTCCCGACACCACTCCGGCCATGGAACAAGCGGCAGGAAAATGGACAGGATTAACAGGATTAACAGGATTTCTGACTGCGACGTGCGATAACGACATATCCTGTAAATCCTGCAACATCCTGTTAATCCTGTCTATTTTTTCGACTCGTGCCAACGCTCAAATGGTAACGGGATCTGCGCTTCTCTGTATCAGGTAGGATTCACCGCGCGCAGGGCGGCGCGGATGATCTCCTCCGAGGTCTTGGTGCCGTCGTCGGCGGCACGGCCCATGCGGTTGGCATCGGCCGGCTTGTAGCCGAGTGCGATCAGTGCGCTGACGGCGTCGGCCAGGGCGCCGGGGGGACTACCGGGAACCGCGCCGGCGCTGGCGGCGCTGGCGGCAGCCACTGTGGCCAAGCCGGCACCGACCCCGTCGAGGCGGTCGCGCAGTTCCACCACCAGTCGTTGGGCGGTCTTGGTACCGATACCGGGGACGCGGGTGAGTGCGGTGATATCCTCCTGCTCCACGCACGCAACGAAGCGTGCGGCGTCCATGCCGGAGAGGATGGCCAGCCCGATGCGGGCACCGATCCCGCTCACCTTGAGCAGTGCGCGAAAGAGGTCCCGATCACGCACGCGGGCGAAGCCGTAGAGACAGTGGGCGTCCTCGCGCACCACCAGATGGGTCACCAGCGTGACGGTGTCGCCCACCGGGGGTAGTTCGTAGAAGGTGGACATGGGCGCCTCCAACTCGTAGCCGACGCCGTTCACGTCCAGCAGCAGGTGGGGCGGCTGCTTACCGAGGATCTGGCCCTTGAGCCGGCCGATCATGGCCGCCAGTCCCGCCAAGAGGCGGCGGCGCGTTTGCGCGCCGGGATGCCCATCGAATGGGCGTGACAGAGTGCGATGGCCAGGGCGTCCGCCTCGTCCTCACCCGGTTCATCGGGCAGTGTCAGCAGGACCCTCACCATGTGCTGCACCTGGGACTTCTCCGCGGCACCGGTGCCGACCACCGCGAGCTTGACGGTCTTGGGGCTGTATTCATGCACGGTCACGCCACCCTTCAGGCCCGCGCACAGGACGGCGCCGCGCGCCTGGCCGATCTTGAGCGCGGCCGTGGGGTCGCGGGCGAAGATCAGTTGTTCCACCGCCATGTCGTGCGGCCGATGCTCGGTGACGATCTCCGCGACCCGGTCGAAGATGAGCCCCAGCCGCGCCGGCCAGGGCTCGCCACCGACCCGGATACAGCCGCTCACCACGCGGCGGCTGTGGTGACCGTCGGTGTCGATCACGGCGAAGCCGGTGTTGCGCGAGCCGGGGTCGATGCCAAGGATACGGTGCCTTAACGTCACGGCGGGGAGGATGGGCACGCTAGGCTTTGCCCATCCTACGCGGTTCATTACCCATCGATCGCCGCCATGATCTCATCGGAGATATCGGCATTGTGGTAGACCGCCTGTACGTCGTCGCAATCCTCCAGTACGTCCACCATCTTGAGCATCCGCTCGGCCGTGTCCCGGTCCAGTTCGGCGCTGGTGGAGGCGTTGAAGGTGACCTCGCCCACCTCGGTGTCGAGCCCGGCCTTGGTCAGTGCGTCCTTCACGGCGGTGAACTCGTCAGGATCGGTGATGACGTCGATGGAACCGTCGTCGTTGACGACGACGTCCTGCGCGCCGGCCTCCAGTGCCGCCTCCATCACCCGATCTTCACTGGTACCGGGCTGGAAGCTGATCACTCCCTGCTTGGTGAAGAGATAGCCGACCGAACCGTCGGTGCCCAGGTTGCCGCCGTGTTTGGTGAAGGCGTGGCGGACCTCGCCGGCGGTGCGGTTGCGGTTGTCGGTCATGCAGTCGACCATCACCGCCACGCCGCCCGGGCCGTAGCCCTCGTAGCGAATCTCCTCATAGTCCTCACCCTCGGCGGGGCCGCTGCCGCGCTTGATGGCGCGCTCCACCGTGTCCCGCGGCATGTTGGCCTGGAAGGCCTTGTCCACCGCCAGGCGCAGGCGCGGATTGCAGCCGGGGTCCCCCCCGCCGGAGCGCGACGCCACCGTGACCTCCCGGATCAGCTTGGTCCAAACCTTGCCGCGGGTCTTGTCCTGGGCGGACTTGCGATGCTTGATATTGGCCCATTTGCTATGCCCGGCCATCGTTGGGATCTCCTTCACGCTGGTGCACCCGGAGCTGACCGGGCGGTCTTGCCTCGCCACCGGCGCATCGCACCGCGCTACTGGCGGGGATACTTCAAGCCGGCCGCGGCTGGAAAAGCCCGGCATTCTAGCACCTGGCACCCGACCTGGACCAAGTGCGGTGCAGCACGAACCGCACCCGACGCGCTGGGCGCTAGCCTAAAATATGGTGTTTTCGTACCGGTCGCCGATCAACCTGGTGGCCTTGTTGGGATACAAACGGAGTTTTCCGATACGAATACTTTTGATCTTTATCTTATCGGGTATAACATAGGACGTCGTCGCCGCAGAACAATACGAAACAATCGCAAGCTTACGCTCGCGAGGCGCAACCAATACCGGCGTCATTGGCAATCCAAGCCCCATCGGCTGTTGTTCATTAAACCCACAAACCCTCTTCAAATCCCCTGACTTAGTTACTATCTTGAAATTTTCGGGAGTGATCAGGATGCTATGCCTGGATCTATTGTTTATAGCGATTAAAGTATATTTGCGCTCAAAACTTAGATGAATCGTAACACCATTCCTCACATACTTGAGTTCGCCTAGTTTTTCCGCATGTGCATAGGTAGTGCAAATAAGGAAAAATGCACACGTGAATCTTGCTACTGTGTTATGTATCTTGTGCATGCTATTACCCGGCACGGTTCAATCAGGGACGCGCATATGGATTACCTTATCACACAGCCCCCCCCATAGGAATATCCAGCGACCCGTTTCCACTCATCTATCAGGGGCATAGCCCACACTGACGCTGCTGGCGAACCCTTGCGACCGCTGACTTAGGGGGCAAAGTGAGAGATCATGCCTGAGCGAACGGTATCGTCCATGGCCTGGATTGCGGCGTTCGGGCCGAAATGGCACAGTTGTGTTGCTGGTTCAGGACGGCCTGGAGTCTGGCCCCACCGCGGTCACCAGGGCGGTACGGCCCTGCACCTGCCAGTGGACGGTGTGGTCATAGAGCCGCAGGGCGAAGGTCTCCCGATCGGGATAGCGGTCCATGTAGCCCGGGCGGGGATCCTGGGTCAGGACTTGGGTGATGAGCAGACGCAGTTGGCGGCTGCCGTCCGGATCGGCGGCGGCGATTGCCGCCGCCGCGACCGGGCTGAAGGTCACCGTCCAGTCGTCCGCCGCGTCGGCTTTCACCGCAAACCCCGAGCGCGCCGCGGGCAGTGAGTCGGCGTAGGGGACATAGGGCTTCACGTCCAATACCGGGGTCCCGTCCAAAAGGTCCACCCCACACAAACGCAGGCGCAGCCCGGCCGGGGTGCGCTCGAGCCCCTGATGCTCCACAGCGGAGATCCCGATCGGGTTCGGCCGATACGGGGCGCGGCTGGCGAACACCCCCACCCGCTCCCGGCCGCCCAAGCGCGGCGGGCGCACCGTCGGGCGCCAGCCGGCGGTGAGACAGTCGGCGTGGAAGACGAAGATCAGCCAGACGTGGGAGAAGCCCGCGATCCCGGTGAATGCCTCCTCCCGGGCAAAGGCCGGCAACAACTCCAGGTAGGCCTGGGCGGCCGTCACCAGCCCCGGCTGACGGGGGATACCGAACTTGTCGGTGTAGGGCGAGCGGATGACGCCGATGGGGGAGAAGGTGAAGGACATGGAGGCGGCGTGAGCCGAGTTACCCGAGTCGGACCTCCCAGCGGAAGGTGCCACCCGCCTCCGGAAGCGTGACCCGCGCCGCCCCCTCGCTGACCTCGGATGGCTGGCCATTCATGCTGGCGGCGACGACCCGATCACCGGCGGCGCTGTTGTCGACGACGATCTCACAGGCGGTCCGGCCATCGGGCAGCCGGTAATGGATGCGGAACCCCGGCCAGTCAGCGGGGATGCAGGGCTTCAGGACCAGGGTACGCCCGTCCTCTACCCGCAGCCCCAGGACCGCTTCGATGCCGGCCCGATACATCCAGCCGGCCGAACCGGTGTACCAGGACCAGCCGCCGCGCCCGACGTGGGGTTCGGCGCCGTAGATGTCGGCAGCCACCGCGTAAGGCTCCAGCCGATAGGTCGCAACGGCCTCGGCGGTGGCGGTGTGTGAGACCGGGCTCAGCATCGCGAGCAGCCGCGCGGCACGCTCGGTGCGCCCGAGTTCGGCCATGGCCATCACGGCCCAGCAGGCGGCATGGGTGTATTGGCCGCCGTTCTCCCGCACCCCGGCCAGGTAACCCTTGATATAGCCGGGGTCCTGGGGGGTGTCGACGAAGGGCGGGGTCAGGAGTCGGATCAGGCGCTCGTCCTCGCTGACCAACTCTGCCTCCAGTGCATCAAGGGCCTGCTCAGAGCGCGCACGGGGGACGGCACCGGAGATGGCCGCCCAGGACTGGGCTAGGGCGTCGATGCGGCACTCGTCATCCGTGGCACAACCCAGCGGCGTGCCGTCGTCATAGTAGGCACGGCGGTACCAGGCGCCGTCCCAGCCGGACTCCTCCAGGGCCAGGACCAGCACGGCGCGATAGTCGCTATAGCGGGTGACCCGCGCCGCATCGCCGCGCGCCTCGCACAGCGGCAGGAAATCGCCCAGGCAGCGATAGAGGAAAAAGCCCATCCAGACGCTCTCCCCGCGCCCCTCCCGGCCGATGCGGTTCATCCCGTCGTTCCAATCGCCGGTACCCATCAGCGGCAGGCCGTGGACCCCGAGTGTCAACGAGCGGTCGAGGACGCGGCAGCAGTGGTCGTAAAGGTCGCCGGACTCTCCGCTCGGCGTGGGCTTCAGGAAGGTCTCGTCCTCCCCCGGCGCGAGGGCTGGTGCACGCAGATAGGGTGCCGACTCGTCCAGGATCGCCCGATCACCGGTGACCCGGATGTAGTGGCTGGTGACGAAGGGCAACCACAGCAAGTCGTCGGCGAAGCGGGTGCGCAGGCCGCACTCCATGGGGGCGGCGTGCCACCAGTGCAGGACATCGCCCTCGACGAACTGGTGGGCGGCGTGGAGCAGGATCTGGGCGCGCGTGAGATCCGGGCGCAGCATCGCCAGGGCGGCGGAATCCTGGAGTTGGTCGCGATAGCCGAAGGCGCCGCCGGACTGGTAGAAGGCGGAGCGCGCCCAGATGCGGCAGCTCAGGTTCTGGTAGACCAGCCAGCCGTTGAGCATGAGGTCGATGGCCGGAACGGGGGTCTCGACCTGGAGCCGGCCGACCAGATCGACCCAGAACCCTTTGGCCACGGCCAGTGCCTGGTCGATGGCACCGGGCTGGCGGTAGCGCTCGACTAGCCCATCCAGGTCAGCTTGGCTCAGGCTCTCGCCGAGCAGGAAGCTCACCTGCAAGGTCTCGCCAGGGGCGAGCGTCAAGGTCATTTGCTGGGCGAGGCAGGGGTCGAGACCGGCGCCGCAGGTGCCGTCGAGCAAGGCGCTGGTGGGCACTTGATGACGCCGACGCAGGGCAGCGGGATCGGCCAGGTCCCCGTGGCGACCGATGAAGGCAGCGCGGTCACCGGTGTGGCTGGTAGTGTCCACGGCGCCGGTGACGGCAAAGGCGAAGACCATTCCGTCCGCGAAGTCCCCGGCCGCGGGGTTGGTCGCGGTAAGCAGGTCACGGGCGGCATCGTAGGCGGTGTGGATCGGGCTCGGACTGGCCGGCTGGTTGCCCATGACCAGCTGCTGGTAGGAGACGATGGTGAGGCGCCGGGGGCGGTTGCCGTGATTGGTCAACGTGAGACGCAGGACCCGCAGCGGGTCCGAGCGGGGGACAAAAAGGGTCGTCTCCTGGACCAGATCGGCATAGTCACAGCGAAAGACGGAGTAGCCGAAGCCGTGGCGGACGTGGTAGTCACAGGGGGCCGGGCGGGGACCGGGCAGCGGGGACCAGCACTCGCCGGTCTCCTGGTCCAGCAGATAGAGGGCCTCACCGAAGGGGTCGCTCACCGGGTCATTGGACCAGGGGGTCAGACGGTTGGCCTGGCTGTTGCGCGCCCAGGTGTAACCGGCGCCCACCTCGCTCACCAGGCAGCCGACGGTCTCGTTGGCGATGACGTTGATCCAGGGCAGGGGCGGTCGGCGCAAGGTGCCGTCGGACTGGCGGCGCAGCTCGATCACGTATTCACGGCCGTCGGGGGAGAAGGCGCCATAGCCGTTGGGGGGGCCGTCAGGCGCAGACTCGGCAGGCGCTGCCGGTTGGGGAGCAACAGGTGCATCGCTGAGCTGAAGCTCGGCGCTCCCAGCGGGAGGCGGAATCAGCGCCAGGGCGGACGTCCGGTCCGGTGCAGCGCCGGTGAGGAACAGCAGTTCGGCCGAGGCACCGGCGGCCAGTTCCACCCGGGTACGCAGGCTGAAGACCGGGTCCAGTACATTGCCGACGCTACCGGAGAGCGGCGCACGCCCGAGCAGGGCGACAGGGGCTGCAGGGGTCCGCCCGCGCCCGAGGAAGCGCATCCGGTCGGTCTCCCACTGCTGCGTCCGAGCGCCCACCAGGGCATGGACCAACCAGGGCCAGTGCTCGCCCGCGGCGCGCGGACGGCGCCGCGCCAGCAGGGCGCCGGTCGCGGCGTCCCGCTCCGTCGCCACGAAGAGCTTGGCGAAGGCGGGGTGGGCAGCGTCCGCCGCGGGGTGGTGCAAGACCACCTCCAGATAGCTGGTCACCTCCAGGCGCCGCGGCCGGCCGGAACGATTGGTCAGGGTCAGGTGGCGCCGCTCCAGGTCGGCCGCGGCATCCACGCTGACGGTGAGCCGGGCCGCGATCCGGTCATCCTCCCGTTCCAGGATAAAGCAGCCGTCCGCCAACTCGGTGCGATAGACCGGGGTCGGCGTGCGGGTCGGCTGGTAACCCAGTGACCAGAAATGCCCGTCATCCAGGTCACGCAGGTAGAGGACACTGCCGAGACCGTCCTGCACGGCGTCGGCCGGGCCGCGCGTGAGTGCGATCCAATCCCAGTTGGACTGACCGGCCCCGGTGTCGGCGATCTGCACCTCGTAGTGCCCATTGGACAGGCGATGGATCGGTGCCGCGGCGGCCTGGGGGTCAGCGAATTGGTCGGTGCTCATTGACTACGGGTGCTCCGGGAATTGGAAGGGACTGCGCAACGCATTCCACCACTGCGGCGAGTCAGCGCGGGTCGCGAGAGGTCATCCCTGTTCGTAAGTCCCGGCATCCCGGCCGGGACGACGACCTGACGGTCGATCCACGTCAGGCCGGGCGGGTCAGGGTCACGGTCGCCGGCAGGGCGGCCACGACGATCTCGGCCGCAGCGTCGAAGGCCCCAGGTGCGCCGTTGACCAGGACCTGGCAGGCGGGCCCCACCCCGGGCAGGGCGCAGCGGATGCCCCCGGGCGGTAGCCGCAGGTCGCCCCCCAGGACGAGGGTCAGACCGCCGTTCGTGGTGGCGGTAAGCCGGAGATCCAGGCAACCATAGGCGGTCGGCAGGCCAGTGACCGCCACCGGCCCGGCCGCCAGCCAGTGCTCC
The DNA here is from genome assembly GCA_903837595.1 of uncultured Thiodictyon sp. Taxonomy (GTDB): domain Bacteria; phylum Pseudomonadota; class Gammaproteobacteria; order Chromatiales; family Chromatiaceae; genus Thiodictyon. The sequence continues at coordinate 9,130 of CAILVI010000505.1, forward strand.
GGGATACCGGCCCCCACCACCAGTGACTGGTCCGCCCCCCGCTCGTAGGCGAACAGGTCGCGAAACACCAGGGCGTATTCGGCCCCGATCCAGGCATGGGGCAGGTCGCCCTGGTGGCCCGAGGTGCGCGGGTCGCGCCAGGCGATCTCGGGCCACTGGTTCCAGGCCGGCGGGCGGCGCTCCAACAGGTGGAAGTCCAGCAGTTCATGGGCCTGCGCCCGCCAGCCGAGCCGCACCAGGGCACCGATGATGCGGATTTCATAGGGCGTGTAATTGGTCCAGGACGCGCCCCCCCCGTGCATGTCACGGAAGCGCTCCAAGAACCGCTCAAACGTACGCCGCATGGCCGCCGCCGGCAGGGCCGCGAATTCGTCGATCACGGTCAGTGCATTGGCCACCGCGGTCGGGTCCTGGTCCGCCCACTCCACCGAGCCCGGCAAGTAGTCGATGCCCCGCGCGGCCATGGTCAGCGCGATCGAGGCGAGCAGGGTGGCACGGAAGTCGGCCGCCAGGGCGGCGAGCCGCGCCGCTTGCGCCAGTTCGCCCAATGCGGCGGCCAGGGCGGCGGCATCCTTGAGGCCGCGCAGCGCCCAGAAGTCGTCCCAGTAGGAATGGACCGGCTGGGCCAAATAACCCTCGTGGCTCACCGACTCGGGCAGCAGGCCGAACCAGGCCCGATGCTCGCCGTCGCGGTACTCTTCGGTCAGGCGCTCGGCGCGCAAGGCCTCGATGTACCCGACCGCCCGCTGGACCTGGGGCCAGAGGTCCCGCACCAGGCCCAGATCGGCGGTGAACCGGAAACAGTCGGCGACAGCGAAGATGAACTCGCCGTGGCTGTCGTGCTCCGCGAGCCAGTCCACCCCGGTGCGGTCCACGCAGCAGGGGACGTTGCCGTCCGCGCGCTGGAACTGGGCATACCAGCGGATGAAGGCCACCGCCTCGGCCGGGCAGCCCAGGCGCGCCAGGGCGGCGCCCATGACGGCCCCATCACGGATCCAGGAGCGGGTATAACGGCGCGGGCCGGGCTGCAGGGCAGGGCCGTCGCGGTTGATCAGGATATGGGCAATGGCGGTCTTGCAGGCCCGGCCGGCGTCGACGGCCGGCGCCGGCAGGTCGAAGTGGACCCGCCCCAGGACCTGGGACCACTGGGCCACCGCCCGCTCGAATTCCGCTGGCCCGGAGAGGTCCGTCGGCACCCGTCGGTGCAGGGTACCGGGCGCGACCGCACCAAAGGGGGCGACCAGAAACAGCTCGGCCGCACCGCCCGCCGCCAGGTCCAGGTCGAAGCGCAGTGCCCCGGAGGCGAAGCCGAAGCCGTCCGTGATAGCGAGTTCGGTCGGGAGCTCACCGCGGGCCAGGTAGTCGGTGATCGGTCCCTGGTCGAAGGAGGCGAGACCGGCCGCGGCGACCGGCCCCAGCGGGACTAGTGCCTGCTCGCCGTTCACCCACAGGGCACCATCCGCAAAGGCCAGTGAGCGCACCGGGCTGGGGCCGCCCAGCGTCTGGTGGGCCTGCCAGGGAGGCGTAACCTGAAACGGCCGCACCGCGGCAAAGAGGCTTAAGGTCCGCGCGGCTGACCCCTGATGCTCGATGCGGTAGCGAATGAAGAGTCGACGCTCCCCACGCTGCTCGGTGGCAAAGACCGTGGTGGTCAGGGTCAGCTCACCGCACTGCCAGTGTACGGACGGGATCGGCAACTCACCCTGCTCCAGGGTCTGGGTGATGGCGCAATCGGCCCAGGTGAGCAACCGGCCGTCCAGATACAGGAAGGGCTCCAGGCTGCAGCTGCCCGCCTCCAGCTCCACCAGGCCGTCCTCGTTGACCAGCGCGGACAGCGCACCGTCCGGGCAATCGACCGGGGTCCAATAGGTCTGCTCGCGCCCCAGCCAGCGGGGATAGTACCCCCGTGGCGAGCGTTGGGCGATGGTGTGGAACCAATCCGCCAGGGTCCGCGAGGCATCGTAGGGCAGCACCTCAAGCCGATGCAGACCGGGGAGCTGCGCGCCCGCATGGGCGCTGAGATCCAGGCGCAGGAGGCGCGACTCACCCCGCGGCAGGTAGACGAGGCTAGCGGCCCCCGCGGCGTCGCAGGCATCATAGAGGGTCCGCCAATCGGCCGGGTCGCCGGTTGGATCGTCGCCGACGTGGTCGCTGGCCCGGACCGCGAAGGAACACCCCTGGGCGTCGGGCGCCCAGCGCAACGCGAGCCCGCCGTACTCGCGCGGCTCGTGAAAATCGATGGTCAGCTGCGCCGTAGCCGCGCACTGTTGCGGGCACCAATAGGTGTCAGCGCACAGGTCCAGAACGGCCGCCGGCGGGTGGCCCGCCAAGTGGCTTGAGGCACTGACGCGCGGCGGCAGCTCCAGGGTACGATCTACCAGACACAGGTCACTGAGCCACACCGTGCCGCGTCCGCCCACACCGGCGACGATACCAAACTCGATGGCGCCGAGCTCCCGCGGTGCGCCGCCGCCGGCCGGTCCCCAGGCGTAGTCGAACTCACGCCCCTTGATGTCCAGGGTGCGCCGGGTGGGCACGAAGGCACCATTGAGCTCACGGTAACGCCAGACATTGACGTTGGCCGGGTCTGCCAGCTTGAATTCGAAGATATTGGCGGGCGCCTCGGCCCGCAGATCCAGACGGAAGGCGTAGGACTCCGGCAGCGTCAGGGCGAGCTGGCGGCGCGCGACCACAAAACCGCCACCGCCCCGGAAGTCGAAGTCCAGTCGCAGGACCGGACCCTGGGGCCCGGGTTCAGCGGTGATGGTGAGTCGGGCCTCGCCCGCGGCTACCGCCAGCCAACTCGCCGGATCGGCGAGAACATCCAGAACCCGGACCTGCATCGTGACGACTCCTGATCGATTGTTATGATTGATGTGGCTTCGGTGGCGCCTGACCAGGACCGGGGCGAGGCGGTGAGCCGCGGCCCCCACGACGTCGAAGGGGATCTGCGGGCGGTCAGCGGGCCAAACTTTAGGCCAGTCCCAGGCACAAGGGTATACTGGCCCCCGCCGGGTGTCATCGCTGGCCGTTGCCGCGGCCTGCCGAGCGTGAGACCGTGAGCAGATCGGCATGCCCCCCGCCCTAGACGCCCGCCCCACCAGGTAGATTGCACCCAGCGATGAAGCACTTCCAAGTCTCAATCAACAAAAACGCCTGGCCGCGCTTCTGGGGCATGGTCAAGGCCCTCCTCGGATCGGAGGCCGGCCCCAAGGCCCAGCGCTTCGCCGCACTCCTGGTGTTCTTCCTGCTCAGCATCAGCGCACTGAACGTCGTCAACAGCTATGTCGCCCGCGATTTCATGACGGCGATCGAGAGCAAGGAGATGGGCAACTTTATCAAGTATGCCTTACTTTACATCATCGTCTTTGGCATCTCGACCGCGATCGCGGTGTTTCACCGTTACTGTGAGGAGCGGCTCGGCTTGCTGTGGCGCCGGTGGCTGACTGCGCGCGCGATCGACAAATACATGGGCGACCATATTTTCTTCCGGATGAACGCTTACGGCGACCTGAAGAACCCGGATCAGCGGATTGCGGAAGACATCCGCTCGCTGACCGCCACGACCCTGTCGTTCGTCCTGATGATCCTCAACGCCACCATTACGGTGATCGCCTTTGCCGGTGTCATGTGGTCCATCAGCCCCCTGTTGCTGTTGGTCACGGTGCTGTATGCTGCGGCGGGGTCAATTTTTTCATTTTATCTCGGTCGCCCCCTGATCCAGCTCAATTATGACCAATCGGACAAGGAGGCCAACTTCCGGGCGCGCCTGGTTCATGTGCGGGAAAACGCCGAAGCCATCGCCCTGGTACGCCAGGAGGAGCGGCTGCGTCAACGGCTCCAGGACCGCCTGGAGCGATTGACTGCCAATTTCCGCCACATCATCGACGTCAATCGCCGTCTGGGCTTCTTCACCACCGGCTATAACTATATGATCCAGATCATCCCGGCCTTGCTGGTCGCGCCGCTGTTCATCAACGGCCACGCCGATTTCGGGGTCATCAGCCAGTCCGCCATGGCCTTCGGCCACCTGATCGGGGCCTTCTCTCTGATTGTCACCCAGTTTCAATCGATCTCTGCGTACACCGCCGTCATCGCCCGCCTGGGCGCACTGGCCGACGCCACGGAGGCCGCTGCGGAACCGACCTCGCCGGCGATCGCCTATTGTACCGATTGTGGCCTGATTGCCTTCGACCGTCTGACACTGCGGTCGCCTCGCAGCGGGCGCCATTTGGTCAAGGAGTTGACGGTGTCGCTACCCTTACATAGCCATGTGCTGATTCGCGTCGCCGATGACTCCGCCCGCACCGCCCTGTTCCGGGCCACCGCGGGCCTGTGGAACCAAGGTGAGGGCGAGATCACGCGCCCCGAGCCGGACGATCTGCTGTTCCTGCCGGAGCGCCCCTATGTCCCGCCGGGGACCCTGCGGGAGGTCCTGTTGCCGGGCGCAGCGGATCATGGCGTCGTCGCCGACGCGGTGCCGAAAGCCAAGACCAACGGGGGGCGACGCTTCTCGGACGAGGGCATCCTCAACTGCCTGCGGCAACTTCGGCTGGTGGCGGCGATCGAGCGCGCCGGCGGGCTGGACAGCGAGAAGAATTGGAGTGAGCTCCTGTCGCTGGGCGAGCAGCAAACCCTCGCCTTTGCCCGCGTGCTGCTGGCGGAGCCCGCGTTCGTCTTTCTCGACCACCCCAGCCGCTCGCTGAGCGAGGCCCAGATCGATGAACTGCTGTGCCTGTTGCGGGAGCGGGACATCACCTATGTCACCCTAGGCGAGGAGGACGACGACACCGCACTCTACGACCAGCTGCTCACCATCCACCGCGACGGTCACTGGACCCTCGCCGCGCTCCCAGGCATCGCGGCCAAGCCGCAGGACGCGGTGACTCAGGGTTAACCTGGCTTGACCAGTCCAGATGATGGACGAATCCTTTTTCTAATCGTTGCGCGAGGCTCCGATGTCGGCAGACCAGCCCTTCCCCCCCGGCTTCCTGTGGGGTACCGCGACCTCCGCCTATCAAATCGAAGGCTCACCCCTGGCAGACGGTGCTGGTCCGGGTATCTGGCACGGCTTCAGCCACCGGCCCGGGGCGGTGGTCAACGGCGACACCGGAGATCGCGCCTGCGATCATTACCGCCGCTTACCTGCGGACCTGGACCTCATGGCCGAATTGGGCCTCACCGCCTATCGCTTCAGCGTCGCCTGGGGGCGGGTTCTGCCCAATGGGACCGGGCGAGTCAATGCCAAGGGGCTGGACTTCTACCAGCGATTGGTCGACGGCCTGTTGGAGCGCGGCATACAACCGATGCTCACACTCTACCATTGGGACCTGCCGGAGGCTTTGGAGGCGCGTGGCGGCTGGCTGAATCCGGACAGCGCCCGGTGGTTCGCCGACTATGCGGCGATGCTCTATGAAGCACTCGATGACCGGGTTGGTCTCTGGGTGACGCTCAACGAACCCTGGGTCAGTACTGTCTTGGGTTATCTGAGCGGCGAGCACGCCCCCGGACGCCGGAGTCTCGCCGAGCCGCCGCGGGTCGCCCATCACCAACTCTGCGCCCATGGCGAGGCCGTGGCCGCCTATCGGGAACTGGGTCGCCACCAGATCGGCATCAGCCTCAACCTGGAGCCCCAGCACCCGGCCACCGACTCACCGCTGGACTGGGAGGCCGCCAAGCGTCGCCACCACTTTATCAACCGCTGGTTCCTGGACCCCCTGTTGCGCGGCCAATACCCAGACGAGTTGGCGGTGATCTTTGGCTCGAACTGGCCGCGCTTCCCAGTTGAAGACCTGCGGCGTATTGCCGCACCGCTGGACTTTCTGGGGATCAATTACTATTCGCGCGGCCTCATCCGTCACGACCCCACCCAGATTCCCTGCGCCGCCACCCGCATCACGCCGCCCGAGCGGCGCCTCACCGCCATGGACTGGGAGGTCTACCCGGAGGGGCTCACCGAGACGCTGCTCTGGGTCAAACAGCGCTATGGTGACTTACCACTCTACATCACCGAGAACGGCGCAGCCTTCGACGACGCAGCACCAGTCGGCAACCAGGTCCAGGACCCGGACCGCGTCGACTATCTGCGTACCCACTTGGCCGCCGCCCGGGCCGCCCTCGAGCAAGGGGTGGACCTGCGTGGCTATTTCGCCTGGTCCCTGCTCGACAACTTCGAGTGGGCCGAGGGCTATGCCAAGCGCTTCGGACTGGTCCACGTCGACCACGCCACTCAGCGCCGCACCCTCAAAGCCAGCGCGCAATATTACCGGGATTTTATTTTGGAAGGCGAATTAACTGGCGAAAAACGTAAATGAACCATGGCCATGGAACACGCATAGGCAAATGGACCAAGTGCGGAACCTGAAGCTGGGATCGGTTTGCTTTTCGGAATCGTCCAGTGCAGCGGGTAGCTCCCGGCCATGTCTTGGTATGCCACCGCTGGCCTTGATCATAACTCCCGCCGCGGGCCTCGGGGCGCAGAGCGCCCAACACATGCATGACACCGTTAGCGTGGTGTCACCAGGGGTAGGGCGGCCGCACTGCTGATCAAGACCGCGCGGTCGGACGCTCGCCGGGGGTGGAGATTCTCAGTTTTTCCATTTTCCTTGAGGGCTTCCGGCGCTACCGTGTCGACTCGCTTGTCCCCCGCGAGCATCAGGAGGATCGTCGGCATGTTGGCCGTTCCCTTCATGATATTTGCTAACCCTATAATGTCCTGTTAATCCGCTTTATTTTAAACGGGCCAGCATGACCTTCGCGGCTTCGTTCACGGTTGCCAGCCCGTTGGCCTGAGCCAAAGCTTCGCCTCGTGTAAAGAATGACATGCACTTCACCGAGTTGTTCATCCGCCGGCCGGTCGCCACCACCCTGCTGACTCTGGGGCTGGCACTGGCGGGGGCCTTTGCCTTCCCGCTGCTGCCGGTCGCGCCGCTGCCCCAGGTGGATTTCCCGACCATTTCGGTGCACGCCAACCTGCCCGGCGCCAGCCCGACGGTGATGGCGAGCACCGTGGCCACGCCACTGGAGCGGCGGCTCGGGCGCATCGCTGGCGTGACCGAGATGACCTCCTCCAGTTCGCTGGGTAGCACCCGGGTGACCCTTCAGTTCGATCTGGATCGCGACATCGACGGCGCGTCGCGCGACGTCCAGGCGGCCATCAACGCCGCCCGCGCGGACCTGCCGACCGGCATGCCAAGCAATCCGACTTACCACAAGGTCAATCCGGCGGACGCGCCGATCATGATCCTGTCGCTGACCTCCGACACCCTGACCCGGGGCCAGATGTACGATGCCGCCACGACCATCCTGGCCCAGAAGCTCGCCCAGGTGGAGGGCATCGGGGAGGTCCGGATCGGCGGCAGTTCGATGCCCGCCGTGCGGGTGGAACTGAACCCCAATGCGCTCAACAGCTACGGCATCGGCCTGGAAGACGTGCGCACCGCGCTCGGCGCCGCCAATGCCAATCGGCCCAAGGGTGCGCTGGAGGACGCGACGCGGTACTGGCAGATCGAGGCCAACGACCAGGCCAAGACGGCGGAGGCCTTTGCCCCGCTCATCCTCGCCTATCGCAACGGCGCGGCCGTGCGGCTGCGCGATGTGGCCGAGGTGGTCGACTCGGTGGAGGATGTGCGCAACGCGGGCCTGGCCGACTCCCGCCCGGCGGTGCTGCTGATCCTGTCGCGACAGCCCGGGTCCAATATCCTGGCGACCGTCGAGCGGGTGAAGGACCAGTTGCCGCTGCTGCGCGCCTCGCTGCCGGGCACGATCGATCTGGCGGTGGTGATGGACCGCACCCGGACCATCCGCGCCTCACTCGACGATGTCGAGCTGGCGTTAGGGGTCTCGATCACCCTGGTAATCCTGGTGGTGTTCCTGTTCCTGCACAACGTACGGACCACGCTGATCCCCGCCATCGCGGTGCCGGTGTCACTCATCGGCACCTTCAGCGTCATGTATCTGGCCGGCTACAGCATCGACAACCTGTCGCTGACGGCGCTCACCATTGCGACCGGCTTTGTGGTGGACGACGCGATCGTGGTCCTGGAGAACATCTCGCGCCACATCGAGCGCGGCCTGCGGCCACTGGAGGCGGCGTTGCAGGGGGCGCGGGAGGTGGCCTTCACCGTCCTGTCCATGAGCCTGTCACTGATCGCGGTGTTCATCCCGGTATTGCTGATGGGCGGGATCGTCGGCCGGCTGTTTCGCGAATTCGCGGTGGTCCTGTCGGTGGCGGTGCTGATCTCGCTGGTCATCTCGGTGACCACCACCCCTATGCTGTGCGCCCGGCTGCTGCGGCCCCAAGCGGAGTCGCCACCGGGGCGGTTCATGGGCAAACTGGAGCGCGGCTTCGCGTGGCTCCACGGCCACTACCGCGTGAGCCTCGGCTGGGCCTTGCGCCACCCGCGGCTCATCATGCTGATCCTGGGCGCCACCGTGGCGCTGAATGTCCACCTCTATATGATCGTGCCCAAGGGCTTTTTTCCGCAGCAGGATACGGGGCGGCTCAACGGCTCGCTCCAGGCGGATCAGACCATCTCCTTTCAGGCCATGAGTGTGAAGTTTGCCGAGGTGATGCGGATCGTGCGCACCGACCCGGCAGTGGCAAATGTGGTCGGCTTCACCGGCGGCGGGCAGCGCAATACGGCCAATATGTTCGTGACACTCAAACCGCTGGCGGAACGCGGGGTTTCGGCGGACCAAATTATCGGCCGATTGCGCCGCCAGCTCGCCCAGGTTCCGGGCGTCAACCTGTATCTCCAGTCGGTCCAGGACATCCGCATGGGCGGGCGCGCGGGTGCCTCCCAGTATCAATACACGCTCCAGGGGGACGACGCGGCCGAGCTCCAGACCTGGACACGGCGGCTCGAGCGCGCCCTGAGTGAGCGCCCGGAGCTCACCGATGTGAACAGCGACCAGCAGAATAAGGGGTTGCAAACCACCCTGACCATCGATCGGGACACCGCGAGCCGCCTCGGGGTGACGCCCCGGCTCATCGACGCCACCCTCAATGATGCCTTCGGCCAACGCCAGGTATCGACCATCTATGAACCGCTGAACCAATATCACGTCGTGATGGAGGTCGCCGCGCAGTATCGGCAGTCGCCGGCCGCGCTCGCGCTAATTGAGGTGCGCACCCCGGCCGGCACCCAGGTGCCCCTGGCCGCCTTCAGCCGTTATGCGCCCACCACCACCGCGCTGGCGGTCAATCACCAGGGTGAGTTTGTCGCCAGCACCATCACGTTCAATCTGGCGCCGGGCCGGTTCCTGAGCGACGCGGTGCGCGTGGTGGAGGAGACCAGCCGGCAGATCGGCATGCCGGTCGCGATCCACGGCGGCTTCCAGAGTACCGCCCGCGCCTTCCAGGCCTCGCTCGAGTCGCAGCCTTGGTTGGTCCTGCTGGCGATCGTTACCGTCTACATCGTGCTCGGCATCCTCTACGAGAGCTATGTACACCCGCTGACCATCATCTCGACGCTGCCCTCCGCGGGGGTCGGCGCCCTGCTCGCCCTGCTCGCATTCGGACTCGACTTCACCATCATGGCCCTGATCGGGGTCATACTGCTCATCGGTATCGTGAAAAAGAACGCCATCATGATGGTCGACTTCGCACTCTATGCCGAGCGTACCCAGGGCCTGGGACCCGAGGAGGCCATCTATCAGGCCTGCCTGCTGCGCTTTCGGCCCATCATGATGACGACCACGGCCGCCCTGTTTGGCGCCCTGCCGCTCGCCATCGGCGGCGGCGAGGGCGGCGAGCTGCGGATGCCCTTGGGTATCGCCATCGTCGGGGGTCTCACCGTCAGCCAACTCCTGACCCTGTATACCACGCCCGTGGTCTATCTGTATCTGGACCGCTTGCGGCACTGGGCCGGGCGCCGCTGGAGCGCCGGTCGCGGTGCGAGGATCGACGAACAATGCAGCACATGAGCCCAGCCGAGGCAATGAGTCCACGAATAGCGCGAGGGTCTGGAGCAGCCACTCAGCGCGCATTGATCGTCATGCCGGTCACAAGGCGACAGGAGGTCGAGGCTTTAGCCGGTCGACATCGCGTTTCGCGTTCTTCGCGGATTAATTCATTTTCAAGAATGATCCAAAACCTCATCGGCCCCTTGGTATTCGCCCTGGCGGCCACCCTACTCACCGCCTGCACCATGGGACCCGATTATGTGCGCCCGACCGCCGCGGTCCCGGCAGCCTACAAGGAGGACCCCAACTGGAAGCCCGCCACGCCGGCCGATCATCTGCCCCGCGAGGCCTGGTGGGAGGTCTTCGGCGATCCCGGGCTCAATGCGCTGGCGGTCCAGGTCGAGCTCTCAAACCAGACCGTGCAGGCCGCCGCGGCGCGCTACCGGGCGGCCCAAACCCTGGTCGCTCAGGCGCGCGCCGGCTTCTTCCCCAAGGTCACGGGCAGTGCCTCGGTGGTGCGCTCACAGTCCATGATCGGCGCCGGCCAGGTCGCGACCGCGGCGGGCGGCCCCCGGACCACGACCGAGGCGGTCGCGCTCAGCGTCCCCTGGGAGATCGACCTCTGGGGGCGGGTGGCGCGCCAGGTCGAGGCCAATCAGGCGAGTGCCGACGTCAGCGCGGCCGATCTGGAGTCGGCGCGGCTCAGCGCCCAGGCGACCCTGGCCCAGGACTATTTCCTGCTGCGCATAAGCGATGCCCAGAAGGCGCTGATGGATCGTACCGTGGCGGCCTACCAGCGGGCGCTGGACATCACCCGCAACCGCTACGCCGCCGGTGTCGTCCCCCAGTCAGACGTGGTCTTGGCCGAAACCCAGCTCAAGACCAGCGAGGCCCAGTCGATCGACCTGGGGGTGCAGCGCGCCCAGCTCGAGCACGCCATCGCCGTCCTGATCGGCCGCCCGCCCGCCGCCCTGGCGCTGGCCCCCGCCGCGCCGCCCCAGGGCTTCCCGGTGATCCCGGCCGAGGTCCCGTCACAGTTACTGGAGCGCCGCCCCGATATCGCGAGCGCCGAGCGGCTGGCGGCCGCCGCCAACGCGCAGATCGGTGTCGCGCGGGCCGCCTACTTCCCGACCCTGACACTCACGGGGAGCGCCGGCTACCAGGGTGCCAACCTCGGCAAGCTGATCGGCATCGCCAACCCCTACTGGTCGGTCGGGCCGGCCCTGGCCGCCACCCTATTCGATGCGGGCCTGCGCCGCGCCCAGAACGCCCAGGCACTCGCCAACTACGAGGCCGCCGTGGCGACCTACCGTCAGACCGTGCTCGGCGGTTTCAAGGAGGTCGAGGACAACCTGGCGGCCCTGCGCATCCTCAGTGAGGAGGCCGCCGTCCAAGAGGCCGCGCTTCAGGCCGCGCGCCGCTCGGTCGAGCTGACCCTGAATCAATACAAGGCGGGCACCGTCAGCTACCTCAACGTGGTCACCCTCCAGGCCGTGCAACTGTCCAGCGAGCGCACTGCGCTGGACATCCAGGGCCGGCGCCTGACCGCGGGCGTGCTGCTGATCAAGGCGCTGGGCGGTGGTTGGCAGGTCCGCACCCCGAGAGCACCGCACCCCAGTGCGGCCCAGCCAATCCGCAACCCATAAGGCCGCGGTCGTTTGTGAGGTGTCGCCGCACTGGGGTGCGGCGCTCCCAGCGCGTCCGCTGTGCGGACCGGCGACCTCGCGGCTGGCGCGGTGACCGGAGAATGATGACCAACGCCCCCGACCGACGGTGCAAGGTTGCAAGTTTTCCATCAACCGCGCACAATGATCGTCGATTCCTAGCCGTTCCCGATAGAGACTAGACCGATGCAGAGCATGACCTTAGAACAGTTGCGCGCGACGGCCAGCGCCGGCGGCGTGGTCGGCGTGACCTTGAAGGGAGAAGGCAGTGGTTTCTTGCTGGAAATCGCTACCCGTAGCGGGCATGACGCCGTCTTGTCCAAGGCCCGCAGCCTAGAGCCACGCCGCTTCGGTAATCCCGTGTCCGCACTGGTCGTATTGCGCGATCTTGGCATCGCCGTTGCCCAAATTGACGCCACCCACTGGGACCCGACCCAGAAGGACGCGAGCCGCAGCCGGGCCAACCGCGCCCAAGCGATGCGCGAGGCACACGCCGCCGCCGCTTATACCAAGCAGTTGGCAGCCGAAATTCAGGCGGCGATCGACGACCCCCGGCCAAGCATTGCTCATGATGACGTCATGGCCGAGATGGACGCCGACCTTGACGCCTTACCGGCCAGCGTCAGCTAGCGCACATGGCGGCCAAGGGCTATCGCGTTGAATGGCGCCCGCTGGCGCGCGATGACCTGCGTGACATCGTCCGCTACATCGGTCAGGACAATCCCACTCGTGCCAGGCGCTTCGGCCAGGAACTGCGCGACAAAACGAAGCCGTTGGCACAGTATCCCGAACTGGGTCGGCCCGGCCGCCTGCCCGGTATCCGCGAACTGGTCGTGCACCCAAACTACATCGTCTTTTATCGTGAGCTGGTCGAGACCCGGACTGTGCAGATACTAAGAGTGAGGCACGACGCCCAACAAGTGGGGTAATCCAGATCTAGTGCGGCGACGCTATTGCCCGAAAACCGCCGGACGATGCTGTCGCTGCCTATTCCGGCTGAGACGCCTGAATTTCGACCTGAGTTCGAAGAAAGCGCCTGGCGAATCGACGTGGCAACAGTCAAGGAATTATGAATAGAAGAAGTCCATGAACCCAGCAAGAACCGCACTAGCGCTGGCGGGCATCACCGACGAGGGCCTGTTCGAGTGCCTGGCCACGGCGATCTTGCGGGCGGCCAATCCGCGCTTCGACTCGCTGGCTCATACTGGCGTGAACGCCGCGGGCAAGGCAATCAGGTCCCCTCTAGATGGGATCTGCTTCGTGCCGGACGCCGATCCGCCCCACATGATCGCGGTTCACCACACCATCACCGCCCGCGGCGATCTTGAGAAAAAATGGCTGCACGATCCAGCGAAGGTCAAACCTCGCAATGGCAGCCGGCCGACGGCACCACCCGGAGACCTCATCAAGACAGCAGAACTGGCGGCTGAAGAGCGAATACGCACACCGAATCTGCGCGTGACGCTGGTTCTCACGACCAACGAGGAACCGGGTGAGGCGTTGGTTCGGTCCGTCGAGGCCGCCGGGCGTGAGCGCCGTCTGGAGATCGATCTGTGGGGGCGCTCCAGATTAACCCATTTCTTGGACAACCAGCCGACCGGACACTGGCTTCGCCGCGACTTTCTGGGGATCGAGCAGGAGCAACTTTCCAGAGAACTGCTCCGCGAGCTTTGCATCAAGAGTCTTGAGGTTCACAGTCCACCGGATAATCCTGCTGCCTGGGTGCCTCGCGCACTCGATGCCACGCTGAATGCCAGTCATCATCGGAACCTGACATTCCTGGTTGCTGGATCGGGCCTTGGCAAATCGGTGGCATGTTACCGCAGGCTCAAGGCATACGTTGAAAGTGGTGGATTCGGGATTTTTCTACCCCACGAAGTCGTTGACTCGGCAATTACCATTGATCAGGCAGTCACCAGCGCCCTGCGCCAGCTTCATCCGTCGCTGGCGGCAATAGGTGTATCGGCGATATCGCTCTGCTCACCCGAACAGCCACTGCTGCTGGTGGTCGAGGACATCAACCGATCCGGCCAAACAACGCGCTTGCTGGCACGGATCGCCGGTTGGACTCCTGCATCAACCGGGAAAAAGACGAGTGGGCTGTCGTCCTGGCGACTGGTATGTCCCCTGTGGCCGGAAATCATCGCCTCACTGGGAGATCAGGCCCGCAAGCGTATCGACCCCCTGATTGTCGTCGCCGGAACATTTACTGCCAGTGAAGGCCGCGACGCCGTTCTGGCGCGGGCGCAACTTGAGGGGCGCGAGCTGAGCCAACTCAGCGCTACTGACACCGCCAGCGCACTCGGCCATGATCCGCTCTTTATCGCGCTCCATGACCAGGAGACGGCGCCAAACCCGCACCAAGTGATCGGTCAGTTTGTCGAGGGCTGTCTGTCACGTACCGCGGCAGAGGGAAGGGACCACCCGGCCGCAGATTATCGATCCGCGCTACGCCTGCTGGCAGGGGGAATGCTGACCCGTCGTCAAATCGAGGTCGGTTGGCGGGAGATTAGTCGCTGGTCGGCGCTTCAGGGGGAACCTCTGCACTTGCTCAGCCGCCTCGCACATCAGGGCGAATTGCTGCGGTTCGCGGGCTGGTCCGACGACCAGCGCCTCCTATTCCGGCACGACCGAGTGCGTGACTGGCTGCTGGCCGATGCCGCAGCCGAACTCGACCACCGCGATCTCCTGACCAACGATCTCATCAGCGACCCTTTTTTTGCAGAGGTGATGGGCGCTGCCCTCGTCTGGGGACGACCTGGCCCCACCTTCCTTTCCCGCATCGCCACGTTGAACCCGCTCGGGCTCGTTCACGCATTGCGCCTTTTCGGCGAAGCCAGCGGCCTAGAGAAGCAGGCTGTTCTCCAGGCAATCGATCATTGGCTCGACGAACCTGCCACACACGAAAAGTCAAACCAGCACCTGAGATGGGAGGCATTGGACATGTTGTCCGAAACGGACTCCCCCGAGGTGCCCCGGATAGTCCGGAAGTTCCGCGATAAGACCAGCAGTGGCCAGCTTGCACGACTGCGTAACTGCGATATTTCAGGGGGTATAGAGCTTGGTACGGGTTTGATTCCGGGTATACGATATCCGTTGCGAGACGCCCAAATCGAGCATGCGAAGCTACACCACGGCAGGACGCTAGTCGCGCTATTAAATGAGCATTTATGCCGGCCGGATCTTAGCGCTTCAGAAAGAGTCGGGGCGCTACGGCTCACCATACACATTGGCAACCCAAGTTTGGCTTCGGCAATCGAAACCTGCTGGACCGGAGATGGCGCACGCTGCCATCATTTGGCCGATTACCTCTGGAGCTTTTCGGAGTGCTGTGGAGATGATCCCGATCGTTACCTTGGACCAGTTTGCGACGCGTGGGCAGCATTGCCCGACAAATCAGAAAAGGAGCACTCACTCTCTCCGCGTAGCGCGCTCTTAGCTTTCGAGTTTCGCTGGGCACTCGAAAAGACGCCTCCGGTTGCGGCGATCCATTATTTCATCCGCCGCGGGGCACAAGATGAGCTCAGCGGTCCAATTACTGAGATGCTTAGCCACATAGATGATCCGGAGGCTCTTTCTTTTGTTGCGGAACAATCAGCGGCAATTGCTCGTCAACTTGAGGGAACCGACTCAATCTTCCTCTTCCCGATGATTTTGGGCACCCAATGGAAACGCGCTCAAGAGGAACGCGGACGCGGTATGTCGAAGGCGTCGCGAGATCGCTTGCTTACTCTCTGGAACGACGAAGCAAACGACAAGCATTTGCGGGCGCAAGCCTTCGCACTTTGGGCGGCGACGCAGGCTTCGGATGACGTTGATATACTGAGGTCGGCCACACTGTCGAACGATATAGCCGATTTCATTCTCCAAGCGCGATTGAGGCGCAGAGACCAACAAGCAATCCCGGCAATGATCGAGAAGTTGGCGGGCGACGATCGCGGGCGCTGGTGGCAGTACGGCAGGTATATCTGGTCGGCCGAGCTTAACGATACCTTGGACGTCTTTCTTGACAGCCGCAGGACGCTGGTAACCGGTATATGGAACGAATACCATGAGTCCGACTGGATTACCCATGAGTTGATTAGACAACTCCCGAAAGCTGAGGCAGAACGCCTTCTTTTGAAACACTGGGACCATCTCCGACTTACGCACCTTTTCGTGCAGACCGCGCTCTATGTTTCAACTCCGGCCCTTTTAAAGCTGGCAGGCGCCGCGATCAATGATTGCCCAGAGCCGAATAAGCTCATGGAACATCTCGGTTATTCCTTCGGCTTTCACATGAAGGGACATCCCGGTCTTACTGATGAAGCTCAAGTGCGTGCGATCGGTCCATACCTGCATCTATTGACCCGGAACGACCTTTTGGCTCTATGGGACACTTGCAATGATCGTGGCTGGTTTGCGATTCGCCGGGAACTGCTGGATGGGTGGTTGCAGCCAGTATTACTCCGGAACAAATCGGATCATGATCAAGCGGCGACGGAGTTGGACAAAATGATCGGCGAGACGGGGCAGCATAAGATTCGCTATTGGATTGACAATTTTCTAAAGAGGGATGTTTCGTGGAAGACGATCTTGAGTACCATGATCGCATGGCTGGACCAACGCCACTCACTCGAAGCCCTGCAAATCGTCACTGCCGCTATCATGTACCGCGGTACGCGCGAAGACCTAGAGGTACTGCGAACCTTTGAGGGCATGCCCGGTCCCGCAGCAAGAGAGTTGATCGCTGACACCGCATTTGCGGTTCGCCGGCGCAGTCTCCGCTAAAGGTTTGGCCTTGGTGAGGAGGGACCGGCCGGCCGGCTCCAGCCGACGGTGGGCCGCTTCGAGGGGGCAGGGCAAAACGGCCGCAATACTGTCGAGGCGCCGCAGCTCGACTGGGCCGACGAGCGCAGCCTTTGGCAAGACGCCCTCCTCATCAATTAGTTAGGTTTTCGGTGACGACCGGCTGCGCCCCAGCGTGGAGCCGCCCGGGGTCATGCCCTATACTAGCGCCCTTTCGTCCACCGCGGTCGCGCCGTCCTGCGCCGCTGCGCCACGCAGTCACCCGGCCGCCATGAACCCTGCACTTGGGCTGCTCCAGCCCTATCCGTTCGAGAAGCTCAATGCACTCAAGGCCGGCTGCGTGCCGCCGCGCGACCGGCAGCCGATCGCCCTCTACATCGGCGAGCCGAAGCACCCGACCCCGGGGCTGATCACCGAGGCGCTGATCGCCCACCTGCACACCCTGTCCGTCTACCCGAACACCCGCGGTCAGCCGGCCCTGCGCGAGGCCATCGCCCGCTGGCTCACCGGGCGCTTCGCCCTGCCCGCCGGGCTGGTGGACCCGGAGCGCCACATACTCCCGGTCAACGGTACCCGCGAGGCACTGTTCGCACTCGCGCAGGCGGTGGTCGGCCAGGGCCGCTCGCCGCTGGTGCTGATGCCGAACCCCTTCTATCAGATCTATGAGGGCGCGGCCCTGCTCGCCGGAGCACAGCCGCACTTCCTGCCGTGCCGGGCAGAGCACGGTTTCATCCCGGACTTCGACGCGGTGGACGCGGCCACCTGGGGGCGCTGCCAGCTGCTCTACATCTGTTCGCCGGCCAACCCGAGCGGGGCTGTCATGGGCCTGGACCAGCTGACCCGCCTGCTTGAACTCGCCCAAACCCACGATTTTGTGATCGCCTCAGACGAGTGCTACTCGGAGCTCTATCTGGACGAGTCCGCCCCGCCCCCGGGGCTACTCCAGGCGGCGGCGGCCATGGGAAACGACACCTTCGAGCACTGCATCTGCTTTCACAGCCTGTCCAAGCGCTCCAACGCCCCGGGGCTGCGCTCCGGGTTCGTCGCCGGCAACGCCGAGCTGATCGAGGGCTTCTTCAACTACCGCACCTACCACGGCTGTGCCATGGCGCTGCCCACCCAGAGCGCGAGCACCGCCGCCTGGTCGGACGAGGGCCATGTGCGCGCCAATCGCGCGCTGTACCGCGAAAAATTCTCCGCGGTGGTCGATGTCCTGGACCCGGTCCTGCCGGTGACAGCACCGCCGGCCGGTTTCTATCTGTGGCCGCAGACGCCGATTCCGGACACCGAGTTCGTCCGCCGGCTGTTTGCCGAAGAGCATGTGACCCTGTTGCCGGGGAGTTTCCTGTCGCGTACCGTGGATGGCTTCAACCCGGGCGCCGACCGGGTCCGCCTGGCCCTGGTCCCGCCGCTCGATGAGTGTCTCGAGGCCGCCTGGCGCATCCGCCGCCTGGTCGAGCGGCTGTGATGCACCGGCCCTGACCGGCTGCGGTAAACTGTCGTCCCGACCCCTTCAACCCCCTTTGTCCAACCGGAGCCGTCCATGAGCGACACCCAAGACATCATCGTCGAGGCCTTCGAGCGCCGCGCCGAGATCACCCCGCGCAACGTCCAGACCCGGGTGCACGACGCCGTACTGGATGTGATCGAGCGCCTGGACCGGGGCGAGCTGCGCGTCGCGGAAAAGCGCGATGGCGACTGGGTGGTGAACGACTGGATCAAAAAGGCCGTGCTGCTGTCCTTCCGCATCGAGGACAACCTGTTCATGAAGGGCGGCTTCACCAACTATTACGACAAGGTGCCGTCCAAGTATGCCGACACCAACTCGCGTGAGTTCCGCGAATCCGGCGTGCGCGTGGTGCCGCCGGCCGCGGCGCGGCGCGGGGCCTACATCGCCCCTTCCTGTGTACTGATGCCGTCCTATGTGAACATCGGGGCCTATATCGACACCGGCACCATGGTCGACACCTGGGCCACCGTCGGCTCCTGCGCCCAGATCGGCAAGAACGTCCATCTGTCGGGCGGGGTCGGCATCGGCGGCGTGCTGGAGCCGGTCCAGGCCTCGCCCACCATCATTGAGGACAACTGCTTCATCGGTGCCCGCTCTGAGGTCGTCGAGGGGGTCATCGTCGGTGAGGGGGCGGTGCTCTCCATGGGCGTCTTCATCGGCCAGAGCACCAAGATCTATAACCGTGAGACCGGTGAGATCCTCTATGGCCGCGTCCCCCCGGGGGCCGTCGTGGTCCCCGGCAACCTGCCCTCCAAGGACGGCAGCCACAGCCTCTACTGCGCCGTGATCATCAAGCAGGTGGATGAGCGCACGCGGGGCAAAGTGGGGATCAACGAGTTGTTGCGGGACATTTAGCGAGGTTTCACTTCAGCCGGACGAACCAGAGGCCACGAGCTAAACTTCAAAGGCCGTGCCAAATGATGGACAAGGGACAGGATTAACAGGATTTACAGGATGACAAAATCGCGCGTCACGTCATCGACAATCCTGTTAATCCTGCGAAATCCTGTTAATCCTGTCCGCTTATGCTCCGCCCGCTCGAACCTCTCGGCATGCGTCGGGGTTACCCATGAGCAGAGCCGCCGGAAACCTGACTTATTTTAATGGCTGATCGTTGGGCACCATGATTACCCTCTACGGCATCGCCAACTGCGACACCATCAAAAAGGCCCGCCGTTGGCTCGAGGAGCATGGCCGCGAGTACCGCTTCCATGACTATCGCCGCGACGGGCTCTCTGAGCCCCAATTGCGCGCCTGGGTGGCGGAAATGGGCTGGGAAGCACTGCTCAACCGCCGCGGTACGACTTGGCGCAAGGTGCCGGCGGCGGTGCAGGAGGCCATCGACCAAGAGTCCGCCATCCGCCTGATGCTGGAGCAACCCTCTATCATCCGGCGGCCACTGCTCGACACCGGCGACTCGCGCCTGCTCGGCTTTTCCGAATCCAGCTACGCGGAGTTGCTCGGCTGATGTCCGCCACCCTTGATCTCGCCTGCGAACTGATCCGCCGGCCCTCCATCACCCCGCTTGACGTCGGCTGCCAGGAGCTGCTGGCCGGGCGCCTGGCCGCGATCGGATTCCGGATCGAGCGGATGCCCTGCGGCGAGGTGACCAATCTGTGGGCGCGCCGCGGCACCGCCGGCCCACTGTTCTGCTTCGCCGGCCACACCGACGTGGTGCCGAGCGGACCGGTGGCGCACTGGGCCAGCGATCCTTTCACTCCAGAAGTCCGCCACGACCACCTCTATGGCCGTGGCGCCGCGGACATGAAGGGCTCTTTAGCGGCGATGGTCACCGCGGTGGAGGGATTCGTCGCCGCCCACCCGGACCATCGGGGCTCCATCGCCTTTCTGATCACCAGCGACGAGGAGGGCATCGCCACCGAGGGCACCGTCAAGGTGGTGGAGCGGCTCCAGGCCCGCGGCGAGCGGATCGACTGGTGTCTGGTCGGCGAGCCCTCCTGTCCGCAGCGCCTCGGCGACACCATCAAAGTGGGCCGCCGCGGCAGCCTGACCGGGCTGCTGACCGTCCATGGCAAGCAGGGCCATGTGGCCTACCCGCTGCTGGCCAACAACCCCTTCCACGCCGCCGCCCCGGCCCTGGCCGCACTGTGCGCGCAGACCTGGGACGAGGGCAACGCACACTTCCCCCCGACCAGCTTCCAGATGGTCAACCTGAGCCTGGGCACCGGCGCGGACAATGTGATCGCCGGCCACCTGACCGCCCAGTTCAACCTGCGCTTCTCCACCGAACTGACCCCGGAGATCATTGCGGAGCGCGTGCGCCGCATCCTCGACGCGGGCGGCTTCGCCTACGACCTGACCTGGCGACTTTCCGGCCAGCCCTTCCTGACCCCGGCCGGTGAACTGGTGGCCGCCACCCGGGCGGCGATCACCGAGGTGACCGGTATTGAGACCGAGGCCTCCACCACCGGCGGCACCTCGGACGGCCGTTTTATTGCGCCGACCGGCGCGCAAGTGGTCGAGTTCGGGCCTATCAACACCAGCATTCACCAGGTGGACGAGCGGGTCGCGGTGGCGGACCTGGATGCGCTGGCGCAGATTTATCAGGGCATCCTGCGCCGGTTGCTGGGGCGGTAATCGGGGCACGCCATCGTTTGGCCAGAAACCCAAGAGCTTGATCACATGCAGCACGCCATTGCCATTGAGTGTCCGCCCGAATTGCTGCTGGGACTGCACATGAATGCGGAAGGGTTCGCTCATTATCTGAAGCAACAAGCAGCGATCAGCCTCTTCAATGAAGGCAAGATCTCCTCGGGCTCAGCCGCCACTTGGTTGGGAATCGGCCGCGTGGCGTTCCTGCACCTGGCCTTCGATGCCGGCGCGACCCTGCTCGAAGACACCGCTGACGACCTGGCACGCGAAACCGCACTGTTATGATCGAGATCAGACCAGGCACCGACGCCGACCGCCCGCAGATCATCGCCCGGATCGGCGAGGTCTTCGGCCCTGAGCCGGCGGCACGGGCCGATCGCCTGTGGGACTGGCAGTGGCATGAAGACCCGCGCCTGCCGACCCCGGGCTACCGCGGGATCGTCGCCGAGTGGCGCGACCAGGTCATCGCCAACCTGGGCACCATCCCGACCGGGCTGCACATCGGCGGTGAGCCGGTCACTGCCCACTGGTTCGTTGATGTGCTGGTGCATTTTGGCCTGATGCGCCAGGCGCTGCGGGATCACCGCCGCAACCCGCCGGCCGGCGGGCCTGACCTCTCCCACGGCATCGCGGCGGCCCTGTTCGACCATCCGAACGCGGGGCCGATCCAATTCGGCAAGCATATCTCCGATGACATGATGAGCATCATCGAGCGGATCGGCTTTGTACCAACCGCGGGTAGCGGGTCCATGCACCGGCGGGTCTCGCTGAAACACACCCTGGGGCGGTCGATCGGTCGACCGCTGGGCGGCCTGGTCGGCGCGGTGGCAGACCTGGCGCTGCCACTCGCGCGGCCCCGGCTCCCATTGGAGACGCTCACCGGTGCCTTCGACGCCCGTTTCGATCGGCTGTGGGAGGAGGTGCGGGGATGCTACCCGGCCATCTGCCGGCGCGATGCCGCCACACTCGACTGGCGCTACCGTCGGCACCCGGAGGGCGACTATCAGGTCATCACGACCAGCGACGGGGCGCGCCTGCGTGGCTATGTGGTGCTGCTGACCTATGACAAGGGGCGGCGGCGCTGGGCCAAGCTGGTGGATCTGCTGACCGCACCGGGCGATACCGAGGCGGTCCGCGCCCTGGTGAGCGGAGCCCTGCGCAGGTTGCGCGAGCAGCGGGCGGAGCGGGTGGAGACCTTCGCCTGCGGGGGGGGCATCGTGGACTGCCTCCGGTCCCTGGGCTTTACGCCGCGGCTGACCAAGTCCGGCCGGCCGCAGCCGCTCATGGCCCGCGCGCTGCCCAGCGCCGCCGCCGGTATCTATGTCACCCAGGGCGACGGGGACGGCGGGTGAACCCGTTGCGGCGCGTCCATCAGCAGCTGGCCCGCACCCTGCGCAAGCGCAGTGACGAACGCGACGAGCGGGCTGCCTGGCCGCAATGGTTCCTGCTGGCCGGCCTGCGCGAGCGGTCCGCCTGGTGCGACCCGGACCCGGCGGGGCTGACCCCGCTCTTTCCCCCGGCGGACACCTTCTGGGCCGACCCCTTCGCTTGGGCGCAGGACGGGCGGCGCTTCATCTTCATCGAGGAGTACCCCTTTCACCTCTCGCGCGGCCGGATCAGCGTATTGGGGCTAGGGACGGACCTTGAACCCGTCGGCCCCGCCGTGCCGGTGATCGACGAGGACCGTCACCTCTCCTACCCCTTCCTGTTCGCGTTCCAAGACGAGCTCTACATGGTCCCCGAATCGGCCGCCAGCCGCCGCGTGGACCTCTACCGCTGCACCGCCTTCCCCTACGGTTGGACCCGGGCGAGCCCCCTCATCGACGGTATCCAGGCGGCCGACGCCACACTGCTCGAGCACCAGGGCCGCTGGTGGCTCCTGTGCAGCGCCCGCCTGGGTAAGGCGCGGGTCAACGACTCGCTCTTCGCCTTCCATGCCGATTCACCGCTCAGCGACCGGTGGACACCCCACGCCGGCAATCCGCTGGTACGCGACTATGCCGGGGCGCGCCCCGGCGGCCGGGTCTTCCTCGATCACCAGGGCCGACTGCTGCGCCCGGCGCAGGTCTCGGTGCCGCGCTATGGCTATGGCCTCGCACTCAACCAGGTCCTGGAGCTGACCCCGGAGCGCTTTCGCGAACGGCGCATCTGGCAGTCAACCGGCCCGGCGAGCGGCGGTTGGCGCGCTATGCACCATCTGGATTGGCACGACGGGCTGATGGTGATGGATGCGCAACGGCTGGTGCCGCGGCCTGATTGAAGCACCGACTGTGCTGATGCGCTCGTGACACCGCTTCGCGATGTCGCGCGGGCGCTGATCATCGCTCCGACCACTGGGGCGATTCGGTTGGCCCCTAGGCCACCCGGGAGCGCCGCACCCCCAGTGCGGCGAAACCTCGCAAGTCATCGTCGCGTTGGAGTTTACTGCGAGGCCGGGCCGCACTGGGGTGCGGCGCCCCCAAATTACATGCCCCAGACCTCAATGGCAACTCCCTGAAACTGCTCACTGCGGCGAAACATCTTCTCGCCCCAATCCCGTGCGCTGCGGTCGAAGATCAGCAGGTGCGCCTCATCCGCCGCACAGCGGTCCCGATACGCATAGGTCTGCGCCAACCCCGAGGCGATGGTCTGTGCGAGCCCCTTGTGCATGATCTTCAACTCCAGCACGGCCTTCTGAACCTGGCCGGTGCCATAGGGCCACAGGATCAGCAGATCGGTACGCATCCGCCCCAACCCATATTCACGCTCGATGCGCCCGCCGCCGTTGACGATGCGCTGAAGGAAGGCCTGGAGCAGCAATTGGGGGCCGGCCTCCTTGTAGTCGAAGCGCTCGATCCAGTGCTCTGAGTGCTCGCGAAAGAAGACCTGGAAGGCGGCGATGAGCTTGGCCAGTTCCAGCCGGCCGTCGGGGGCGATATACCAGGCCGGCTGCTCGGTGATAGTGAGGCTGGTGGTATAAGTCAATTCCCGGGGGATGACCTCGCGGTAAATCGGATTGGCGATCTCGATCTGACCGTCGGTGGTGATGAGACCGAGATCGCGGACGTATTGCACGTCGTCCACCGGCAACTGTCCCGGCGCGTCCTCCCCGGCCAGGATGGGCGCGATGACGCGGCGTACCCGCGGCTCGCGCAGCTTGTCGGTGAGCTGGTCGAGGTGGGTGTCGCGGCGCGCAATCAGGACCTCCTTGGCCTGCTCGACCAGCGCCGCGGTGATCGTGACCGCGCGGTCGCGGGTCGTCGGATCGCGAAAACAGAGCTGGTAACCCAAGGCATTGACCAGCCAGGGCTGACCGCGCGTCAGGTCCCAGATCAAGGCGATGGCATCCGGCGTGAAGGGCTGCCCGGTTTCGTCGGTGTGCTGGCGGTAGAGGGCGGCGACATCGGCGGCCGTGAAGTTACCCAGGCGGATAGACTCGGCCCTCATGTTGAAGGCGCTGCCGCCGGTGATGATCTCTTGCGAATGGGCCGAGTGGATGCGGTAGTCGCGCACGTCACGCACCCCGCACAGGACCACGGTCTGGGGGAAGGCGGCGGGGCGTTTCGCGTAGCCGGCACGCAACTGGCGCAGCACTGCGATCAGCGTATCGCCGATCAGTGCGTCGATCTCGTCGATCAGGAGCACCAGTGGCCGGTCGCTGTGCACGGCCCAGCGGCTATGGACCTCACCGAAGGCGTCGTAAGCGCCCGCCTCGGCCAGGACGCCGGGCCAGATTTCGCCCGGATAGGTGTCGCCCGCGATGTGTCGTGCCCAACTCGCCAAGCCGCTCAAGATCGCCTGCATGGCCCCAGCCACGTCCTCGCGTGCCGCCTGGGCCGGCTCGACATTGGTGTAGACGCAGCGGTAACGCTCCCCGCTGTTCAGATGGTGTGCCAAGGCCAGCAGTGAAGAGGTCTTGCCGGTCTGGCGCGGGGCATGGAGGATGAAATAGCGTTGCTGGTCGATCAGCGACTCGACCCCGTCCAGATCGATCCGGTGGAGCGGGTCCAGACAGTAATGGTCGGCACAGTTCACCGGACCGGCGTTATTGAAAAATCGCATGAAGCAATCCTCCGATCTGCTGGTTCAGTAGTTGTCCCGCCGCACTCCTGGACGCACCCAGGTCAAAGGCGGCGACCTGGAGCGCGATGTTTGCCCCCGCTGGGGAGCAATAACTAAACCGGGGAAGGGTCCAGTCTTTCATTTCAGGGTGGTGAGGATAGATGAGTGTCAAATGGTTACAACCATAGGTGTAGCCGTAGGCAAGCAACTGGTATAGGTCAGACTGCGCAATCCCGGCCTTGTGTTCGTCCTGGAAGGGTGACAGCCGCTTCCACTTCGTATCCAGGATGGCGATCAAGTCCTCATCCAGCCATAAGCAGAGGTCCGGTATCATCATGAAGCGTCCAGTACCGGACAGATCCGTTACCAGCGGTCTCATCGGTCGCTCGCGCGTCAGGCGTAGACGCGACCCCAGCGGATGCCGTCGGATGGCGGCCTCCAGGGCCATCGAAACGATCTCCTGAAAGAGCCGGTTCATGTCGAAGGTGAGACCCAGGCCCTCCTGCGCGCCGCCATGAACGTCGGGACTCAACAGCCGCAGGAGCCAGGACGCCAGCAGCAGCAGCCGATCATAACGCCGTGTCAGCCGGTGGTGCGGGAGTTGAGCCCTGAGCGCTTCGCCAGGCAGAAGTTGCCCAACATCGGCCAAGGCCAGATCGAGTTGATCGGCCTGGATCGCCAGCCTGGAACTGACCGGAAGTCGAGGTCGGACCAAGGTAAGTGCGGCTCGAACCACCCGGTTGAACCCATTGTCGACCGTCAGTTCGTCGAAAACGCAGTGTAGCTGATGGGCCGCGGCACGTCCGCGCCGCACTTGTTCGCTCAGATTGAGCCGTCCCCGCAAACGGGTGAGCCGGTCTTCCTGATCGACATAGGATTTGATCCAACCCTGCCGTAACTGACGCTGGGCTTCCTCCAAGTAGGCGCGGATGACGACCCTGAGCAGGTCATCGGCCAGATCACTGCTGGCCGTGCCGTCGAGCCAAACCGGGATATCGAAACAGACGGCGAGCATCCTCACCAATGCGCCTCGATCCGGCAGCGGCCCATCAAGGTCGTAAATCTTTGGAAGGATTTCCAAGGTCCAGCGATCGGCCTGGATCAGCCCGCAGTGAGAGCCGGTGCGCAGTCCCTCGTGGACTGGCGTCAGCACGCCACTCGGCAGCATCGGGATGCGGGCGAGAAAGGCCGCGTGGGCCGCGCGCGACAGCGGCCCGTTGGGTGCGAGCCGGATGGTTTGGTGCTCGCGAACGACGAGGTGGTGATCGCTCAAACGAGTAGACCGAGATACATCGCTGGAGTGAACTCCGAGACCAACTGGTGGCGCCGCAAGACCTCGGATCGGCGGGTCGCGTACGCCTCCCAGCCTTTGCCGAATAACTGCCCTGGGTCCAACTCCTCGCTGATGACGAATTCGCTTCGCCCAAGCGTGCGATTGATGAGCACCAGGGCAACTTGGCCCCAATCGTCGTGGAAGTACTCGACGAGCAGCGGCAAAAGGTGTTTCGCAAACACCCGGTCGAGGTCGGCAAGCGTTGCGACGCCCATGAAATAGGCGTGACCAACCCGGTGGTCTCTATCGGCCAACAGTTCGATCCTTTCATTGAGGGTCCTCAGGAGTGCGGTCAAGTCGATCCCTTCGACATCCGTGGACATCAGGTCCGGGTCCGGGTCCGGGCCGATTTCCTCGAACTGAAAGCGGCGGCGTAGCGCCGTGTCCAGCAGCGCGATAGAGCGGTCCGCACTATTCATAGTGGCGTAGAGGTCGAGATTGTCCGGCACGCCGAATGATAGCCGGGAGTAGGGAAGGGTCAGGCGTATACCGCGTTGGCCATCGTCGGCGCGAATCCGCTTATCCGGCTCGATCAGGGTGATCAGCTCGCCCAATACCTTGGCGATATTGGCCCGGTTGATCTCGTCGATGAATAGGGCATAACGCTGCCCCGGGTCCTTTTCGGCCAATTCGCAGATCTCTCGAAAGATACCGGGCTTGACCTCATACCTGAGTTCCTTGGTCGTCTCGTCGCTAATGGGGCGCAACCCTTCAACGAACTCCTCGTAGCTCATGGATGGATGGAAGGTGACGAAGCGATAGCGAGCCCCCTGCGCGTCCCTATACTCGGCCATCAGCTTCTGTAGCCAGTAGGTCTTTCCGCACCCGGGCGGACCATAATAAATGCGATTGACCGGGGTGTCGGTGTTGATCGCGGTCATGACACTGTCCACAGTGGCCAAAGGGGCAGGGCCCAGTTCGCCGGGCGCCTGATTTTCCTCTTGGGCCTTCTTCCGATAGTAGGCTTCCGGTTCGTCCAGCGGCTGCGAGACCCCATTGAATATCCAAGGAATAGGCGTCTGGTCTTGGATGCGCACAATGGCTGCGCGGTAGGTGTACCAATAGATGGTTACCGGCTCGAAGTCGGCGTCCCACTCGACTGTCAGGTTATGCCCATCTTGCGGATTGTTAGTAACGGTCCCGACGGCCTTGATATCCATGCAGGAGACGTAGCATCCGTGACCGTCGAAGGGCAGATTGAGCTTTCTTGTATATGAATTCTTGATGGCCACCCGATCGCCTACACGGACCTGCTTCACGTCTTCTTCGTACTGATCCTCAAACCCATTCTCCCAGCGGCCTTCGGTGACGAAGGTCTGGGTCATGTCGACGCCGTCCCAGTAGGCACCCAAGACCCAATACTGCCGATTCGTGTCACCCTGGCTGTAATTCGCGTCACCGACCCAAATCAGGGTCTGCACGTCGATCAGGTCTCGCGGCCCGAGTCTCGCCGCCGCCATGGCGTCGCGCAGGTCGAACAGCCATGACTGGACCGACAGATAGTCCTCGCCGGTCAAAGCGCGGTTGGGCATAGGCTCATGGCCGAATGCCTTAAGAGCGCGATTGAATTCCCTGGTCTTGATGATGACGTGTTGGCGCTGATCGCAGACCATAAGTAGTAGGCTGGTGACGCTACGCGACATCGCCGACCAGCCCGTGGCCGGGGCACTGTCCGCGAGCAGCGCCCGCAGGCCCGGCACGAATCGGTCCACCCGCGCCACGAGCGGGTCGTCGCCGTAAAGCAAATCCGCGGTCAGGGAAGCGAATCTGGCGCGGTCGCTCGCGGTGAGTTTCTGCAAGGGACCGGTGTAGCGAAAGCCGACGAGATTCTGCGGAGATCCGTGGCTCAACTTACGAGTGAACAGGCCGATGACATCAGCACCCGTCTGGGCCAGGGCGCCCTCGTCTTTGGGCAGCGCCTTGAGCGAAGGGGCAATCTCGTTCTGGAACAGCTCAACCAGTTCGACCTTGTAGCTTCGCTCTTCTCGGTCAAGATCCGCGCTTCCGTTCCCGAAAGTCACGAAGGTCGGAAACGCGGCCCGTAGGCGGCTCAGATACTGATTCAGCGCATCTTGCATGGCAGTGCCTGTTTTCATTGTTGTGTAGCCGGGCTAGGAGTCTCTCATGGTAGTTTGCACAAGCCCGTTCGGCCAACCGATAGCATACTGCAAAAAGAACGCGGGTATCGTATCGGAGGCCGTCCTACATGCCCCATACCTCGACCCCAACCCCCTCAAACTGCTCACTGCGCCGAAAGACCTTCTCAGCCCAATCCCGCCCGCTGCGGTCGAAGATCAATAGGTGGGCCTCGTCCGCCGCACAGCGGTCCTGATACGCATAGGTCTGCACCAACCCCGAGGCGATGGTCTGCGCCAACCCCTTGTGCAGGATCTTCAACTCCAGCACGGCCTTTTGAACCTGGCCAGCGCCATAGGGCCAGAGGATCAACAGATCGGTGCGCATCCGCCCCAGTCCATATTCTCGCTCGATGCGCCCGCCGCCATTGACGATGCGTTGCAAAAAGGCCTGGAGCAACAATTGGGGGCCGGCCTCCTTGTAGTCGAAACGCTCGATCCAATGCTCCGAGTGCTCGCGGAAAAAGACCTGGAAGGCGGCGATGAGTTTGGCCAGT
Organism: uncultured Thiodictyon sp.; assembly: GCA_903837595.1. Classification (GTDB taxonomy): domain Bacteria; phylum Pseudomonadota; class Gammaproteobacteria; order Chromatiales; family Chromatiaceae; genus Thiodictyon. The sequence continues at coordinate 37,617 of CAILVI010000505.1, forward strand.
TCCAGCCGGCCGTCGGGTGCGACATACCACGCCGGCTGCTCGGTGATCGTGAGGCTGGTGGTATAAGTCAGTTCCCGGGGGATGACCTCGCGGTAAATCGGATTGGCGATCTCGAGCTGGCCGTCGGTGGTGATGAGACCGAGATCGCGGACATATTGCACGTCGTCCACCGGCAACTGTCCCGGCGCGTCCTCCCCGGCCAGGATGGGCGCGATGACGCGGCGCACCCGCGGCTCGCGCAGCTTGTCGGCGAGCTGGTCGAGGTGGGTGTCGCGACGCGCAATCAGGACCTCCTTGGCCTGCTCGACCAGCCCCGCGGTGATCGTGACCGCGCGGTCGCGGGTGGTCGGGTTGCGGAAACAGAGCTGATAACCCAAGGCATTGACCAGCCAGGGCTGACCGCGGGTCAGCTCCCAGATCAGGGCGAGGGCCTCCGGGGTGAAGGGCTGCCCGGTCTCGTCGGTGTGCTGGCGGTAGAGGGCGGCGACATCGGCGGCCGTGAAGTTGCCCAGGCGGATGGACTCGGCCTTGATGTTGAAGGCGCTGCCGCCGGTGATGATCTCCCGGGAGCGGGCGGAATGGATGCGGTAGTCGCGCACGTCGCGCACCCCGCACAGGACCACGGTCTGAGGGAAGGCAGCGGGGCGCTTGTCGTAGCCGGCGCGCAGTTGGCGCAGCACTGCCACCAGACTGTCGCCGACCAAGGCGTCGATCTCGTCGATCAGCAGCACCAGGGACCGGTCACTGTGCGCGGACCAGCGGGTGAGGATCTCGGTGAAGGCCCGCTCCGCGCCGCTTTGCTCGAGGATTCCGACCCAGTGCCCATCCAGCCAGTCGTCGTGCAGATGGGTCCTGGCCCGCGAGGCGAGCTCACCCAGGATGGCGCGCATCGCCCGGCCGACATCTTCCCGAGCGCTTTGCGCCATTTCGACATTGATGTAGAGACAGCGGTAGCGGCCCTGCCGGTTCAGATGGGCCATCAGGGCCAGCAGTGAGGAGGTCTTGCCGGTCTGGCGCGGGGCATGGAGGATGAAATAGCGCTGCTGGTCGATCAGCGACTCGACCTCGTCCAGATCGATCCGGTGGAGCGGGTCCAGGCAGTAATGGTCGGCACAGTTGACCGGACCGGCATTGTTGAAGAAGCGCATGGGGTGCTCTGGCTCAAGGGTTCGCCGCCAAGGATAGACCGCGACCGGGGTCTGTGCGCGCGCGGTCTTTGCATCCGGTGCGCCTTTGCGGTTCCAATGACCGCCTCACTGTTCGATTCGACCGGGGCCGCCGCCCCACGGGGGTGTACGTTGCTCGAGGCCTTGACCCTGATCCTGATCTGTCAGCTCGCCGGCGAAGTCACGGTGCGGGCCGCCGGCCTGCCGGTACCTGGCCCCGTGCTGGGGATGCTGTTGCTGCTCGCCTGGCTGTGGCTGCGGGGCGGCATCTCTGAACGGCTCGGACAGACTGCGGATAGCCTGCTCGGCAACCTGTCGCTGCTGTTCGTTCCCGCCGGGGTCGGGGTCATGGTCCATTGGGCGCGGGTCCAGGAACAGTGGGTAGCGATTGCCGCGGCCCTGCTCTTTGGCACCCTGATCACGCTGGCGGTCACGGCCCTGACCATGATGGGGGTGCAACGGCTGCTGGCCTGGCGCCGGGGGACGGGCCATGACTAACGCACCCCTGGCCGCGATCTGGGTCTATCTGGCCGCCTCGCCGCTGCTGTGGCTGACCGCGACCCTGATCTGCTACCTGGCGGCACTCAAGGTCTATCGCCTGGGCGGTGAGAGCCCGCTGCTGAACCCGGTGGCCATCGCGGTGGCCCTGCTGATCGGGCTGCTCAAGCTCACCGGGACCCCCTACCCGACCTATTTCGACGGCGCGCAGTTCGTCCACTTTCTGCTCGGCCCGGCCACCGTCGCGCTCGCCATCCCGCTCTATCGCCAGCGGGAACGGCTGCACAGCCTGGCCCTGCCGATCCTCATCGCCCTGCTGGTCGGGGTGGTGACGGCCGCTGGGAGCGCCGTCGGGATCGGCATCCTGTGCGGGGCGGACGCGGTGACACTGATCTCATTGGCACCCAAGTCGACCACTACCCCGGTCGCCATGGGCATCAGCGAGAAGCTCGGGGGGCTGCCGTCACTGACCGCGGTCCTGGTGGTCAGTACCGGGATCGTCGGGGCGGTGTTCGGCCCCGGGTTGCTGCGCTTGCTCCATTGTCACGACGACGCGGTGAAGGGCTTCGCGATGGGGCTCAGCGCCCATGGCATCGGCACCGCCCGCGCCTTTCAGATGAGCCCGGTGATGGGGGCCTTCTCTGGACTCGCCATGGCCCTGTCGGCCTTCGCCACCGCGATCATCTTGCCGCCGTTGCTGCGCTTAATCGGACTCGCGGGGTGATCGAACGACTTAGCCGGTCAGTCCGGCACCCGGATCGGCAAAGGGCGCGATGTACTCCTCCTCGCGGAGCATCTCGGCGGCGAAGGCGAGTGCCGCCTGTACGTCGTCACGGCCGATTTGGGGATAGGAGACCAAGATATCCTCGACGCTCCAGCCGTTGGCCAGCCAGCCAAGGATGAGGTCGACCGAGATCCGCGTCCCCTTGATCATCGGCTTACCGACCAGGATGGTGGAATCACTGATGATTCTGCCTTTCCAGTCCATTGCCGGCCTCCGGTGTTGATAGAAGCGTGAGGAGTGGACACCCAGGTAGGTGCCGGGGTGCCGCGGCGCAACGACTGGTGTCAGACGAACAACTCCAGCCGGGTCAGGTTGCCGTTGGCATCCTTGCGGTACAGTTCCTCGCCACTCTCGGCCAGGGTGATCAGCTTGGCATACAGACGGTATGCGTTCTTGGTCACCTCGGCATAAGAGGCCGCCTCGGTCTTGTCCTTGAGCCACGCCAACCGCTCAAAGGCCGCCTCCGGCATCTCCATTTGCACCCGCTTGGTTGCCTTGTTCATAACGAACTCCGAAATTGAGAACACCCAGCGACCGCAGCGATCTTCCCGTGTAGACAGGCTCGCCATGCGAACCTCCCGAGATTCTGTGGTTTAGGTGTCGTGATGCGATCCGTCGCCGGATGGCTCGGGTCCTGCTGCCGAGCCGGCAGTTTCGCGTATCCCTCAGTCGTTAAATTCCATTTCCGCTGTGAACTGCTTCTCGAGTCCGGCGTTACACGGGTACCGCCAGGGTGTCACCACCCCGGACTCTGATCGGCTAAAGGCGGTTGCAGCCGCCACGCTCTTGCATTCCTGAAGTCGTTTTACCTCTCGGGGTGCTTCAGGCGGCCGGATCCATGCTCGGTTGCGGACAAAGATAGCGGCACATCAAGGAAACGTCAAGATTTGCTGTCTCGGCGGCATGTGAGGGTTGTGGGGTAGCCGAAAGGGCGGCAGGCAGAAACCTCGCGGGAACGGCATCGGGCTTGCGAAGCTGGAACTGCGTAACCAGATAACAGCAGGTAAGGTGGGCTGGTGCCCCGGGATGGCCCCCGGTGGGCAGCGGGGTTAAGATCGCACACCCCAAGAGCATCGGTCCCGTCGGACCACCAAGACCCTGGAGAATCCCACCATGCGACTACCCCTGATCGCCGCCGTGTCTGCCCTGGCCGGACTGCTCGCCCTGCCGGCCTGGGCCGCCGATCCGAGCTTCCGGTGCAGCAAGATCGCGCACGAGGTGGAAGACCTGATCTGCAAGGACGCCGAATTGGCCGACTTGGACCACAGCCTGTCGGATCTCTACCGCGTGGCCATGCGGCACACCCCGCCCAGCCAGCAGAACTTGCTCAAATCAGAGCAGCGCAGCTGGCTCAAGGGCCGCAACGATTGTTGGAAAGACAGTGACCAGCGTGGGTGTGTCAAGACGGCCTATGAGGACCGCATCCGCGAGCTCCAGGACCGCTGAGGGCACGCGTCCAGGCGCTGCGGGGGGGGGGTGCGCTGCACCGATCCACCCGCCGTGCCCGCGGTCCGCGGCCGGCACCGCTGGCCTTAACCGGCCAGTCCGTCATCCCGCATCGCCTGATAGGTAAAGCCACCCGCACCGCAGTTGTTCAATAACTGATCGACGATGCGCTGCGCCCGGGCGTCTGACTCCTGCGGGCCGCGGATATAGCAGGGCTGGCCCCCGCGGCCATACTCAAACTCGGTCGAGCACGCCAGAGCGTCGACATCGCCAAAAATGCCTTTTGCATTCTGATAGTCACCCTGCGGAGCGAACCCCATCTGTTCGGCATAGCGAATGGCTCCCTGGAGGAGCTTGCGGGCGTAAGCCGGCTCCCCGGCCTGCCACGCCTGATCCTTATGGGTCGCGATCAACCCGGGCTTGATCAGGTTTTCATACGCCTTCTCACTGGCGACTTTGAAGAGTGCGTCCTTGACTCCCAGGCAGTATACATCGACCACGAACGCCGTGATCGCGAGCATCCCATCAGGCATCCGCCGCGACCAGATCAGGGTACCCAGACCGGTCTCGAACAAGCGCTCCGATACCAGGCACTCATGAATCGGAAATCTTGCGTAGTGCAGCGCATGGCGCCCCGCGGCAAGCCCGCCGGCACTCCCCTTGGCCACCAGTTTGCGTTTCTTCTTCTGTGCTTCGAGCCGTTTCTGTCGCTGTCTTTCGTTGATTGCCATTTCGCGCGCCTCCTGATCTCCGGGGTAAAGGAACTGGGTCCCTGATCGTCGCCCTGGGCGCCCGGCGGCAGCGCTCAACGGATACCGACAACGGAGAGCCCCAATATTCGCAACTGCTTGATTGATAATCCTGAAAATTCTTTACTTATGACCATTGGAATGCGCTCGACATCGCCCAATATCGCCGTTGCCTGCAATTGGAGCAGCGTCAACCCGGCGTCACGGAAGAATTGCTCGAAATGAGCCGCCCGGCAGCGATTTACATGACCGTGGCTGTTGGAGGACATGAGGTGCCAGAGCCAGGCGGGATAGCGCAGCATGGCCAAGCCGCACGGATCGAAGTGATCCCGCAGATCTATCACATGGGAGAAATAGCCACCCGGTTTTATGATACGGCTGAATTCCCGGCAGACTGCGGCGGGGTGCTTCACATGCTCCAGGACGGCATGACTGAACAACACATCAATGGACTGATCCGGGAGCGGTATCGTCTGCGCATCGCACGGGGCCAGATAGGCAATCCGGTCAGGATTGAAGGTGACGGTATCGCGGGCGAAGGTCACTGCCTCGGCGAGCGCCTGAGCGGCACGCCGGCGATCCCAAAGCGCCGGATCGGTGATCGGCAATTGGTCTGGATGCGCAAGGATATCGGCGATTAAATCGCGATAAAACTGAGTCAGCTTGAACTGGAAATCGACATGGCGGTAATTATCGACACAATAGACCCGGCGCGCGCCTGAAGCGATCAATATCAGGGCATTACCCAAATTGCCGCCAGGGCCGATCTCGACCAGCGTTTGACCCAGCGGGGCCAGTGATCCGAGACGCTGCGCGGCGCCGATATGGTGCCGACAGACACCCACGTTATAGCTGATGTCATGGTATTGCTGCAACGGCTCGCCACAGGCGTCGCGCCAGCGCCGCAACAAGGGTATACCAGCTAACTGATTACGCACGATGCGCGCTATCGGGCTATACATGATTGAGGGCAATTCACTCGCAGCGAGGCGGCCAGGGGGGCGGCGAACGCGCTGCGCAACCGCCGGATCGGCGCGATTCGATCAGGTTTATCCGGCAAAGTCAACGCCGTGAAGGCGGTCATCTGCGGCCGGGAGGAATGTCACTTCAGCTTGCCAGCATCGGCCATCGTTGCCATTCTAAGACAAATCGCCCCAGTCAGGATGCCCTGTGGGGCGGCACCAGTGCAACGGATCCACCAGCGCCGCCGGTGGTAGCCGTGGCGCTCTCAACTCCCCTGCCAACACCCAGGGCGGGGTGCCGCGTGCCTTAATCCACTACGCAGGAGTGCTGCCGTGGGATTCGAACTGACCTCGACCGACCGCGCTTGGACGCTGCCCCTGGCGCTCTACGTCCACATCCCCTGGTGCCTGCGCAAGTGTCCGTACTGCGACTTCAACTCACACCCGCTCGCCGGCGAGCCACCCTTCGCGGACTATGTGGCGCGCCTACTCGCTGACCTGGATCAGGAACTGCGCAACGGCGCGGCCACCCGACCGCTTGGCAGCATCTTCATTGGCGGCGGGACCCCGAGCCTGTTTCCCGGGGCAGCCATCCAGGCGCTCCTGGACGGCGTGCGCCGCCGCACCGAGTTGAATCCCCACTGCGAGATTACCCTGGAGGCCAACCCCGGCGCGGCCGACACGGCCCGCTTCGGGGCCTACCGCCGGGCGGGGGTCAATCGGCTTTCCATCGGGGTCCAGAGTCTGGACGCCCCGATGCTCCGGCGGCTCGGTCGGGTCCATGACCCGGCGGGCGCGCGCGCGGCGGTCGCGGCGGCCCGCGCCGCCGGTTTCGACAATCTGAATCTGGACCTGATGTTTGCGCTGCCCGGCCAGACCCTGGCCCAGGCCGATGCGGACCTGGCGGCACTGATCGAACTGGCGCCCGAGCACATCTCTTACTACCAACTCACCCTGGAGCCCGACACCCCCTTCCATGCCGCCCCCCCGGCGGTCCCGGACGCCGATCTGGCCGCGGATATGGGCGAAGCCGGGCGGGTGCGGTTGCAGCAGGCGGGTTACGGCCAGTACGAGGTCTCGGCCTATGCGCGTGCGGGGCGGCGGTGTCGGCACAACCTCAACTATTGGCGCTTCGGCGATTATCTGGGAATCGGGGCTGGGGCCCACGGCAAGCTGACCGACCCGCGGACCGGGCTCATCCGCCGCACGGCCAAGCACCGTCGACCCCAGGACTATCTGCTTGCACCGCCTGGCGCTTTGATCGAGAGCGAACGCACGCTCACCGATGACGATCGGATCGGCGAGTTTGCCCTCAACGCCTTCCGGCTCACCGCCGGGTTTGAGTCGGACCTCTTTACGGCCACCACCGCCCTGCCCTGGTCACGGATCGAGCCGTTGGTCGCCGCCGCGGTCCGTGACGGGCTGTTGCAGGTGAGCGCCGGGCACGTCGTGCCCACCGAACTGGGCGCCGCCTTCGGCGACAACCTGGTGGCGCGTTTCCTCGCCGATGATCCGACCCCCCAAACCTCAAGAACGGTTGCCACACCGGACGCAGAGTGATATCGTACCCCGTTTTCCCAGTCTTATAGCGTGCCCGCGCAGGGCGAGAAGGGTCATCATGAAAGAAGGAATCCACCCCGCCTATGGCGACGTGAAGGTGGCGTGCAGTTGCGGCAACGAGTTCCAGACCCGCTCCACGCTGGGTAAGAACGTGCATGTCGAGGTCTGCTCCGCCTGCCATCCGTTCTACACCGGCAAGCAGAAGATCGTCGACACCGGCGGGCGCGTCGACCGCTTCCGTCGCAAGTACGGACGTTAACAGGCCGCGCGTTCCCGCGCGCGCCCTGTTTGGTAAAAGCAGACAAATGAATGGGGGATGCCAATCTGTTTGGCATCCCCCATGCTGCTTGGGTGCGAAATAGCCACCCTCGGGCCGTCCCCTGCTTTACCCATACTCTTCACAAAGCGACGGGCCGCACGAACCTCCCATGTCGCGCGGCATCCGGGGCCATCCCTGCCCCATCCGACGCCTTCAGCCCGTCGCTGCTAGAGCATATCCTTGACGGCTTCCGCCTCATCCGTCAATTCCTTCAGCGTGACGTTGATCTTCTCGCGACTGTAGGCGTCGATCTCCAGGCCCTGAATGATCTTGAAGGAGCCGCCCCGGCACTCGCACGGCATACCAAACACGATTCCGGCCGGGATGCCGTAGGAACCATCGGACGGCACACCCATGGTGACCCATTCATCGGAACCAAGCACCCAGTCGTGGACGTGGTCGATGGCGGCATTGGCGGCGGACGCGGCGGAGGATAGGCCGCGGGCCTCAATGATGGCCGCGCCACGCTTGCCGACGGTGGGCAGGAAGACATCGTTGTTCCAGGCGTGATCGTTGATCAGGTCCTTGACGCTGTCGCCGTTGGATGTCGTATAACGGTAATCGGCATACATCGTCGGGGAGTGGTTACCCCAAACGATCAGCTTCTTCAGCGTGGTCACCGGGCGACCAGCCTTGTCGGCGAGTTGCGAGAGTGCGCGGTTGTGGTCCAGGCGCAACATACCGTGGTAGTTGTTGGGGTCGGTACGGCCGACCTTGCGGGCGGCGGCCGCGGCGATGTAGGCGTTGGTATTGGCGGGGTTGCCGACCACCAGCACCTTCACCGCCTCCTTGGCGTGCTCAGCAATGGCCTTGCCCTGCACGGTGAAGATCGCGCCGTTGGCGCTCAGCAGATCGGCCCGCTCCATACCCTTGGTGCGCGGGCGGGCACCGACCAACATGCAGACGTCAGCGTCCTTAAACGCAACGTTCGGATCATCGGTGGCCACCATGCCGGCAAGCAGCGGGAACGCGCAATCTTGCAGCTCCATCATCACGCCCTGCACGGCCTGTTGGGCCTGCGGCAGATCGAGTAACTGCAGGATGACCGGCTGGTCTTTACCGAGCATTTCGCCCGAGGCGATGCGGAACAGCAGACTATAACCGATCTGGCCGGCGGCGCCGGTCACGGCAATACGCATGGGGGCTTTGGACATAGATCACTCCGGTATTAACAGCGCGGTTGCGCATGGTGCGATGCGAATGCGATGATTCGTCATTGCAGAGAATAAGCGCGACAAACGAAAGATGGTAGAAGTTCTGACCGGCAGTGTCAATTTTCCGTCATCCGGTAAATCCCGGGCAATGCCGTTAATGCTATCTATTGATCATCACCCCCACTCATCAGGCGCTCCAGCTCGGCGCTATCGACGCCCCGCGCGGGCCGCTCGGTGACCGGGTCCAGCGGCGGATTGCGCAGGGCGTGGCGGGGCAGGACGACCAGCTCGATGGGGGTCCCGCCGGCGAGGAAGCGCAACGCCGGGTGGGTGCGCCGCGCGCCATCGCTGTAGCGAAAACTGCGCTCGCGTTCGTGCCAGGGAATGTGCTGGTCCATGAGTGCGAACACCACATCCTCCGGCCGCTCCGCATACAGACACAACTGCACGCCCTGCTCGGCATGACCTGACCCGTGCAAGACCGGACCGATCAGGTGCGGACTGAAGGCCTTGAAGCTGCGCATGGCCGCCAGCGCGTCGCGTCGCAAGCGCCGCAGGTCGCGCGCTTGCGCGCCGTCGACGAAGAGTCGGCGCTGGGTCGCCACTGCCTCTTGGATCGCCTCGTTGGACGGCCAACTGCGCCGATCCAGCACCCCGATCCGCGCGGCTGCCTTGCGGCGCGCCCGGTCGAAGTCAGGCTCGCCTTGCTCGGTCATGATACGGGCCGCCTCGTAGGCGATGCGCGAAGGCGCCGCGTTCCCGCGCTCTCGTCCCGACATCTGGCACCTCCGACTCGTTCTAAGGCAGTTCGACCACCGCACGTGGGACTCGCGGCGGCGCCACGTTACAGGCATAGTGACGGCTGAACGTTAACACGCGCGCCTGGTCCGCGCACCCCCGACCCGCGCCCAGCCCACCGACAGGGAGGGAGTCTGTAGAATCCCCGTACCGCTTAGACAACACCGGGGCCGGTCGGCGCAGCCCGAATAGATGCAAGGAACGGGGCGCGTGGAGCGTCGCCGCCGCGCGCGGCGCGGGGCACCCAGGGACGAGCGGCGGATTCGCTCCCCCGCAAGATGTTCTCGGTTTGGTATAGTGAGGCCGTGATCGCGCCGCCGGCCGTCGCTTTTCCACGCATGCTAAAAGGGTTTAAGAGCCTCCGATGTTCGGTCTAATCCGCAAGAACAAGGCCATGCTAGGCATCGACATCAGCGCGACGGCCGTCAAGCTGATCGAACTGTCGCAGGGCTCCGGCTCGACGACCGACCTCTACCGGGTCGAGTCCTTTGCCGTTGAGCAACTACCGAGTAATGCGGTGGTGGAGCAGAAAATTGTCGACGCCGATGCGGTGGGTGAGTGCATCCAACGGGCCGTGCAGCGCTGCGGCACCAAGACCAAGCGGGCCGCGGTGGCCGTGTCCGGGTCCGCGGTCATCACCAAGGTGATCTCCATGTCCGCCGGACTGACCGACGCGGAGATGGAAAACCAGATCCAGTTGGAGGCAGACCAATACATCCCGTACCCACTGGAGGAGGTCAACATGGATTTCGATGTGCTGGGCACCTCCCAGGCGAATCCCGACATGGTGGACGTCCTGTTGGCAGCGTCGCGCCGGGAAAATGTGGATGACCATGTGAGCGCGCTGGAGGTCGCTGGCCTGACCGCCGCAGTGGTCGACGTCGAGGCCTATGCCATGGAGAATGCCTGTAGTCTGATCCTAGGCAATCGCGGCGAGGGACTCGCGGAACGCACCGTGGCCGTGGCCGACGTGGGCGCCGCCACGACCACCCTGCACGTGCTCCATGAGGGCCAGGTCGTCTACACCCGCGAGCAGAATTTCGGCGGCCAGCAACTGATCGACGAGGTGCAGCGGCGCTACAGCCTGCCGCGGGAGGAGGCCGCCCAGAAGATCGTCGACGGCGACGTCGCCGAGGACTACGACACGGAAGTCTTGAGTCCCTTTAAGGAGGCCCTGGCCCAGCAAATCACTCGGGCACTCCAGTTCTTCTATTCCGGCAGCACCTTCAGCCGGGTCGATCAAGTCATCCTGGCCGGCGGCACCGCCGGTATCCTCAAGATCGATGAACTGGTCGAGGATCGCCTGGGGCTGCCGACCACGGTGGCGAATCCCTTCGCGCAAATGTCGCTTTCACCCCGAATCAATGCCAAAGAGTTGCTGCGTTGTGCCCCGGGGATGATGGTTGCCGTGGGGCTGGCCCTGCGCGGATTCGACTGATGGCCCGGATCAATCTACTCCCATGGCGGGAGGCCGAGCGTCACCAACGGCGACAGGAATTCGCGGTCGCGGGCGGCATTGCCTTGGGCATCGTCCTGCTGAGCGCCCTCGGGGTGCATTTTTGGATGGAGGGCAGGATCGGCATACAGGAGGAGCGCAACAAATTCCTCGACGAGCAGATCGGCCAGCTCAACCGCCAGATCAAGGAGATCCAGGTGCTGGAGGAGACCAAGGCCAAGCTGCTCGCCCGCATGAACATCATCCAGCAACTGCAGCAAAGCCGGCCGGAGGTGGTCAGACTCTTTGACCAATTGGTGACGGCGATCCCAGAAGGGGTCTTCCTGGTCAAATTGGACCAGACCGGCCGCAACATTGTGCTGGAGGGGCGCGCCCAATCGAACGCCCGCGTCTCGGCCTTCATGCGCAACGTCGAGGGCTCCGCCTGGCTCGGCAATCCGCACCTTTTGCTGATCGAAAACAAGGATAAGACCGGCACCGGCTTCAGTCATTTCCGGATGTCATTCGACCAGATTCGCCCCACCGCTGACGCCAATGCGCAGCCGCCGTCTTAGCGCCCCAGCCAACCCGACCCACCTGAGACCAGACCGCACCCCCGGGACCCAAGCCCCATGGAACTGAGCCAACTCAACGAACTTGATCTGAACAACATCGGCGAATGGCCGGTGCCGGTCAAGGCGATTGCGATACTTTTGCTCTGCAGCGTGGCCGGCGCGGCCATCTATTACCTGGACACGGATGCCCAACTGGGGCGGCTCGCGGACACCCAAGCGAAAGAACTGGAACTGCGCAAGACCTTTGAGACCAAGCAGAAAAAGGCGGCCAATCTGAATGCCTACCGCCAGCAACTCGCCGAGATGAAGGAGTCCTTCGGTGCCATGCTGCGCCAACTCCCGGACAAGACCGAGGTGGCGGCACTGCTGGTGGACGTCTCCCAGACCGGACTGGCGGCAGGGCTTGAATTCGAGCTGTTCCAGCCAGCGGGGGAGCAGTTGAAGGATTTCTACGCGGAGTTGCCGATCGACATCCGGGTCACCGGGCGCTATCACGATTTTGGACGCTTTATCAGCGGACTCGCGTCGCTGCCGCGAATCGTGACCATCCACAACGTGAAGATCGTCAACCCCGCGGGCGAGCGCGGCGCGGAAGACGCCAAACTGCAGCTTCAGGCGCAGGTAAAGACCTATCGCTATCTGGACGAGACGGTAGCCAAATGAGCCGGCCCGAGCATCCGCTGCGGCGGCTTCCCTCACGACGCTGGCGATGGCTCATGCCGACGCTCCTGTCGGTGCTGCTCGTCGCCTGCGGCAGTGCCGACCAGAGCGATCTGGAGGAGTATGCAAAAAAGGTCAAGGCCCGTGACCCGGGACCGATCGGACCGCTGCCTGAAGTCAAGCAAATCGATGGCTTCATCTACGAGCCGGGCGAGCGACGGGATCCCTTTGTGATGGACAATCGGGGCGCCGGCGTACCAGCGGCCACCGCCGGCAACAACCTGGCTCCCGACCCCATGCGACGCAAGGAAGAGCTTGAAGGCTTCGCCTTAGATGCCCTGCGGATGGTCGGCACCCTGGAACAGAACCAGACCACCTGGGGGCTGATCCGCACCCCCAACGGCATCCTGCACCGGGTGCGCGTCGGCAACTACCTGGGCATGAACAATGGCCAGATCGTCAGCATCAGCGACACCGCGATCCAATTGACCGAGATCGTATCGGAAAACCCCGGCGAGTGGCGCGAGCGCCAGGCGACGGTCGCACTCACTCAATAACCCTTGGAGGGCACGCCGCGATGAGCAGCCCAAGTCACCCGAATACCCGCTCAGCGGCGCGCCGGCCGCGTCGCGTGGGTCGCATAGCGCTGGCCAAATGGATGACGTGGTGGCTGCTGTTACTCGGCACCGCCCCGACCTGGGCGGTCGATCTTCAAAGCGTCACGTCGGCCGCCTCCCCCGGCAATCTGGTCGAGATCACCTTGACCTTCTCGGGGCCCGTCGCCAAACCCACGTCATTCGCCACCGAGTCCCCGGCACGCATCGCCTTGGACTTCCCGGACGTCATCAATAAGCTCGATCACAAGGTCGTGCCCATCGGCGTGGGCGCCGTTCACAGTCTGATCGCCGTGGAGGCCAGCAATCGCACCCGCGTGGTGATCAATCTGAACGAATCGGTTCCCTATGAGGTGAGCACCAACGGCAACCAGGTCCGGCTCAAGATCAATACGCAGGCCGTCATGGCCAGCGCGCCACCGCCTGCCCCGCCCCCGGCGGGGGTGCCAGCGACGCCTGTCACCCGCGGCGGCCCGCCGATGGCCACGCCGCAAGCCGCAGCCGCCCGCGCCGCGGCGGCGGGCGGGGCGGTCCGCGACATCGATTTTCGACGCGGCAACGGCGGCGAGGGACGGGTAGTGATCAAACTTCCCAGCGCCCAGACCCGCGTGGCCGTGCGTGAACAAGCCGGGCATGTCTTTGTCGACCTCTATGACAGCACGCTGCCCCCGCGCCTGTTCCGGCGGCTTGACGTGACCGATTTCGCCACGCCCGTGACCGCGGTGGAGTCCAAAGCGAGCGGACGCAATGTCCTGCTCGATATCCAGACGGGTGCCGAGTACGACTACCTTGCCTATCAGACCGATGACCTCTTCACCCTGGAGTTTCGTGCCCTGACCCCGGGGGAGAAAGACCAACTCGAGAAGAAAAAGGCCACTTATACCGGCGATCGGCTCTCGCTCAACTTTCAGGATATCGAGGTACGCGCGGTCATGCAGTTGTTGGCCGACTTCACCGGTCTCAACATGATCGCCAGTGATTCCGTGCACGGGAGCATTACGCTGCGCCTGAAGAACGTCCCCTGGGACCAGGCCCTTGAGATCATTCTGAAAAGCAAGGGACTGGGGATGCGCCAAACCGGCAATGTCATTATGATCGCCCCCAGCCAGGAGTTGGCCGCCCAGGAAAAGCTGGAATTGGAGTCGAATAAACAGATCGCAGAACTGGCGCCGTTGCGCTCCGAGTTCATTCAGATCAACTACGCCAAGGCGGAGGACCTGGCAACCATGCTCAAGTCCGTCGGCGGCGCCGATGGCAAGGGTGGACAATCGCTGCTGTCTGAGCGTGGCAGTGTGTCCGTGGACAAACGTACCAATACCCTGCTGGTGCAGGATACGACGACCAAGCTGGAGGACATTCGGCGATTGGTTGCGCGCCTCGACGTGCCGGTGCGCCAGGTGATGATCGAGTCCCGCATCGTCGTCGCCAATAATGACTTCGCGCGCGATCTGGGCGTGCGCTTCGGCGCCACCCGATGGCAACAGACCGCCAATGGCAGCGGTGCCGGAACCTTCAACCAGGTCGGCGGGTCACAGGCTGGTGGCGCTGCCGGCACCGGTACAATGCAACCGCAGGTAACAGTCGCTGGCTACAATACCCAGACGAACACCATCATCGCACCGAACCCGAACCAGAACCCGACCGTTCCCCCCACTAACCCAACGTACGTCACCTCAGCAGTCGGCAGCGTAGCGACACCCGCCGCCCTCTCCGCGATCCCGCTGCTAGTCAACCTGCCGGCCGCCACCCCGTCCGGCGCCGTCAATTTCCTGATCGGTAAGGTCGGCTCCTATCTGCTCCAGCTGGAACTGTCGGCGATGCAAACGGAGGGGCGTGGCGAGATCATCTCCAGCCCGCGGGTCATTACCTCCGATTCCCAGGAGGCGACGATCAAGATGGGCCAGCAGATCCCCTACCAGTCGGCGGCCGGCGGCACGAGTGGTGGGACCACCACTTCATTCGCCGATGCGATGCTCCAGCTCAAGGTGAAGCCACAGATCACCCCAGACGACCGCGTGATCATGGACCTGCAAGTGGACAATAATTCCGCCGGTGCAACCATCACCGCTGGCCAACCACCGCCGATCAATACCCGCTCGGTGAAGACGACAGTGCTGGTCGATAATGGGGACACCGTGATCCTGGGCGGCGTCTACGAACGGACCAAGAACAACCAGAAGGAACAGGTACCTTGGTTAGGGGACATCCCCATGCTCGGGCACCTGTTCAAGCAGCAGTCGCGCACCGACAATAACAGCGAACTCCTGATCTTCGTCACACCCAAGATCATGAAGGGCGACATGGTGCGCAAGTGACCTTGAACAATCGCCGTCCGGACGATTGTCCAAGTGCGCTTGGCGGTTAGGATGACGGCCCAGCAAATTATCAAGACCCTGCTGTTGCCCCCGGGGATCATCATCCTGATGCTCGTGGGGGCCTTTTTCCTGGTGCGGGGGGGGGCCGGGCGCGCGCTCCTGTTAACCGCGACCGCCGGCTTCACCCTGCTCTGCCTGCCGGTGGTCGCGATCCTGCTGATGGTGCCGCTGGAGCCCTATGCGGCACTGGATCTGCGGGCGCCGCTGGCACCGCAGGTGAAGGGTATCCTAGTTCTCGGCGGGGGGCTCAGGAGCGACGCGCCCGAATTCGGCGGGCTGACCCTGGATACCTTCACCCTGCAGCGGGTGCGCTATGGGGCTAAGCTACAGCGCGCCACCGGCCTGCCGCTCTATGTGAGCGGCGGCGTCGCCACGGCCCAGGCGCCGGCGGTGGGCGAGCTGATGGCGCGGACCCTGCGGGAGGAATTCGCGGTCCCGGTCGCCGGGGTGGAGAACCGCAGCCGCACCACCTGGGAGAACGCCGCCTATTCGAAACCCATGCTGGAGCGTGACGGGGTCGCCCAGGTGTTGTTGGTGAGTGATGCCTGGCACCTGCCACGCGCGGTGGCAGCCTGCGAGCAGGCTGGGTTTGCCGTGACCCCGGCCCCGACCGGGCTGATTGCCGGTCCGCACTGGCGGGAGCAACTGGGGCTGTCCGATTGGGTGCCACGGGCGGGCGCGCTTGCCATCAGCACTTACGCCCTCCAGGAGCATCTGGGCCGGGTCTGGTATCAACTGCGGCGCTGGGCGCAAGACGCGCCGGTGCATCCGGTCGAACCTCCGGGCGCCCCCGGCACGGGAGTGAGCCGACGAGACGCGCCGTGATCACGCCCCCCCAAGCCACCCTGCTCATTGTCGATGATGCCGCCGAGAACCTCGCCCTGCTCGGCGACCTGCTGTATCCCACCTATCGGGTCCTGGCGGCCAACTCGGGGGCCAAGGCGCTGCGCATAGCCAACGGCACGCCGCGCCCAGACCTGATCCTGCTCGACGTGATGATGCCGCAAATGGGGGGCTACGAGGTCTTCGAACGCCTGCGCGCCGACCCAGCGACCCGTGATATCCCGGTGATCTTCCTGACCGCCCTGGATAGTCCCGAGGCGGAGTTGCACGGCCTGACGGCGGGGGCGGCAGACTACCTCACCAAGCCCATCCGGCCCACCCTGGTCCTGGCGCGGGTGCGCACCCAACTGGAGGTAAAGCGGGCACGTGACTGGCTCAAGGACCAGAACGCCTATCTGGAGGCGGAGATCGCCCGGCGCATGACGGAGAACGAGCTGACCCAGACGGTGGCCATCCGCGCCCTGGCACACCTGGCGGAGACCCGCGACGGGGAAACCGGCAACCACATCCGGCACACCCAGGCCTTCGTCGCCCTGCTTGCCGAGCGCCTGCGCACTCACCCGCGCTTCGCCGCCACCCTGGACCAGGGCTATATCGACCTGCTCACCCGCTCCGCCCCCCTGCACGATATCGGCAAGGTCGGTGTCCCCGACGCCATCCTGCGCAAGCCCGGGGCCCTGACCACGGATGAACGGCACATCATCCAGAGCCATACCCGCATCGGCGCAGACGCCATCGCGCTCGCCCAGCAGGACCTGGAGCGCCCACTCGCCTTCCTGACCCTGGCCCAAGAGGTCGCCCGCTGGCACCACGAGCGCTGGGACGGCAGCGGTTATCCGGACGGCCTGGCCGGTGAGGCGATCCCGGTCTGTGCCCGCATCATGAGCCTGGCCGATGTGTTCGACGCGCTGATCTCGCCGCGGGTCTACAAACCGGCCCTGTCCCTGGGGGAGGCGCGCGCGATCATTGTCGCCGAGCGCGGGACCCAGTTCGATCCGGACGTGACCGACGCCTTCCTGGACGGCTTTGCCGCCTTTGCTGCCATCGCGCGGGGACATCGGGATCCGGTGCCGGCAGCGCTCGCGTGACTGACGACAGGCCGCAAGGGGGCGAACGGCTGGCGCATTTCAACCTGCCAGCATGATGCTCGATACCGCGCTGACCGGGCCGGCCTTGCTCGCCCTGATCCACAATGCCGCGCTGCTGCTCGCCCTGGCCTTGGTCTTGGACTTGTTCATCGACGGCGCCGGTGATCGCGGGTCAGTACCGGCCCGGCTGTTGGCCGGCGTCCTGATCGGGAGCCTCGGCGTGGCGTTGATGCTGACGCCCTGGTTACTGATCCCCGGGCTCTTCTTCGATACCCGCTCGGTCCTGCTGGCCGTCAGCGGACTGTATTTCGGCGCCCTGCCGACCCTGGTGGCGATGGCCATGACCGCCGCCCTGCGCCTGTTCCAGGGCGGCCTCGGCGCCCCAGTCGGGGTCGCCGCGATCCTCGCCGCAGGGTCCATCGGCATCCTGTGGCGGCGGCTACGCCCGGCGCCGGAGCAACTGCCCCTACTGGAGCTTTACCTGTTTGGGGTCCTGGTCCATGTGGTGATGCTGGCCCTGATGGTGCTCCTACTGCCGGCGCCGACCGCGGCCCTGGTGTTTTCGGGTGTCGGCCTGGAGGTCCTCGGGGTCTACCCGGTGGCCACCCTGCTCCTGGCCGCCCTGATGGCCGCCCGGGTGCGCCGCCAGCGGCGGGACTCGGCCCTGCGTAAGGAACAGGATCTGCTGGGGCATACCCAGGAAATGGCCCGGCTCGGCGGCTGGGAATATGACGTGGCAACCGGCAAACGGCATTGGACGGCCGAGGTCTATCGTATCTTCGGGGTCACCAGCGACTACGACCCGATCGACACCGAGCGCGTCCTCGCGTTCTATGCCCCGGACGACCGCGCGCGGATGGCCGCGGCCTTCCAGCGCGCAGTGCAATTGGGTGACCCCTATGACCTGGAGCTAAGGCTCGATACCGCCCAGGGGGAGCGCCGCTGGGTACGCACCCGGGCCGCGGCCGAGGTGAATAGAGGCCGGGTCGTGCGGGTCTTCGGCAGCCTCATGGACATCACTGATCGGCGCCAGGCGGAGCAGACCTTGGCCCTCCAAGCGCGCCGCGCCACGGCCCTGCTCGACCTGCCCAAGGCCGCCGAGCGACTGGACGAATGCGCCTTCATGCAGTACGCGCTGGCGTTGGCGGAACAGCTCACCGGGAGCCGTATCGGCTTCACCCACTTCGTCGACGACGATCAGCAGACCATCGAGATGGTCGCCTGGTCCCGGGACACCCAGGCGCATGATTGCCAGGCCACCGACGATCGGCATTACCCCGTCAGTCAGGCGGGCGTGTGGGCCGAGGCCTTACGCCGACGTGCCCCGGTCATCTTCAACGACTATGCCGGGGCGCCCCAGGAGGAAATCCAGCGGCGCGGGCTGCCCCCTGGCCACGCGGAACTTGCGCGCCTGATCAGCGTGCCGGTACTCGAGTCCGGGCTGGTACGCATGATCGCGGGGGTCGGCAACAAGCCCGAGCCCTACACGGACCTGGACGTGGAGACCGTCCAACTCCTGGCCAACGAGGTATGGCGCATCGTGCGCCAGCACCGCGACGAGGCGCAATTGCGCAAGCTTGCCCAGGCGGTGGAACAGAGCCCGGAGAGCATCGTCATCACCAACCTCGAGGGGCAGATCGAATATGTCAACGAGGCCTTTGTGCGGGCCACCGGTTACGACCGCGCCGAGGCCATCGGCCAGAACCCGCGCATCCTGCAGTCCGGCAAGACCCCGCTGACCACCCACCGCGACCTGTGGGAGGCTTTGCGCGCGGGCCGACCCTGGCAAGGCGAGTTCGTCAACCGGCGGCGCGACGGCAGCGAGTACACCGAGCACGCCATCATCACCCCGCTGCGTCAAGGCGATGGGGCCATCAGCCACTATGTCGCGGTCAAGGAGGACATCACCGAGAAGCAGCGCGTGAGCGACGAGCTGGACGGTTACCGCCACCACCTGGAGGAGTTGGTGCAGCGCCGCACCCTGGAACTCAACCGCGCCCGCACCCGGGCGGAGGCCGCCAACCGCGCCAAGAGCGCCTTCCTGGCCAACATGAGCCACGAGATCCGCACGCCGATGAACGCCATCGTCGGACTCACCCACCTGCTCGCCCGCAGCCAGGTCACGCCGGTCCAGGCCGAGCGCCTGCGGCGCATCGACGGCGCCGCCAGGCACCTGCTTACCATCCTCAATGAAATCCTGGATTTCTCCAAGATCGAGGCCGGCCACTTGGAACTGGAGCAGGGCGACTTTGCCCTGGGCGGCGTCCTAGAGCAGGTTTGCTCCCTGATCGCGGACCAGGCCGCCGCCAAGGGGCTGAGCCTCACGGTGGACACGGACGCGGTGCCAGGCTGGCTGCGCGGCGACCCGACCCGCCTGCGCCAGGCCCTGCTCAACCTGGCCGCCAATGCAGTCAAGTTTACCGAGCGCGGCGGGGTCTGCCTGCGCGCACGGATCATCGAGGAGGGCCCCGCGGGGCTACTGGTGCGCTTCGAGGTCCAGGACACCGGCATCGGCATCGCCGCGGAGCAACTGCCGCGGCTCTTCGGGGCCTTCGAGCAGGCCGACGCCTCCACCACGCGCCGCTACGGCGGCACCGGTCTGGGCCTGGCTATTACGTGCCAGCTCGCGCGGTTGATGGGCGGCGAGGCAGGGGCACAGAGTACGCCCGGGGCGGGCAGCACCTTCTGGTTCAC
The DNA here is from genome assembly GCA_903837595.1 of uncultured Thiodictyon sp. Taxonomy (GTDB): domain Bacteria; phylum Pseudomonadota; class Gammaproteobacteria; order Chromatiales; family Chromatiaceae; genus Thiodictyon. The sequence goes on from CAILVI010000505.1 coordinate 57,337, forward strand.
GGTGCGGTTGAGGCGCGGGACGGGCGACCCGGTCACTGCCGGCACCGCCACCGACCCTAGGGCCACGCCGCCACCCGATGCCGAAGGGGCCGTGCGCCGGTACCACGCCGGGGCGCGGATATTGCTGGCGGAGGACAATGCCGTCAATCTGGAGGTGGCCCTGGAACTGTTGCGGGCGGCCGGGCTCGCGGTGGACACCGCCGCCAACGGGCGGGAGGCGCTCGCGCTCGCCACGGCCACTGCCTATGACCTGATCCTGATGGACGTGCAGATGCCGGTCATGGACGGCCTGGCCGCCACCCGCGCCATCCGCGCCCTACCGGGGCGCGCCGCCACGCCCATCCTGGCGATGACCGCCAACGCCTTCGACGAGGATCGGCAGGCGTGCCTCACGGCCGGCATGGACGACCATGTGCCCAAGCCGGTCGACCCGCAGCGGCTCTTCGCCGCCCTGCTCAAATGGCTGTCCGACGCCCCACTGGCAACGCTGCCCACGCCGGCCCGGCGTTGGACGCCGGCAAGCGGGACGCCGCACCCCATGGCCGGATTCGACACGCCGCTCGGCCGCCAGGAGGGGGGCTGGAGCGCGGATGAGTGCCGCCACCTGCGCACCTACGCGCAAGAGCACGGCCAGGACATGGTGGAGTTACGCCGCCGGCTCGCCGCCGATGAGCGCGAGCAGGCCCGGTTCATCGTCCACAACCTAAAGGGCGTTTCGGGCACCTTGGGGGCCGCGGCGGTTGCGCACGCGGCCGCGGCCCTGGAGACGGCGCTGCGCGCCGGCGCGAACGCCTCCGTCTGTGAGCCCCTGATGGCGACCCTAGAAGCGGCCTACACGGCCGTGTCCGGCGCCATCCTGGAGCGGCTGCCGGGACTCCCGGTCGAGCCGTCGGCCAAGCACCCCGCCGCCGCGGACCTCAAGGACCTGGTGCGGCGTCTTGAGGCCCTGCTGGCGGTCGGAGACATTGCCGCCGCGCATCTGTTTCGCGAGTCAGAAGGGGCGCTGCGGGCGGCGCTGGGCGACGCGGCGACGCCGCTGGCGCGACAGATCGAGTCCTTCGACTACGACCAGGCCCGCCAGACCCTGCACGCCATCGCATGGCCAGACGGCTGAGTGATCCTGGAATCTAGTGCCGCGAAGCGCAACTCCCGATACCACTTCGACAGTCGAGCTGGTGGCGTCTTCGGTTCATGCTGCCTTGGCGTGAGCAATCTCCTGATTTTGGGTTATCGGTCACTCAGCCCCGCCCCGGCACATGGTCGCTGTAGCGCTCCATCAGGTAGCCCAGGCAGTCCTGGCGAATGACCGTCAGATCACGGGTGAGCATCGCGGGCATCACGGGGCGGCGTAGCCGGACCTCGCCATCCTCGAGGTGAAAGAACCGATCCGCGATGTCCTTGCCGCGTTCGTTGAGTACCTCAAACCCAATCCCCACGGCCGGGTCGCGCGGGCGCGCGAAGGCGGTCCCACGCGGGACTTCCCGAAAATTGTAGCGCTCGATCTCCGGATCGAGCAGCAGGTCGGCCGGCTGCGGGGGGAAACCGAGGCTCACGCCGGACGGGACCAGGACCCGGGCGACGGTGTGGAACAGGTCGATATCGTGGGGCGCCACCGGGTGGTCCGGCACCGCGGCCAGGTGCAGCGCCGCATCCACCAGGGCCCGCGCGTGGGTCACCCCGGCGGCCTCGCCGACCTTGCCGCACTCCAGGGTGACCGCCGGACACAGGTCAGCGAAGGCATTGGACTGCACCCCGCTGGCGCCGCTGAAATAGACCACGGTGCGTGCGAACAGGGTGGCCAGTTGCAGCGTCCGGCTGTCCAGGCGTTCGACACAGGCATAATGGGGGTTGGTGCCCGTGTTGTTGTGCAGGTCGATACTGGCAAAGACCCCGCGCTCGGTCATGCGCCCGAGCACCGCCGCCATCAGCGCAGTCTCCGGCATCGGGGGCAAGGCGCCCCCGGGCCAGACCCGGTTGTAGTCTGGCTGGTCCGGCAGGTGGCGAACACCCTGCGCAGCGGCCGTCACGTTGCCGATGAAGAGGCTCAGGGCGCGCGGCAGCCGCAGCTCACCGAAGCGTGCGAGGCGCGCGGTCAGCAGTCCCCGCACGGCGTCCCACCCCACGGGCTCGTTGCCGTGCAGCAACACGCAGACGAAGAGCGGCGGCTGCCGCGCCCCGGGCAGGTGAATCAGGGTCGGACCGCCCAAGTGTCGGCACAGGTCGCGGCTGTCGGCCTCGAGCAGGCCGGCGGGCAGGTGGTCGAGTTCTTGGAGCATGGGCCTCTCGTGGTTGATCCTGAAGTGGTCGCGGGATGTTCGCTGCTGGTACTAGCCGCCACTGGCCAGCAGCCACTGGTCCAGCTGCGCGAGGCGTTGCGGCGTGCCGATGTCATACCAGTGGCCGCGATGGAGCCGTCCGCCCGCCAGGTCTTCGTCCATCGCCCGGCGCAGCAGCGGGGCGAGTGCAAAGGCCCCAGGCGCGCAGCCCGCGAAGAGTTCCGGGCGGTAGACACCGATCCCGCTGAAGGTATAGCGCGGTTCGCCGTCCCGGCGGACCCGATCGCGGTCCAAGGCAAAGTCGCCTTGCGGGTGCTGAGGCGGATTCTCCACGAGCACCAGGTGGACCAGGTCGCCGCCGGCCAGGTCCAGCCCCACGAACGGACAGTCGGTCCAGATATCGCCATTGACGACCAGGAATGGATCTGGGCCGAGCAAGGGCAAGGCCTTGAAGATGCCGCCGCCGGTCTCAAGTGCCTGGCCCTCACCCTCAGCGGAATAGCGCAGCCGCACGCCCAGCCGGGAACCGTCGCCCAGCGCCGCCTCGAGCTGCCCGCCCAGGTGGGCATGGTTGATCACGATGTCCCGGACCCCGGCCAGCGCCAGGCGCTCGATGTGATACTCGATCAGCGGTTTGCCGCCGGCCATCAGCAACGGCTTGGGCACCGTGTCGGTCAGGGGCCGCATGCGGTTGCCGCGTCCGGCAGCGAGGATCATGGCGCGCATCAGGTGCATCGGTAGCGGGGTGCCTCGGGGTCCGTGGTGAGGCAAGTGTACCGCGTGTGATCAGCGCACGCTGCGGCGGGCGACTTGAAACAGCCGCGCGCTCAAGGTTGCGCCGAACCGCGGCGGGTGCCGCTCGCGCGCGCCGCCAGATACAGCTTCAAGAGCCCCGGACGCACCCGTGCCAAGGCCGCGCGCTCGGGGATGCCGTCCGCGCCGCTCACCAACCGGTGCAGCAGCCGGTAGGCCTCACCCACGTCGCCGACGGGTGCCAGGTCCGGCGGCACGGCGGCGGCGGTGCCGGGGTCGGCGAGCAGGAGCCAGGCGGGGAAGTCCCTGATGTCCTGATCCGGACCCGGTTCCAGCCCCGGGTCCAGGTCGGCGTCACCGAAGTCCCACCAAAGCCGCACCAGCCGGGCGTCCGGGAGGTCTTTGGCCGCCAGCGCCAAGCGGGCCTGGGCGGGGTGCTCCCAGCACAGCACCGCCCAGTCCCGGCGGGCGGCGGCCGGGTCACCCATGCGGCGGCATGCCTGCGCGTGGGCGAGGAGGAGGACCGGCCAGCGCCGCCAGTCGGGTAGCGCCTCGATCGCCTCCCGCGCCGACGGGTGGCGTCCGGCGCGCGCCCAGGCGTAGCCCGCGTGGGTTTCGGGGGCGTTGGGGTCGAATGGCTGGCCCGCGAGCGCCTGCGCCAAGGCGACCCACAGGGGGGCGAGCAGGTCGCGGGCGCGGTGGCCGAGTAGGTCGCGGACCTCGGGCTCCAGCGCTTCGAGGACCTGCAGTTGCTGTGCCGCCGCAAGCCCAGCCAAGTCCTCCACCGCCTGCATGAGGCGCAGATAGCGGCGCAGCCGGGGGTGCCGGGGGTCCAGGGCCATGAGCCGGGTGAGGGCGGTGTGGGCAGCGTCGATCCGGCGCGCGGTCAAGGCAGTCCGAACCGCCTCCTCCAGGAGCTGGTCCTGGCTATCGTGGAACAGGTCCAATTGCATCCGATCGGCAGGCGGGGCGAAGGCATTGGCGCAGCCGCGAACCAACCCCGGGTGGAGACCGCGCTCGGGACCGAGCGGGACGATCCGATCGCTCGTACCCCAGGCGCGATGCTCCAGTGGCACCGCCGCCAAGTGTTGGGCCGCCGCATAGCGACCCGCCCGGGCCAAGAGTTCGGCCGCCTGGTCAGCCGGGACGCGCAACACCCCCTCCAGGTGGGGCACGCCGCCGAGCCGCCAGGACTCGTAGTCCGCATAGGCCAGGTAGTCGCAGGCCATCAACAGCTCCAGCGGGTCCAGCCGACCCTGCTCCAGGATCAGCTGGTCCACCAGGGCGACGAGGTCTTGCTCTGATAGTGCTTTGATCGTCACCGCCGTATCACCGAGTGCCGAATACCGAGTCCCGAGTGCGCGACAGCATACGCGATTGGGACCTGCTAGACTCACCTTACCCTACCGACCCGACCCCAGCGCACCAGACATCGGCCATGTCCATCGTATTCTGCAAGCCATCGCGGATCGGCGTCTGGCGGTCCCCGACCAGGGTGTCGGCGCCCAGGTCGGGACCAGGCTCGGCGCCAACCGACAAGGTCAAGCGACCGGGGGCCGAGACTGCGCCTGTCTTGGCTGCCCTGTGGCTCGCGCTGATCGGCCTTCCGGCCTTGGCGGAGGTATTCAAGTACAAAGACGCGGACGGCCGCTGGCAGTTCACCGACCGCCCGCCGCCCGGCGCCACCGCACCCGCACCCGCCGACGCGACCGCCGTGGTGGTCGCACCGACTCGCGACCTGGCGACACGTCTGGCCCAGGGCTCCACTACCCGTACCCCGGTCCAGGCAGCCACCCTTGCCACCGTCGCGATCGAGGCCACCCTCGGTCAGGGCGCCGGGTTCTTCATCAGCAGCGATGGCTACATCCTCACCAACCGCCACGTGATCCGCCCCAAGGCGGAGGACCAACGGGCGCAGCAGGCGCAGTTCACGCAGGAGGAAGAGTCCTTGACGGCCGCTGAGGCCGAACTCACGCGGCGGCGCACCCTGCTGAAAAATGTGGAAACCGAGCTGGCCGCACTGAAGGCGCCGAAGCAGGCGACGGATCCATACGCCCGCTATCTCAAAGGGCAGTATGACTACTACCAGGCGAAAGTGAATGAACTCGCCCCGCAGGTCACCGAGCACCAGCGCCGCTTGAGTAGCGCCAAGCTGGAGCAGAGCATTAAGACCGGCCAAGCCAGCCTCCAACAGCGCTTCACCATCGTCCTCAAGGACGGGGAGCGGCTCACCGCCCGGCTCATCCGCGTCGCCGACGACCAGGACCTGGCCCTGCTGAAGCTCGACGGTTACAACACCCCGGCGCTGCGGGTCAACACGGGGCGGACCCCGGGACAGGGCGACGGCGTCTATGCCATTGGCAACCCCTTGGGGGTCTCCGACAGTGTGACCACCGGTCGGGTCACGCGGATTGACCGGGACCAGATCATGACCGATGTCCAGTTGTTGCCCGGCAACAGCGGCGGCCCCCTGGTCAATGAGGCGGGCGAGGTGATTGCCATCAACTTCGCCAAGCTGGCCAAGGGCGGCGACGCCAACTACCAGGGCTTCGGCATGGCAATTCCGATCGCGATTGCCCGCGAGGCGTTCCCCGAGTTGCGCTGAGCGCCCTGGTACGACGCCGCGTAACCGGGACCCGATCTGCGGCTGGCCGCGTCTCTGGTTGCATACCCAGGCGCTTGCCGCGGCGTGGCGTCGGCACCATCCAGACCGCAGAGCGCGAAATAGACCTGGGCGAAGTCCCGGTCGTCGCTGACGATGTGGCCGAGCAGCCAATCGCGCACCAACTCCTGGCCAACCGCGTCGAAGACCTGGATCGCCCGCCCCCGGTAGTCCTGCACCAGGGAGTCGAACGTCGCCATGAGGGCGACGTGTTGCGTCTCGTGCTGCTCCCGCTCCGTGTACTCGATGGCGCGCAAAAAGGCATCCTCGCGTCGGCAATGGACGCGGAGCTTCTCGCCAAAGCCGCTCAGCGCCTCCACCAGAGACACTGGCGCGCCCGCGCCGCTAACCCCCGCCGTCGCGCGCGCTCCCCGCACCAGGGCGCTCGCCTGGGGACAATAGCGCAGACTGATGTCGGTGAGGGCCTCAACCAACGCACGGTGGTCTTCGTCCAAGGCGTCGATGCCTAAAGACCACTCATTACACCAGGCCAAAAGTCTCGTCATCGGGGGGGCTCCCTTAGGCGGCACGGTTCCCACCAATGGTGGATGCAGAAAGGCCGGAGTGCAATGGACGGCGGGTTGGCCATAATAGACTCGCGAGCCGCCCAGACCAAGGCGCACAGACGCGAAGAAAACCAATGCTATACATAAAACTGGCCAATCGGCACCCAGGCGCGCCCGCGTGGCACGTTCGCGGCGAGTCTTGCACTATACTGTTTTGCCTTCGTCTTGGACCCGGACCCCGGCCCTGCCATGCCCCATCAGACCGACGACCTGCGCATCCGCACGATCACGCAAGTGCAACCCCCCCGGGCGCTCCACGAGCGCTTCCCTGTCTCCGAGCGCGCCGCCGATACGGTCTTTGAGACCCGTCGGGCGATCCAGCGCATCCTCCATGGGGAGGACGACCGGCTGCTGGTGGTGGTGGGCCCCTGCTCAGTCCACGACCCCCGGGCCGCCCTGGAATATGCCGAGCGCCTCTTGCCGCTGCGCCAAAGCATGAGCGCCGACCTGCTGGTGGTGATGCGGGTCTATTTCGAGAAGCCGCGCACCACCGTCGGCTGGAAGGGTCTGATCAACGACCCGGACCTGGACGAGAGCTTCGAGATCAACAAGGGCCTGTCGCTGGCCCGCAAGCTGCTGCTGGATCTGGCCGAGATGGGCATGCCGGCGGGGACCGAGTACCTCGACCTGATCAGCCCGCAGTACATCGCTGACCTGGTCAGTTGGGGCGCGATCGGTGCCCGCACCACGGAGAGTCAGGGACACCGCGAACTCGCCTCCGGCCTGTCCTGCCCGGTGGGCTTCAAGAACGGCACCGACGGTGACGTGAAGGTGGCCATCGACGCCATCCATTCGGCGGCCCGGCCGCACGTCTTCATGTCGGTCACCAAGGAGGGGCAATCGGCCATCTTCTCCACCGCCGGCAACGCCGACACCCACATCATCCTGCGTGGCGGGCATCGGCCCAACTACGACACCGAGAGCGTCAATATCGCCGCCGAGCAGATCATCGAGGCGGGCCTTATTCCTAAGATCATGATCGACTTCAGTCACGCCAACAGCCGCAAGAAGCCGGAAAAGCAGATCCGGGTGTGCCAGGACGTGGCGGGGCAGATCGCCCGCGGCGAGCGGCGCATCATCGGCGCCATGATCGAGAGCAATCTGGTGGGTGGCCGGCAGAACCTGGACGCGTCCGCCGGACTGGTCTACGGCCAGAGCGTCACCGACGCCTGTGTGGGTTGGGACGACACCGAACCCATGCTGCGTGAACTGGCCACGGCCGCCGCCCGGCGACGGGGCTGACGGCGGCACCAACCAGGCGGACGATGCCCACCACCACCATGAACCGACGCGCCCTCGCCACCCTGCTGCTCCCGCTCAGCGTCTGGGCCGGGCCCTACAAATGCCTGCAACCCGACGGCAGCGTCGTCTACCAGGACACCAGTTGTGCGATCGGCGCCGCGGGGGCCGAACTGGCGCTGGACCCGTCGCCACCCCCACAAGACCACGCCGGCAAGGGGAGGGCCAAGGACTACTCGATCGAAGGTCAAGTCAAGGCCATGGAGGCCGAGCGCAACAAGGCACGCAAGGAGCGCGCACGGGCGGCGGCGCAGGCCCGCCAGACAGCCAAGAAAAAGCCCGGCTATGACCGGGCCAAGTGCGCCAAGAATCGCGCCGAGGTCGCCCGCTGGAGCCAACAGACCCACAGCACCTACCGGAACATTAGCGAGCGCGATTACCGGGAGCAGAAGCTGGAGTATCACCAGGCCCTGGTCGATCAGTATTGTCGGCCGGACTAACGGGGGGTTTTGCCCATTTTCTTCTTGACCACGTCGGCCAGCAGGCCGAGCAGGGCGCCGCTGGCCCCCATCAAGACCCACAGCGGGAGCCCGATGCCGCCCGCCAAGGGCACGATGGCGGCCCCCCCATTGCCGACCGCCACAAAGGTGCCCACAACAGCACCGATCCCCAGGCGCAGCTTCCAGGAGCGGGCGTCCCAGACGATGATCTTCAGTGCCCGCCCCATGACCTTGAGGATCGGCCACGCCGCCTTGTTGTCACGGGTCAACGCGAGCATGGCGGCCGCCTTTTTGCGCCCGGTGAGCTCGCCGTGACGAATGGCGCCCAGCCCCCGCGACCAGGCCAGCAGCAACTGTGCCTCCGCCGGAGGCGCGCGCAGCAGCGCTTGGACGATGGCCGGTTGCGCCGCGGTTTCTTGCTCTTCGGACACTGCAATCCCCTCAAAAAAATTGACTCAGGCTGGGCGGACGACGTGCGACCCCGCCGGGTGGCATCATTCGCCACGATAGCATCTTGTTTACAAGCGATCGAGATACCGCCGTCCGCCCACCCGCTGGATCTGATCGGCGATCCAGGCGGCGCGGCGCAGCAGCCGCGCCGAGGGTCGGTCCAGGTGGTAGACAACGGGGGCGGGCAGGACGGCGGCGAGCAGGACCGCCTCGCGCAGCCCGACCGTGTCCACTGGCCGGTGAAAATAGCGCTCGCTGGCCGCCCCCACCCCGTAGGTGCTGGGACTGAACTGCACGATATTCAGATAGACCTCCAGTATCCGTTGCTTGGGCCACATGAACTCGATCAAGGCCGTGAACCAGGCCTCCAGGCCCTTGCGGAACCAGCTACGCCCGGGCCACAGAAACAGGTTCTTGGCGGTCTGCTGGGTGATGGTGCTGGCGCCGCGCAGCCGCCCCCCCAGGTGCCAGGTCGTCAGGGCCTTGCGCAACTCCACCGGGTCGAACCCATGGTGATAGGCGAAGCGCTGATCCTCCCCGGCGATAACGGCCAGGGCCAGGGTCGGCGGGATGCGCTCCCAAGGCACCCAATGATGGTAGAAATAGGGCGGCGGCCGGCCGATGCGCCAGGCAACGTACGACTGGCGCACCATGAAGGCGGAGATCGGCGGATCGACCCAGCGCAGGGCACCGACCAGTAAGGCACTGCCGAGCGCCAGGCCCACCAGGACGCGCGGCGCCAACAACCGGAGCGCACGCAAGAACCCTCGCGACCAGCCTGGCGCGACGGCGGGTGGGGTCGACTTGGCTGGCCCACCCGGCACGGCCACGGGCGGCCCGTTACCCGGCGCAGGCGGCTGATCGGTCATCCCACGCATCCGCTGCTCCGGGCCGCCGGAATCAGGCGTCGGACCCCGCCTGGTCCATGGTCGCCAACAGGGCGTAAACCCGCCGAAAGACCGTGCAGGCCCCGGCAATCACTTGCTCTGCGTCCACTAATCCCTCCGCCCGCAGCCCCTCCAGGGCGAGCCCGAACCCCTTCCAGTGGGCCGACGCCTGGTCGCCGTGGAAGTCCAGGAAGCCCCCGCCGGGCAGTGGGTCACCCAGGCATTTGCGCAGGTGTCGGGCCACGACCCGACCGCCGATGGTCGAACCCTCCAGGACATAGAGTCCGCCGACGGCGGTGTTGAGATCAGGGGGGGCTTGCTCATCCCGCGCCAGTCGCGGGGGCGCCAGGCTATGCGCGGCAAGGTCGGCGCACAGGACCGGGTATTTGGGGCGCAGGCCGAGGGTTACCGGACGCGTCGACGCCGGGCCACCGCACAACGCGCCTAGGGCGGCATACAAGGGCGGCTCCAGGGTCCCGTAGACCTGAGCCATGGTGCTGAGATAGCGGCGATAGTCCGCGAGGGTCACGTCCGGCCCGGTGAGCCGCACCATCCCCGGCAAGCGCTCCACTGCCTCATGGATGGGCGCGGTGGCAAGACGCAGGGCGACGATCAGACTGGGGGTGGGCTCCGGGGAGCGCGGCGGCGTGAGACTTGGCATTGATCAGCACGACGATCAAACGAGGGGCGCCCAGTTTATCACTCGCGCGCCAGCACCGGCGGTCTTAACTGGACCACCGGTACGGACAGCGTCGGCGACCGACCAGATTCCGCCCAAGCCACAAATTTGCTACGCTTGCAAGCGCAACCAATAATGATCATTGACGTGGAGAGCACGATGCCAAAGCTGATCCCCGGTCTGACCCTGTGTCTGGCGCTCATCACCCGGGTGACCCCCAGCGTCGCCGCCGAAACGAGCCATGCCCACTGGTCCTATGCCGGCACCGAGGGGCCGGCACACTGGGCCGAACTGGACCCGGCGTTCGCCGCCTGTGCCGCCGGCTTCGCGCAGTCGCCGGTAGATGTCAGCGGCGCCATCGACGCGACACTGCCGCCGCTGGTCCTCGATTACCAGGGTCTGGGACAGGAGGTTGTGAACAACGGGCACACCATCCAGGTGAACGCGGCCCCCGGTTCCACCCTGACCCTGGACGGTCGGACCTTCACCCTCAAGCAATTCCACTTCCATGCCCCCGCCGAGGATCAGGTAAACGGCGAATCCTTCGCGATGGAGGGGCACCTGGTCCACACCGACCCGGATGGACGTCTCGCGGTGATCTCGGTCCTGTATCGGCTGGGGACGGAGGACCCGGTGATCGCGCAGGTATGGAACGCCATGCCGGAGAGCACCGACACGCAAGAGGCCCCACCGACGCCCATCAACCCGGCCGCTCTGCTGCCGACGGACAAGGGCTATTTCCGCTTCGACGGTTCACTGACCACCCCGCCCTGTACCGAGGGGGTGCGCTGGATCGTGCTGAAGCAACCCATGACCGTCTCCCAGTCCCAGGTGGACCGCCTGACGGCCGCCATGCACGGCCCCAACAACCGCCCGCTGCAGCCGGTGAATGCCCGCGTGATCGTGCGCTGAAGCCCGGGGCCGCCGGGCGCCGGGCGCCGGTCCCCCGCTCAGAAGAGCGCCAGCTCCCTAACCACCGCCTTGAGTGCCGGCTCCTCGTCCAAGGCCCCCTCCCAGAAGCGGTAGACCTGCGCCTCGGCGCCCTCACCCAGGGTGAGTTCCGCCAGGAAGCCGGCAGCGCCGGCCGGTGCGGGATACTCCCGGCGCTCTCCCAACCCCCGCAGGACCGCCGACAGGTCGTCGCGCTGTTGGCTGCTGAGTCGGCCATGCCGGGGTTCGTGACTGGTGTGGTCGCCGCGATTCACGACGAAGGCGCCAGCGGTGTCGATGCTGATCTCCAGCATGTAATCGTCTTCGCCGACAACCCGATAGCTCAATGGAAAGGGTGACATAAATACCACTCCCAGACAGTGCGATTGAACCAAGATGCCCGACGCCATTGTACTCGCGGCTCGATCGCCGCGCCTCTGGACGGCCGGGTCAGGGGCGTCGCGGCGCTTGGTTGAAACCGGGAAGGCGGCGCCCCGGAGCGCCCTGAGCCGATCGGCGCCGGGGTGCCACGCAAGGCCTTGATGGTCGTTACGTGAAAGTCAGGTGGGACCCAGTGGGAGCGGCTTCGGCCGCGACACGACCTGGCAAGCGGCCGGCCCCGCCAAAAATCCGGCAATGGAGCATGTCAGGGCGCCAATGGCGCCGGCTTGATCCCCCGGGCGATGCGCTAGCCCCGGACGCACCGGCTACCAGGTATCCACCGGACTGCGCACCGGCACCACCCCCGGCCGCTTGAGCACATGGCTATAGATCATCGTGGTCGACACGTCCGCCTGCCCCCGCAACTCCTGCACCGTACGAATGTCGTAGCCGGCCTCCAGCAGATGGGTCGCAAAAGGAATGACGCTAATGCCGAACCGGGCATTAGCGCCACGCCTATGCCACCCATCAATTGGCGGCGGGGGTGCCGGTGAAGCGCCTGCAACGGCTGATGGGCCATCGCTGCATCCAGACCACACTGCGCTGTGTCCATTGGCTACCCAGTGCCGCCGAGGGCGAAGGGGCCTTGGACCTGATCGCCCAATTGGCGGTGTCCCATGGTTGAGTCACGCTCGCTGCAAGCGGTCATCCACGCCCGTCTGGCCGGCTATGCCGAACACCATCCGCTGAGTCCGCGGGAATGGCAGGTTTGTCATCATATTCTGGATTGCCGCACCGACTCGGTGGCGGAGTATCTGGGCCGCCACAGCCATCGCATTGCGCTCTCCGACCGTCGCCTGGTGGACTTCGATGGTGTAAGTCGACCTCGCCTACAAGGATTATCGCGACGGTGACCGCCGCAAGGTCATGAGCCTGAGCGGCGAGGAACTCATCCGCCGGTTCCTGCTGCATTTGCTGCCAAAAGGGTTCATCCGGGTGCGTCACTTCGGCTTCCTGGCCAACCGCTCTCGGGCGCAGCGGCTGGCAGTGATCCGCACCGCACTGGTCGCCCCGGCGCCAACCGGCGCGGAACCGTCCCAGCCGGCCGCACAGTTTGACGGCTATCCGTGGCCCAAGTGCCGCAAGGGCCGGCTACAGGTGACTGCGCGCCTAGCCCCGCAGCGCCGCGGCGGAGGGGGTGATGAGGGTGACCGCGCGGACCCAAAAGACCGCGCCCCCGTCGGTGCCCACAGACCGCCTGCCGGTCGGCAGTTGCGCTCGCGCAGAATCTGCAAAATGGTCTACACTTCGTCCTCAACAGCCTCCTTGGTCACGCCAGCCACGCCTGCGGAGCCTCGCGAATGCCCGGTTTACGTCCCCCGGTGCCCGGCACCATCCCCCGCTGGTGGCCGCCGCCCCCGGTCCCAAGGATAAAATCCCCTAGCTCTAGGGAGTCCCTGGCCAACAGCAGGCTCCGTGCCAGGATCGGATTCGTTCAACACACATTTCTACGTCGTGCTCGCCAGACGTCGTGCCACGACCGGGGATTGGTGCAGCGCGCACGCCCTAGAAATGCTTAGTCGTTGTTTCTGTGAAGGCGATATAGCGAGTCGACCCGCGGCGCACGCTGAGGATTCGTTAGCGAAACAACGGACACCTCCGGGCTCGAACACTAGGTTACAAGCGTTGCGCGCTTCGCCTTAATTCTACTTCGTCACATTTAACGCTTTGAAATATAATCAAAAGTGGTATAAAATAGGAGCTTGATTCGAGTCCTTGAGAACGGCCACGCGGATGAACCGAGGCCCACCGGAACCAACTTCCCTTTAAGAGGATTCAAG
>CAILVI010000506.1 GCA_903837595.1 uncultured Thiodictyon sp.
CGGAACAACCGCCTGAGGAACCTCATGCAGTTGAAGACCCCGGACGTCATCATCCACAACGAAAAGCGGATGCTCCAGGAGGCGGTCGACGCCCTCTTTGACAACGGCCGCCATGGCCGCCCGGTCACCGGCGCGGGCAACCGGCCCCTGAAGTCGCTCTCCGACATGCTCAAGGGCAAGCAGGGGCGCTTCCGCCAGAACCTGCTCGGCAAGCGCGTGGACTACTCCGGGCGATCGGTCATCGTGGTCGGCCCGACGCTGCGCCTGCACCAGTGCGGTCTGCCCAAGCGGATGGCGCTCGAGCTCTTCAAGCCCTTCATCTTCAGCAAGCTGCAACTGCGCGGCCAGGCGGCCACCATCAAGGCGGCCAAGAAGATGGTGGAGCGCGGTACGCCGGAGGTCTGGGATATCCTGGAGGAGGTCATCCGCGAACACCCGGTGATGCTCAACCGCGCCCCCACCCTGCACCGCCTGGGCATCCAGGCCTTCGAGCCGGTCCTGATCGAGGGCAAGGCCATCCAGCTGCACCCGCTGGTGTGTACCGCCTTCAATGCCGACTTCGACGGCGACCAGATGGCCGTACACGTGCCCCTGTCGCTGGAGGCGCAGATCGAGGCCCGCGCCTTGATGATGGCAAGCAACAACATCCTGTCGCCCGCCAACGGTGAACCCATCATCGTCCCATCCCAGGACGTGGTCTTGGGGCTCTATTACACGACTCGCGAGCGCGTCAGCGCCAAGGGCGAGGGCAGCGTCTTCGCCGATATCGACGAGGCGCGGCGCGCCTACGAGACCGGGCACGCGGACCTGCAGGCGCGGATACGGGTGCGCATCCGTGAGGTGATCAAGGAGGAAGACGGCACGCTGCGCGAGGTCGTGAGCATCAAGAGCACGACGCTCGGCCGCGCGCTGGTATTCGCCATCGTGCCCGACGGTCTGCCGTTCGACCTGGTGGATCGCGCGCTGGGCAAGAAGGCCATCTCCAAGCTCATCAACACCTGCTACCGCCGCCTCGGCCTCAAACCGACCGTGGTCTTTGCCGACCAGATCATGTACATGGGCTTCCGTATGGCCACCCGTTCGGGCGTGTCCATCGGCCTGGACGACATGGCGGTCCCGGAGGAGAAACCCACCATCCTGGCCGAGGCCGAGCGGCAGGTGAAGGAGATCGAGGAGCAGTACGCCTCGGGTCTCGTCACCAACGGCGAGCGCTACAACAAGGTCATCGACATCTGGTCGCATACCAACGACCAGGTCGCCAAGTCCATGATGGGCAAACTGGGTAAGCAGGAGGTTAAGCTCGACCCCGACATGGCCTTCGCCGAATGGATTCGGGATCACCTCATGGCCCTGCATACGCAATTCAAGGCCGGACAGATCGATCACGCGACCTTTGATGCGCGGTCCAAAGATCTGTTGGAGATTTCGCGCCGTGGCGAGTTGCCGGCCGATTCCACCGAGTCGGTGCCCACCGGCAAGACGCAGGACACCTTCAACTCCATCTACATGATGGCGGACTCCGGCGCCCGCGGCTCGGCCGCCCAGATCCGCCAGCTCGCCGGGATGCGCGGGCTGATGGCCAAGCCCGACGGCTCCATCATCGAGACCCCGATCACGGCGAACTTCCGTGAGGGTTTGAACGTTATCCAGTACTTCATCTCCACCCACGGTGCCCGTAAGGGTCTGGCGGATACCGCGCTCAAAACCGCCAACTCCGGGTATCTCACCCGCCGGTTGGTGGACGTCGCCCAGGACATGGTGGTCCTCCAGACGGACTGCGGCACCGAGAAGGGACTGCTGATGTCGCCCGTCATCGAGGGCGGCGACGTGGTCGAGCCCCTGCGCGAACGCGTTTTGGGTCGCGTGGTGGCCACCGATGTCTACCGCCCGGGCACCGACGAGTTGATCTGCGCCGCCGGCTCCATGCTCGACGAGTCGATGGTGGAGCGCTTCGAGGTGGCTGGTATCGACCAGTTGCGGGTGCGCTCGCCCATTACCTGCCAGGCGCGCATCGGCGTCTGCGCCCAATGCTATGGGCGCGATCTGGCCCGCGGACATCGGGTCAATATGGGTGAAGCGGTGGGTGTCATCGCCGCCCAGTCGATCGGTGAGCCGGGTACCCAGCTCACCATGCGGACCTTCCACATCGGCGGCGCGGCCTCACGGACGGCGGCGGTCAGCAGTATAGAGATCAAGAACGGCGGCTCCATCCGGCTGCACAACATCAAGACCGTGCGCCACCACTCCGGCAGCAACCTGGTGGCCGTGTCGCGCTCCGGTGAGTTGACGGTGGTCGACGACAAGGGGCTGGAGAAGGAGCGCTACAAGGTCCCGTATGGCGCCACCCTGCGGGCCGGTGACGGCGACCTGGTCAAGGGCGGCGATGTCGTGGCCAACTGGGACCCGCATACCCATCCGGTGGTAACCGAGGTGGCCGGCAAGCTCGAATTCGAGGACTTCATTGAGGGCGTGACCGTGCAGGGCCAGGTGGACGACGTGACGGGCCTCACCTCGCGCGTGGTCATCGATCCCAAGCAGCGCCCGGCCACCGGCAAGGACCTGCGCCCGATGATCAAGCTGTTGGGCGAAGACGGCAAGGAGCTCAACATTGCCGGCACCGACCTGCCCGCCCGCTATTTCCTCACCGCCAACTCGATCGTCAGCGTGGAGGATGCGGCCCAGGTGGGTGTGGGCGACATCCTGGCGCGTATCCCGCAGGAGTCCAGTAAGACCCGCGACATCACCGGCGGTCTGCCGCGGGTGGCGGATCTCTTCGAGGCACGCAAGCCCAAGGAACAGGCGCTGCTCGCGGAGGCCAGCGGCACCATCGGCTTCGGCAAGGACACCAAGGGCAAGCAGCGGCTCGTGATCACCAAGGACGACGGCGAGACGGTGGAGGAATTGATCCCCAAGTGGCGCCACGTCAACGTGTTCGAGGGCGAGCGCGTGGAGCGCGGCGAGGTGATCGCGGACGGCGAACTGGCCTCACACGACATCCTGCGGCTCAAGGGCGTCACGGCGCTCGCCGAATATCTAGTCAAGGAGATCCAGGACGTCTACCGCCTCCAGGGCGTGAAGATCAACGACAAACACATTGAGGTGATCGTCCGCCAGATGCTACGCAAGGTCGAGATCATCTCCCCCGGCGACACCCGTTTGTTGCGCGGCGAGCAGGTGGAATACGCCGCAATGATGGACGAGAACGCGCGGGTCGAGGCGGAGGGCAAGCAGCCCGCCCTCTACGAGCCCCTGCTGCTCGGCATCACCAAGGCGTCCCTGGCCACCGAGTCCTTCATCTCCGCCGCCTCCTTCCAGGAGACGACCCGGGTGCTGACCGAGGCCGCGGTGCGCGGCTCCAATGACCGGTTGACCGGCCTCAAGGAAAACGTGATCGTCGGCCGTCTGATCCCCGCGGGGACCGGCTTGGCCTATCACAACGAGCGCAAGCGTCTGCGCCGCGAGGAGGATCGCGCCTCCGGCAAGGTCGAGATGGACAGCGAGGAGTTGTCAGAGGCGCTGAAGAAGGCGCTTAATACCTCGGATGCGGGGTAAGAAAGGAGCGGGGGCGCCCTGTCCCCGCGGTTGGTAGAAAAAAAAAGCGGCCTCCGGGCCGCTTTTTTTTTGTGGGCGGCATTGATCCTGGAAAGTCCAGTTTCCACCGCTTCTCCGGCATTGATCGCTATTCGGGCCACCCGCGAACATTCGTCGCGGCCTGGGGAGCCGCTCCTACCCGCGTAGGAGCGGCCCCCAGGCCGCGACGGGTAGCCGCAAGGGCCAGTCTAGCGGGAGCGATAGCGAAAACGGCACGTTCGGACGAACCCTGCATTGGCGAGACGCTGCACACCCGATCTGTCGGCGCGCCTCGCGTCCTCGCCACCCAACTCCCCCGATTAGGCCGCACCTCGGCCATTTTCTTGTCTTGCGATTTCAACAGCCGCTCGGCCCGCGCATACACATCTTTCGCAGGCCGTGCCCGCGCTTTACCCGTGCGAAATGCGGCGAGCCGCCACTGCGCCTCCTCACGCCAGAGGCGGTCAGTCTCCCGCTCGTCCAGATCGTCGAGGCTCGCCAAAAGTCGCTCGGCGACAACTGCCCGGTCGTCGACCACCAAACCGAGGGCGCTATCCAGGCCATCTTCAAGCATTGGCATCAAATATGCGCCGTAAGAAAATTGGCCTAGATCGGGGCCGCATCAAGCGGTACTTTGAATTGTAGATCACTGGCTCAGGGTCCAAGTCTTCAAATTTAGCGTAGTAACGTCACCACGGTTGGAAATATTTGGCTTCGTCGCCGCCCGGGGACCGCTCCTATGCTCGCAGCAGTGGTCGCGTGCCAGGATGCCGCGAGGAGAATTGCCTGCGTCGAGTGTGGGGCGCATGTTAGCGTGGTGCGCCGGAACCTTGCCGCATAACACACTAACTGAGCATTCGGAACGCGCGCCCTAAATATTGACAAATTGCCGTTTTTTTGATCCACTAGATTCGACCCGGCGGTTTATGCAGTAGTTCGTCCGCCGAAATCTAGGTGCAGTAGCGCATAAGAACATAGAGCAAGAGGAGCAAGAGGGGCCAGGCTCGAATGGCACTGACTTAAGCCGAAAGCATCTCAGAAACACTCGGTTGCGATGCGGCGAAGCGAGCGAAAAACCGTTGCGGACCTAGCCGGAGCCGGGAAACACCCCGGAAAATGCCGCTTCCACTCAAGCGACTGGTTGGCGATCCGGTTGCAGGTCGCTGATTTTTCAACGCTGCAGCTTAAGTCAGTGCCATTCGGGCCAGGCTCGAGTTAATCTTGGCATTGCTGTCCCCAAGTGTATTCGAGCCTGGTCCCTTTTGCTTGGCCCCTTTTGCTCCGCTTTTGCTCCGAATGACACTATGGCCGCTGCAATCTCGAGATGTTGCATAGCCCTGAGCGGACTGTGTTACTCATCGGTGTCGCAGGCGCGACTCGGGCGGCTCCGAACTCCGTATTATCGCAGTCCGCACAGCAAGAGGGGCCAGATTGATGTTCAAGGCCGCCAGGAGACCCCGATGAAGCTCGTAGCAATTGCCTTAGCAGTGGTTTACTACTTCCTAATAGTTGCCTTCGGAGCCGTGCTGCTGGCCGCTGCACAATTGCGATCATCTACTGGCGCAACCTTTGACACCTGGCGCCTCAACTATGAAGCTAACCGAGCTCTCAACGAGACTTTGAGCGAGCGCTTACGAATTGCAAACGAGAAGACTCGCAATGATTCAAAGGGACAGATCGGAAGCCAAGGATGTCTCAGGTTTTTTGATGAGCACGGCCTGCTACGACCGGATCTAATCGATCCTGAAACCGCGAAATCAATTTCAGAAGCCAGGGAAAAGCACACCGACATAAGCCAACTTATTGGAGACGTGAGCTGCATTGTTAAAGGTTTTTCTTGGGTGACTTACGACATTAGCCACTACAAGATGTTAGTCGAAAGTGATTCAGCAGAGACCAGCGAGCTACGAAAATCATTGACTGGGATCAATGAGGATTATACAGAGTTAATCAAAGGACATAACGACTTTTTAGCATTCAAGGAGATGGAAAAAGTCTGGTACTTGAGACCATTCGTGCTCGCCCCATACGACTTGCTAGTACTGCTGCTGGTTGTATTTATGGGAGCTCTTGGAGGAGTGGTCCGCCTGCTTCGTGACTTCGGCACTGCGGACAAGCAGAATCCAGTTGACCAGGAATACTTATTCGTACCCATGATTGGCGCCGTTGTCGCTGTTGGCGGCTACGTGCTTGCCATGACTGGCCTTCTTCTCTTATCATCGGCCAGAGCTGAAAGTTCGCTTAGCCCCTTTATGATTAGTCTTGTTGGCATCATATCGGGACTCCTCGCGAGAGAGGTCATCGATACTCTATCCGCCCGCGGCCGCAAGATGCTGGCAGATCAGAATGAAAGCAAGCAAAAGTAGCAAAAGGGGCCAGGCTCGAATGGCACTACTTAAGTGCAACTACACGGGGCTAGGGGGCTAGGGTCATAGGGGGCTAGGGTCAGGTCTTGCAATCAAGTATCCGGGACACGATGCCAGAATGCATGATTGCAAGACCGCCCCCCGCTCGCTTAGGTTAACCGACGTCCCCACGGTTGAGCAAGACCCATTTGAACCCCAAGAGGTCAGCGAAATGATCAATCGAACTGTGCTCGCATTTGCGGTTACGCTTGGTCTCATGACTTATGCGGGATCGTCCCACGCATGGTGGAGCGCTCTGCTTAAGGCCGGAAGCGCGGTTGCGAGTTCCGCCGAAGCGATTACCAAGGCCGGACGTGCTGCCGCTCGCTCCGCCGAAGCGTTTACACCGCCCGCGAAGCACGCGCTTTCTGCGGCAGAGCATGGATATGATGTCTACAGTTATTTCCAGGACGACCAGTCCACGAATGAACATCCCCGGGATTACCAACCATACGCTCCGTCGGCGCCCTATCGGCTTCTCAGTCCTATCTATACCGGATCGGATTCTTTGAAAAATGCGCCCAGGCTCGATTTACGGCAGCGAAATTGAATAAAGGGCCTTACGAGAAGGATGAGCCATGCGAGCAGAGCGAGCGACGACTTATCGAAGATGAGATTACCTATGACTATCGCGACCCAGCCGACATCGCATCGCGGCATCCAACTCATTCCCGGTCTGGTATATTGCTTCGTCGCGGCCGGGGGGCCACGCCTATGCTGGCAGGGGCGGTCATGCGAGGAGGCCGCGAGGATAGAGTTGCCGGCTTCGAGAGCGCTAAGAAGATGAGTAGCGAAGACTCCAAGAAGAGTGGAGAGGCAAGTGTTGAGTCAGTCACGCGACGGGAATTCTTGAAATATTCCACCGGCACGCTCAGCGCCTTGGCGCTGTATTCACTTCCCTTCGGGGCGGTCCGCGCCGGTAGGAAGGTTCAGAGATATCCGATCCGCCCCCAAGTCGCCACCACGCTCGAGGCCATGATCTCGTTTCCCACGACGCTGCCCGGCCTGAGCAAGCCGCAGATTTGCGAAGTCGACCAATACACGAAGTTCGGTTATGGCAACTGGACGCTTGGCTCCCCGCGGCCCCTGGTCCCACGAACTGACATCATGCCGGCCCATTACGGCAGCGCGTCGGCAGGCCGAAAGGTGAAGTTCATCCACTTCTTTAGCTTCTCCGACATCCCCATAACCGACAAGGAGGCGCCCAACCAGCTCATCCATTTTCAACAGATAGAACGCTTCGCCTACAACAACACCTCGATCTATTCTCCGGTGATGATGTACACCACGCATGTCCTGGATGCGGCGGTGCAGACAGTCAATGCGCTGCACAAGAAGAACCGCTTCGACTTCGGCCTCTCGCTGGGCGATACCTGCAACTCCACGTCGTACAACGAACTGTGCTGGTATCTCGACGTGATCGACGGCAAGGTCATTACGCCCAGTTCCGGCGCCCATCTCGGCACCGACAGCATCGAATACCAGAAGCCTTACCAGGCGGCCGGACTGGATAGGTCCATCCCCTGGTACCAGACGATGGGCAACCACGATCATTTCTATCTCGGGTCATTTCCCGTGGCTGCGAACCCGGCGTTGGGTTTCCGGCAGTCCTACGTTGCGGATTCGGTCTGGTCCATGGCCGATATTCTGGTGCCCAACCTGCGCACCTTCCCGGTCTTGTTCAACATCGATGGCATGGCTGCCCAGCCACGGGTTTATACGGGCGTAATCGACGGTTCGAGCCCGTTCGGAAAAATCATCCAGGCCGGGCCGGCCACCGATGCGGCTTTTGCTGCCGGCGCGCCCAAGGTCGCCGCCGATCCGGATCGACGCTCGCTGGTCAGGACGGAGTGGAAACAGGAATTTTTCCGCACGACGACCCATCCAGTCGGCCATGGCTTTCATCTGGCCGGCAAGGACAGTCCGCCTGGTTTTGCCTGTTACAGCTTCATTCCCAATCCCAAGGTGCCGCTGCGGGTGATCGTGCTGGACGACACCCAGAGGGAAGATGAGGGCTCGACGGACATCCATGGCCATGGTTACCTGGATGCACAGCGCTGGGCGTGGTTGCAAGCCGAGCTTGCCAGGGGTCAAGCCGACAACCAGTTGATGATTGCCGACTTTCGAGATCCACCTGAACAACGACTACAGCGTTTCCATCGTCACGGTGAACGTCGATCCGGCCGTCGCCGAGGGAACACCAGCCGCCACGTCGCGAAAGTACGCCATTGCGGTTCAACAAATCGTCCAGGCGGAACTGTCCCGTTTTTTTCACTACCGGACCACGAAAGGCAACGTCATGAGACTCATCTCCATCGAAGAACACACGATGCATCCCGGGGTCGCTGCGGCCAGCGCCGCGCGCTCAGATGAGCTGCTCCCGCATCTGGCCGACGCGTACGCGCCAGGCGAGGAACTGCCGTGGAGTCCTACCCGCAACTTGCTCGAGGACCTTGATGAAGGCCGACTGGCGGACATGGACGCTCACGGCATCGACGTGCAGGTCCTGTCGAACCTGGCGACGCAGATGTTGCCGGCGACGGGTGCAGCTGAACTCGTTCGCGAGGTGAACGATCGATTGGCCGCCGCCTGCCGACGCCATCCCGACCGCTTCTCGGCGTTCGCCTCGCTGCCAACCTCCGCGCCCGAGCAGGCACCCGACGAACTCAGACGGGCCGTGGAGGAACTCGGATTTGTCGGCGCGATGATCTTCGGCCGGACCAACGACGAGTTCCTCTCGGCCGAGTCTTTCGACCCGATCCTCAAGACTGCCGCATATCTCGGGGTACCGATATACCTCCACCCGGGGTTCCCGGCGCGGGCGACCATTGCCGATAACTACGAGCGCGGGCTGAAGCCGGTCGTAGCCACGCGTTTGGCCACGGCAGCATGGGGCTGGCACAGTGAAACGGGCGTCCACTTCCTGAACATCGTTCTAAGCGGCGTGCTCGACCGCTATCCAAGGCTACAGTTCATCCTCGGTCACTGGGGCGAGATGGTGCCGTGGTTCCTGGCCCGGCTCGAGGAGGGGCTACCACGAACTGTAACCGGACTCGACCGGACCATCACCGAGTACGTCAAAGAGAATGTCTACTACACGCCGAGCGGGATGTTTACCAGCGAACATCTCCGCTTCTGTGCGGATATCCTGGGTACCGACCGTTGCATCTTCTCGGTGGACTACCCGTTCATAGCCAACGACAGAGCGCAGTCGTTTCTCGACGAGTGCGGCCTCCCAGAGGACGTCGTCCACGCCATCGCGCACGGCAACGCCGAACGGCTGCTGGGCATATGACACGGGAGTTCCGGGGACAGTATGCGTAATTCGGCCGGAATCAAGAGGTAGCCCAACTGACGGCCCACACAGGGGCCGGGCTCGGGTCTTGGAATCAAGCATCCCGGACACGATGCAAGAATGCGTAATTCCAAGACCTGCCCCCACTCCTGCCACTCCTGCTTTCTGTTTCCCACTCCTGTTTTGACCCCACTCCTGTTACACTCCTGTTAGAACGCACAACAGATACGGAGCAACGTGATGACAGAAACATCTTACTCCCAATCGACCGGTGGTATTGCGCTTATCCCCGGATACCGCCACAAACTCAGCTCTGCACCCATCGGGGAGTGGAATCTCTGGGGACGCCTCAGAGAGGTGGTCGTCGGCACTCCCGAAGGCACCCTCATCCCGAAGTTTGAATCCTTTCTTGAAAATGCGGTGGACCCCCAACTCGTCGACCTGATGAAAAATCACGGTGGCAAGCTGCTCAAAGACGTCTTGCCCGAGTACTATGCCACCCTCCAAGAAGAGAGCGCGGCGCTGGCCAAGGTTTTCGAGTCCCATGGTGTAAAGACTCACATCCCGCGACCTGTCACGCCTGAAGAGGTGGCCTACTCTTTCGGTTTTGGTGCATCGAACCTGTTTCCCTGCGATGTCTTCTGGTGTGTCGGCCGCAACGTCATCGAGAGCAGTTGGCGGAAGATGTACGTCCGCCCAACACGGTGGGCGGTACGCGAACACTATCTGCCCTATTTGGATGCGAGTTCATCCGCTTATCTACATGCCTGCCCCATGCCATCGCCCGGTGAAGGCCCGCTTTCCGGTGACTATTATTTTGAATGCAGCGACATTCTCATCGTGGGCGACGGGAATGTCATTCTTGCATACGACACATCCAACTCATCGAGCAATCCTCGCGGTTGCGAATGGGCCAGGCGCATCCTCGAAGCAGACGGATTCAAAGTGACCGTCATCGAGCTTGCCCATACCGGGATCATTCATCTCTATGCGGTCATCTGCATCATTGGGCCAGGAGTTGCGATTGCCTATGAAGGTGCTTTCCCCGGCAGAAAACTGCCCGAACCACTCAAGGGATGGGACGTCATCTGGTGTGATGAGGCGGAGGCGAAGGCGACTGCCCCCTGCGCGGTCAATATCGACCGCAAGACGGTACTCCTGCCCCGCGCTGCGCCCCGGGTGTGCGAAGCGGTTTCACAGCTCGGCTTTGATGTGATAGACATTGAATTCGCTGCTCACGCGCAAGCGGGCGGCGGCATCCGCTGCACGACCGGTGTGATTTACCGAGAGATTTAATGAGTCCGACTGCCTGAACAGGAGCCATCATGTCTGCGCCTCTTCCCTACCTGCCACAGCGTGTTTTCGCCGCTGAAGACGGCACACACGGCATCGTGCCGCAAGCATTGATCGCCCCGCCCAGATATGTCCAAGGCCCAAACGTATGGGAACGTCTGGGACGCTACCTCTCCCTCATTCCGAGCACCAACGCCGCCATTCTCATCTCGGCCGGCGGTCAGCGACGTGACGGGGCACGGCTGTTGCAAAGCATCCGCAGCGCCCAGATCGCTGCCACCACGGTCACCTTTCACGGCGAATGCTCCCAAGAAGAGGTGGAGCGCGTGGTCGCAGTCCTGCGCGCCAGCACCCCCGCGGTGGACTGCGTGGTCGCGGTCGGCGGCGGCAAGTGCATCGATGCCGGCAAGTGTGTCGCCGATCGGCTCGGTGTGCCCGTGGTCGTCTGCCCCTCGCTTGCATCCAATGACGCGCCATGCTCCGCGCTGTCGGTGATGTATAGCCCCGCCGGTGTCTTTGCCGACGTAGAGTATTTCCCCCACAGCCCCGCCCTGGTCGTCGTCGACACCCAAGTGATCGCGGCGGCGCCGGTCCGGTATCTGGTCGCTGGGATGGGCGATGCCATGGCCACCTGGTATGAGGCACGCACCTGTTTACGCAATCCGCAGGCACGCTCAGTGCTGGGTGCGCGCCCGACCCTGGCGGCCAGTGCGCTGGGCGAATTATGTGCCAGGACCCTATTCGCGGACGGCGTGGCGGCCCTGGAGGCGGTCCAGCGTGGGGAGGTCACAGACGCCCTCGAACGCATTGTCGAGACCAATACGCTCTTAAGTGGTATCGGGTTTGAAAGCGGAGGACTGGCGCTCGCTCACGCCGTCGCGCAAGGACTGACCGTACTCCCGGCGGTCCATCAGCACTATCTGCACGGGGAGATGGTCGCGATGGGACTGCTGACGCAACTGGTGGTCCAGAGCCAGGCGGACGAATTCCAACAGGTTGCAGCGTTTTTCGCAACGATCGGGCTCCCGGTCCATTTGGGCCAACTCGGGCTGGACCCGGACGACACGCCGGCGTTGCGGGCCGTGATGGAAACGGCGATGACCCTACCCTATATCGTGAATGAGCCCTTGCCCCTCAGCGTGGATACCCTGGTAGCCGCCGCCCGACACGCGCATACTTTGGGCAACGACGTCGCGCAACGCGCGGGAGACGCGCCCTATCGGGCGCTGCATTCAGAATAAGCGGCTGGTCGCCGCCGGCACCGCGGCGTTATGCTTGGTGGCGCGCGTCGACGCCCCAGGTGCAAGGGCGTCGGCAATCGATCAGCGATGACAGCGGAGAGCAAGACATGGACCCCTTGAGGCAGCAACTCCCCAAGACCCCGACCGGTATCGACGGGCTGGACGAGATCACCAGCGGCGGTCTGCCCACCGGGCGGCCGACCCTGATCTGCGGCGACGCGGGTTGCGGCAAGACCCTGATGGCGATGGAGTTCCTGGTGCGCGGTGCGACCCGCTTCAATGAGCCGGGGGTGTTCATGGCCTTCGAGGAGACGTCCGAAGAGCTGACCCAGAATGTCGCTTCGCTCGGCTTCGACCTCAAGGCTCTGAGCGCGCAGGGTCAACTGGCTCTGGATTTCGTGTACCTGGAGCCCAGCGAGATCGAGGAGACCGGGGAGTTCGATCTGGGCGGCCTGTTCGTGCGGCTCGGCTATGCCATCGATTCGATCGGCGCCAAGCGCGTGGTGCTCGATACCATCGAGACCCTGTTCGCCGGCCTGCCCAACCCCATGATCCTGCGCGCGGAGCTGCGCCGCCTGTTCCGCTGGCTCAAGGACAAGGGCGTGACCGCCATTATCACCGGCGAGCGCGGCGAGGGTCAGTTGACACGGCAGGGCTTGGAAGAGTACGTGTCGGACTGCGTGATCGTGCTCGACCACCGCCCGGTCAACCTGATCTCGACCCGACGACTACGCGTGGTCAAGTACCGCGGCTCGACCCACGGGACCAACGAATACCCCTTCCTGATCGATGAGGATGGCATTTCGGTCCTGCCCATCACCTCGCTTGGCCTGGATCATCACGTCTCCACCGAACGGGTCTCCAGCGGCATCCCACGCCTCGACGCCATGCTCGCCGGGGCGGGCTTCTACCGCGGCACCAGTGTACTGGTCTCAGGGACCGCGGGGACGGGCAAGAGCAGTCTGGCCGGTCATTTTGCCGCGGCCGCCTGTGCCCGGGGCGAGCGCGTGCTCTATTTCGCCTTCGAGGAATCCCCCAACCAGGTCGTCCGTAATATGGGCTCGATCGGGATCGATCTGGGGCGCTGGGTCGCACAATGCCTGCTCCAGTTCCAGGCCGTCCGCCCCACCTTTGCCGGCCTGGAGTTGCACCTGACGACCATGCATAAGGCGATCGATCGCTTCAAGCCGCACATCGTGGTCGTCGACCCCTTGAATAGCTTCATCAGCGCGGGCAATGAGACCGAGGTCAAGGCCATGCTGATCCGCCTGGTCGATTACCTGAAGATGAATGAGATCACCGGCTTCTTCACCAGCCTGACCACCGGCGGCAGCGCGCTCGATCATACCGATGCCGCCATTTCATCCCTGATCGACACCTGGCTGCTGCTCATCGCCGTCGAGGGGGGCGGTGAGCGCAATCGCGCCCTGAGCATCCTGAAATCGCGCGGCATGGCCCACTCGAACCAGACCCGCGAGTTCCTGATCACCGATCAGGGGGTGGAGGTGTGCGATGTCTATGCCGGTCCGGGCGGGGTCTTGACCGGCTCCGCGCGGCTGGCCCAGGAGGCGCGGGAGCGGGCGGACGACGTGGTACGGCGGCAGGACATCGAGCGTCAACAACGCGAATTGGAAAGGAAACGCGCGACCCTGGAAGCACAGATCGCCGCCCTGCGGCTGGATTTCGCCGCCCAGGAGGCCGACGCGCTGGCCCTGATTGAGCGCGAACAGGCGCGGGAGTCGCAATTGGCACAGGAGCGCATGGACATGGCCTGGAGCCGCAAGGCCGATGTGGCGAGCGATACGGAGGGTCCGCAATGACCCTGCTGCCCGCCGAGCCGGGCGCGGCACCGCCCCCTGACGCACCGGAGTTCTGGACCCTGCGACTCTATGTGGCTGGCCAGACCCCAAAGTCCATCACCGCCTTTGCCAACCTCCAGCGCATCTGTGAGGAGCACTTGGCCGGACGTTACCAAATCGAGGTCATCGATCTGCTGGTGCAACCCCAGCTGGCGCAGGGGGACCAGATCCTGGCGATCCCGACACTAGTTCGCAAACTACCCGAGCCGATGCGCAAGATCATCGGCGACCTGTCAAACACGGATAAGGTATTAATTGGATTGGACCTGCTGCCGCGCGTCTGAAGCAAAGCGCCCCGCCGCCCGGAGTCCCAGCCCGCCCCCACCCGCGCCGACCTGGGCCACGCCGACAGTTGCCGGGTCCAGGCCGAACCTTACGTGAGGAACTTGTCACCATGCCGACCGAAAATCCCCCAACGCCACCCCCGGCGACGGCCGACCCAACGGTCAGCCAGCCGGCGCAGCCCTATGTCTTGCGCCTCTATGTCACCGGCGTGACGCCAAGATCGACGCACGCCATCGCCAACATCAAGACCATCTGCGAGGAACACTTGCAAGGACGTTACCGGCTGGAGGTCATCGACCTCTACCAGCAGCCCCAACTCGCGCACGGCGAGCAGATCGTCGCCGCACCGACCCTCATCAAAGAACTGCCGCTGCCCCTGCGGCGGATCATCGGCGATCTCTCGAGCACGGAACGCGTCCTGGTCGGCTTGGATCTGCGCAAGGGTGGGTAGGTGACGCAAGCACCGGCATTGGACCCACTGGCCGCCGAGAACGAGGCCCTGCGCGCCCGCCTGGCGGAGGCCGAGGAGACCCTGCGCGCCATCCGCAACGGCGAGGTGGATGCCTTGGTTGTCTCCGGCAGCGACGGCGACCACGTCTTTACCCTCCAGGGGGCCGACTATCCCTACCGGGTACTGGTCGAGGAGATGAGCGAAGGGGCGATCATCCTGACCGCGGAGGGGGTGATCTTTTACGCCAACCGGCGCCTGGCCGAGATGCTGAAAACGCCGCTCGAACAGGTGATCGGTTCCGCCTGCGACCGTTGGATCGCCCCCGCCGACGCGGCGCCGTTCCGCGCCTTGCTCAACCGCACGAGCGCGCCCAGCCGCCAGCGCATGGAACTCACCCTGAGGGCCAGCGACGGGACCAATGTCCCCTGTTATCTCTCGGTCAGTTGCCTGCTGATCGGCGAGGTGCTGGGCTCATTTTGCGTGGTCGCCACCGATCTGACTGAGCAAAAACGCAGCGAAGCCATCCTGGCCGCGGAAAAGCTGGCGCGCCTGATCCTCGACCAGACCGCCGAGGCCATTGTGGTCTGCGACAACGCCTCGCGCATCATCCGCGCCAGCGCGGTGGCCTACCGGCTGTGCGGCGAGGACCCGCTCGATCAGCCGTTCGAGCGCGCCTTTGCCTTGGAACGGCCCGATGGCGCGGGCGTTTCGCTCGCGGACCTGCTCAGGGTCGGGGAGCAGCGCCGGGTCGAGGCCAAGCTGGAGCGACGCGGCGAGTTCTTCCATCTGGTGGTCAGCGTCGGCCCCCTAGTGGGTCCGCTGGGTGATAAGCTCGGCAGTGTCGTCACCCTGACCGACATCACCCAACGCAAGGCCGCAGAGGAGCAGATCGAGCGACTCGCCTTCTACGATCCACTGACCCGGCTGCCCAATCGGCGGCGGCTGTTGGAACGGCTGCATCAGGCGGTAGAGACTGGCGCCCGCAGCCGCAGGCCGGGCGCGCTGATGTTCATCGACCTGGACAATTTCAAGGTATTAAACGATACACTCGGACACGACGTCGGCGACCTGCTGCTCCAGCAGGCCGCCGGGCGTCTACTCGACTGCGTGCGCGAATCCGACACCGTGGCCCGCCTGGGCGGCGATGAGTTCGTGGTGATGCTGGAAGGGCTCGGCGAGCGCGCCGAGGCGGCCGCGGCCAAGGCCCAGGACATCGGGGTCAAGGTCCTGGCCGCACTCAATGAGCCCTACCAACTCGCCGATCACCGCTGTCACAGCACCGCCAGCCTCGGCATCACCCTGATCGCCGACCACCAGACGCCCGTCGAGGACCTGCTGAAACAGGCCGATCTGGCCATGTACCAGGCCAAGGCGGCCGGCCGCAACACCCTGCGCTTCTTCAATCCCGACATGCAGGCCGCACTGGAGGCCCGCAGCGCCCTGGAGACGCAGTTGCGCGACGGGCTGCGAGACGGCCAGTTCCTGCTGTATTACCAGGCGCAGGTGGACGACGCGGGGAGCCTCACCGGGGCCGAGGCACTGGTACGCTGGCAACACCCCCAGCGGGGGCTAATCACACCCTACGAGTTCATCCCGCTGGCCGAGGAGACCGGGCTGATACTCCCTCTTGGTCACTGGGTGCTGGAGAGCGCCTGCGGCCAACTGGCGGCCTGGGCGCACCAACCGCAGCGTGCCCACCTGACCCTGGCGGTCAATGTGAGCGCCCGTCAGTTCCGCGACCCGGGATTTGTCGATCAGGTACGCACGGCACTCGCCGCGTCGGGCGCCGATCCGCACCGGCTCAAGTTGGAACTCACCGAGAGCCTGCTGCTCGAGGATGTCACGGACACCATCGCCAAGATGACCGCGCTCAAGTCGCTGGGCCTGGGGTTTTCACTCGATGACTTCGGTACCGGGTATTCCTCACTGAGCTACCTGAAGCGCCTGCCCCTGGACCAGTTGAAGATCGACCAGTCCTTTGTCCGGGACGCACTCGACAACCCCAACGACGCCGCAATTGTCCGCGCCATCCTGGCCCTGGCGCCCAATCTAAATCTCACGGTCATCGCCGAGGGGGTGGAGACGCAGGCCCAGCGCGCGTTTCTGATCGAGAACGGCTGCCGCGCCTTTCAGGGGTATCTGTTTGGGCGACCGGGACCGGCGGCGGCGCTGCCGTAGATCCGACCGCAGAACGTGTAAGAACAGAGGAGCGCCCCCCGGTCGCGACACGCCGCCGCACGATCGCGTCGCGAGACCGCCACGCTCAGCCGCGAAAGTTCCGCAGGTAGGCAGCGAACTGCTCCCCGAGTTGCGGATGGGCCAAGCCGTACTCGACTGTCGCCTCAAGATACCCGAGCTTGCTGCCGCAGTCGTAGCGCTTGCCCTGGAAGGGATAGGCGATCACCGTCTCATATTCGAGCAGGGCGGCAATCCCATCCGTCAATTGAATCTCGCCGCCGGCCCCGGTGTCGGTCTTCTCGAGCAGATCGAAAATTCGCGGTGTCAGCAGATAGCGCCCCACTACCGCCAGGTTCGACGGCGCATCCTCCGGAGCGGGCTTCTCAACGATGGAGATGACGCGCATGCAGCCGCCCGGCCCGGGCTCCACTTCGACAATTCCATATTGCCGGGTATCCTCCCGCGGAACCTCCTGTACGGCCAGCACACTGCACTCATGGCGCGCGTAAATGTCGGCCATCTGCGCCACCACACCCTTGCCCTCGTCGTCGCCGGTGATCAGATCGTCCGCCAGCAGCACATAGAATGGGTTATCGCCCACCACGGGTTCGGCGCAGAGTACGGCATGCCCCAGACCCCGGGGGTCGGGCTGGCGCAAATAGATACAACGCGCATGGGACGGCAGGATATTCTGGACGATACTCAACAGCTCCTTCTTACCCGCACTCTCCAACGCGGCCTCCAGCTCGTAGGCTGAGTCAAAGTGGTCTTCAATGGAGCGTTTATTACGACCGGTAATAAAGATGAGCTGATCGACCCCGGCCTTCTCGGCCTCCTCGGCGGCATACTGGATCAGCGGCTTGTCCACCACCGGCAGCATCTCTTTGGGGCTCGCCTTGGTGGCGGGCAGGAACCGCGTGCCGAGCCCGGCAACGGGGAATACTGCCTTGCGGATCTTTTTCATGGCTGATCACTCTCCTACAGTTATACTCATGCGTATTGATGGGCGGCGGCAAGCGCCGCTTAGAATAGGCCGTGGGGAACGCTCAGGCAAGCCGCGGCTCACGCAGCACCTCATCCCCCGGGATACGCTCCGGCTGCACCGGCTGGACCGAGCCCCAGCGCTTGCAACTCGGGCACTGCCAGTGCAGCGCTCGGGCGGCAAAGCCGCAATGATCGCACTGATAGGCGCTTTGGCGCGTAAGCAGGTGCCGCACCACCTCATGCACCACGGCGGCCCGGTAGGGGTCGGCGCCAGGCTCCGCGCCCGCTTGCAGGTCCAACAGGCGCTCCAGCGCGGCCAGGTCAACGTTCCCGGCCAGGTACTGCGTCAGGGTCTGCGCCGCCGCCGCCGGGCCACGCTCGCGCCGCAAGGCCTCGCTCAGGGCCAGGACGACCGGCCCGGACGGGCGGCTCGCTGCCAGGGTCTCCAGCACCGCGATCAGGTCAGTCCGCCCCAACTCATCCAGGGCCTGCATCAGCCCGGGAAGGACCTCGGGCACATAGCGCGCACCCTGCTCGGCGACCCGCAGGAAGAGCTCCACAGCCGCGGCCCGCTCACCGTCCGCCAACGCCATCTGCCCGGCGATGATGGTCGCACGCACGCACAGCGGGTCGACAGCCTGGGCGCGCTCCAAGGCGCGCCGGGCGGCATCCGGGTCGACGCGACGCCGGGCCTCCTCCGCTACTTCGCAGTGGTAGTGCGCGATTTCGGCATCCGGCGCACGCTCGCAGAAGGGCCGCAGCCGCTCCGCGATCTCCAGGCAGCCGTCCCAGTCGCGCTCCTGCTGGTAGATGTCGAGCAGGCCGCGCAGTGCCCGCTCGCGTTGCAGACCCAGTTCGGCCAGTTCGCGGAACAAAAGTTCCGCGCGGTCAAGCAGGCCGGCGCGCATATAGTCCTGTCCCAACTCGAACAGGGCGAAGCCGCGCTGCTCCGCGCTCAAGGTCTTGCGGGCGATGAGATTCTGGTGGATGCGGATGGCCCGATCCGCCTCGCCCCGGCGCCGGAACAGGCTCCCCAGGGCCAGGTGTATCTCCGCCGTCTCGCCGTCGACCTCAGCCAGTGCGAGGAAGACGTCGATCGCCTTGTCCGGCTGCTCGTCGAGCAGATAGTTGAGTCCGCGGAAAAAAGCCGGGCCGTCGACCGGTAGGACCCGGCACCGGGAGCGCCAGTCACGCCGCGCGAACCACCAACCGGAGGCCGCCGCCACCGGCAGCAGCAGGAACAACAGGAACTGCTGCAACTCAATCACGACCGCACCCCGAGCGCGCAGGCGCAGGCGCAGGCGAGTTCGGGCCTCCCGCACGAAGGAGAGGCACCGATGTCGATTCTTGGTGCAAGTACATTCACGCCGCCATGATACAGGCATCGCCGCGCGGTCGCATGGGCCGACACACGCCCGCGCTTGATCAAACCACCGCAGCGGGTGCAGGATGCGGCCCCAGAACCGCGTCGGCCCTACATCCACCGTCACCGCTTGAGGAGTCAGTCCCATGCCAGCCTGCACGGACACGGTCGTCAGACGCACCCGGCGGCTCCTGATCCTGACCCTGGCTCTCGTCCTGCCCCCTGGCGGGACCGCGGCTGCCGCCACCCCTGCCCTGCCCCCGCAAACCCAGCAGGTACTGGTCGATGCAGTGGAGGCCGCCGCCGCCCTGGACTTCTACAACGCCCGCTGCCGCAGCGACGACTCCGGCCGCCACAGTAACAACCTCAACAAGCAACTGGTGAACAAACTGCGTCTGACCATCGTCACGGTCCAAGACGAGATGTTTCCGGAGCGCAGCTACCGCGCCGTGCAGAAGCGCCTGCTCGAACAGTCCGCCGCCATGCTGGCCGAGGGCTGCAAACCGGCCAAGGAGGCGGGGCTGCCCGAACAGCTCAGCGAGCGCTACCGCAAGGGGGTGGCAGCCATTGAGGCACTGCCGTAGCCTTGAGTAGCGCCGGTCGAGTGCGTAGCATGGCAGCCGATACCCGCGCGCCGCAGCCGCGCCCCCGCAACCCCGCCGACTGACGACCAGGATCAAACCCAGCCCCATGCGGATTACCATCCCCCCCTTCCATCAGGCCCGGGTACTCGTGGTCGGCGATGTCATGCTCGACCGCTACTGGAGCGGCGCCGCCACGCGGATCTCGCCCGAGGCGCCGGTGCCGGTGGTGCATGTGACCGCGATCGAGGAGCGACCGGGCGGGGCGGCCAATGTCGCCTTGAACATCCTCTCACTCGGCGGCCAGGTCGACTTGCTGGGGCTGGTGGGACAGGACGAGGCGGGCGCCGCCCTAGAGAACCTGCTGCGACGCATCGGGATCGGCTGTCATCTGCAACGCCACGCGCAGGGCCGGACCTCGACCAAGCTGCGCATCCTGAGCCAGCATCAGCAATTGCTGCGCGCGGACTTCGAGGGTGGCTTGGGCGACCTGGACCTGGGGCTCGACGACGACCAGGCGGCGGGATACGCACAGCTCGCACACGCCGCCGATGTCATCGTCCTGTCCGACTATGGTAAGGGCGCACTCGCATCGCCCAGCACACTCATCGAGCGCGCTCGCTCGCTCGACAAGTGCGTCATCGTCGACCCCAAGGGCACCGATTTTTCACGCTATCGCGGCGCTACTCTCATCACACCTAATCGCGCCGAGTTCGAGGCCGTGGTCGGGCGCTGTGCGAGCGATGAGGAACTGGTGGAACGCGGCGAGCGCCTGCGCCACGCGACCCAATGGCAGGGGCTGCTCATCACCCGCAGCGAACAGGGGATGACCCTGCTCTGGGAGGGACAGCCGCCGCTGCACCTGCCGACGCGCGCACGCGAGGTCTACGACGTCAC
Source organism: uncultured Thiodictyon sp. (assembly GCA_903837595.1). GTDB lineage: Bacteria > Pseudomonadota > Gammaproteobacteria > Chromatiales > Chromatiaceae > Thiodictyon. The sequence goes on from CAILVI010000506.1 coordinate 20,403, forward strand.
CGGTGCCGGCGACACGGTGGTGGCCACCCTAGCCCTGGCGCTCGCCGCCGGTGCCCAGCCGCAGGAGGCCGTCCGCTTAGCCAACGCGGCGGCCGGAATCGTGGTCGGCAAGCTCGGCACCGCCGCCACCACGGTGGCCGAACTGAGCCGTGCGCTGCATGCACCGGAGGCCAGCGGCTTCGGTCTGGTCAGCGAGGACGAACTGGCGTCCGAGTTGCGGCAGGCGCGGGCGCGGGGCGAGCGCATCGTCATGACCAATGGCTGTTTCGATCTCCTGCACGCCGGGCATATCACCTATCTGGAGCAGGCGCGGGGGCTCGGTGACCGACTCATTGTGGCGGTCAACGCTGACGCCTCGGTCGCCGCACTCAAGGGCCCCAGTCGGCCGATCAATCGCCTGGAGCATCGGATGGCCGTGTTGGCGGCACTCAAGTGCGTCGATTGGGTGGTCCCATTCACCGAGGAGACACCGGAGCGCCTGTATTGCCGGCTGCTGCCCGATATCATCGTCAAGGGCGGCGACTATACCGGCGCGGACATCGCGGGCGGACCCTGCGTCACCGCCAACGGCGGGCAGGTGGTGGTCTTGGATTTCCTGGCTGGCGTCTCGACCACCGGTATGATCAGCCGCATGGGTGAGGGCCGGAGCGACCGATGACTGCTGGCTTGCCGCGTCCGGCCGACGAGCCGCCGGCCATCGGCGCCCAGCTGACGGCGCTGCGGCAATCGCTGGCCGGCGCCGACCCCGGGCTGGTCTGCGCCTACCTCTTCGGCAGCACTGCGCGGGGCGTGGCGCGGCCGGGGAGCGATCTCGACGTCGCCGCGCTGTTCGCGTCCGACCCACCCCATACCCTGGCCGGCCTAACCCTGGACCTGGCCGACGATCTGAGCGCGGCAACCGGGCGGCCGGTCGATCTGGTGGTACTCAATCGCGCCCCGGTCGACTTGGTGCACCGGGTGCTGCGCGACGGCATCCTGTTGCTGGACCGCGACCGGTCGGCCCGTATCCGCTTTGAGGTACGCGCGCGCAATGAATATTTCGACCTGTTGCCCTATCTCCAACGCTACCGGCGCACCGCTCCCGAGGCTCACCCATGACCGACGCGGAATTAGTGGCGAAGAAGCTCGCCTTTATCGAGACCTGCGTGCGGGAACTCAGCGAGCTGGCCCGTCCGGAGTTGCTCGCAACGGATATCCGCGAAGAGCGCTTTGTGGTCCATACGCTTCAGATCGCGATCCAGGCCGCACTGGATGTCGCCTCCCATATCGTCTCCGACGATCGCCTGGGGGAACCCGAGAACAACCGCCAACTCTTTGAACTCCTGGTCAAGAATGGCTGGGTGCCAAACACCCTGGCGGAGAGTCTGCGGGCGATGGTGGGCTTTCGCAATATCCTGGTCCACGGTTACCAGTCGGTGGACCCGGCACTGGTGCGCGAGGTGGTGGAGCATCGACTCGATGACCTGCTCGCCTATTGCCTGGCGATTCGCGAACGGCTCGCGCGCTAAAATCACGGGCCGCAATTGCTGCTGCGGGCACGCAAACCCCCGGCGCGCACCGCCTGGCACAAGCGTGACACCGCAAAGCGGTGTCACGAGTGCAAACCAACCCTGCTATCGGAGCATCCGCGTTATGAACTGCTTCATCGTCTACTGGCACCCTGAGCCACAGAGCTTCAACGGCGCCCTGCTGGCCGCCACCCGCGAGACCCTGACCCAGGCGGGCCACCCGATCAGGGTCTCAGACCTGCACGCGATGGGCTTCAATCCCGTCTCCGGCCGTCACAACTTCACCAGCGTCAAGAACCCGGATTTTTTCAAACAGCAGCTCGAGGAACTCTACGCCAGCGAAGACAATGGCTTCGCCCCCGAGATCGAGAGTGAATTGAAGAACCTGGAGTGGTGCGACCTGCTGATCCTCCAGTTCCCACTCTGGTGGTTCGGGATGCCGGCCGTGCTCAAGGGCTGGGTGGACCGGGTGTTCGCCATGGGGCGCACCTACGGCGGCGGACACTTCTATGAAAACGGTGTATTCCAGGGCAAACGGGCCATGCTCAGTCTCACCACCGGCGGTCCGCAGGGCGCCTATGAACCGGGCGGGTTCAACGGCGACCTGACCGGCATCCTAAGGCCGCTGAACCGCGGCATACTGCGTTTTGTCGGCTTCGACGTCTTGGCACCCCAGGTCTGCTATGGACCGGCCCACCTGACAACGCCGGAGCGCACCCAGGCACTCGCGGACCACGCGCAACGGCTGCGCGGACTGCACCTGGAGGACCCGATCGACGTGGGCATCTATTAGCGGATGATGTCCGTGATCTTCCAGTCGGTCCCTTCCAGGGTGAGGCGCACATGGGTCGGGTTGTGGCCCAGGTCGCCGATGCGGATCAGGAAGCGGTTGTAAGACTCGAAGAAGGCGAAATCGATCCCACTCAGGAGGAAGGGTGGGTTCTGGTGGGTCGCCTCAGCGACTGACTGGCGCAGGGTCTCGCGCACCCAGGGCACCGTGATCGCCTGATCCAGCGCCGAGTCGCCCAGCCGCTCCAGGTTTTGCCGAATCCAACCCATGGTGCTCTTGGGGTCGACCGGGGGCAGCAACTGGTCGGCACCGGCCGCCACCCGGGTCTTGAAGTTATGGCGGATGGCCGGCAGATCGACCAACTTGGCAAGTTCCGCGGTATCCTCCTGGCCCAAGGCACTGTCCAGCCTGAAGACTGAGTAATAGGGCCAGACGCCGAAGGCAATCAGGACAAACAGCAGCAGATAGACGAGATACCGCATGACGGGAACCACCCAAGACGAATGACAGAGGCGCCATTCTAGCGCCCCGGCGCGGCCCCTGCGCCCCCGCTGCCGAGACCGTCGCAGATTCCCGACCAGCGGCGGTCCGCATCCCACCGTCTGGCCTATAATCGTCACCCCACCGCAGCGTCTGCCCTATACTTATTGCCCCATCCCATCCGCACGAGGTCGCCATGGACACCCTGACCCAGACCCTTGCATTGACCCGCGGCGCCAGTTGCGCGAGCGGTATCAATCGCTGCGCCAAGGCCCCCAGGGTCTGATCCCCATGTCCGCCCTTCCCCACCCCCCGGTGGCGGACCCCGCCGCCGACCTTCAGGTCTACCTGGTCGGAGGGGCCGTGCGCGATCGGCTGCTCGACCGCGTCCCCGGCGAATGGGATTATGTGGTGGTCGGCGCGACCACCGACGACCTGCTGCGCCGCGGTTTCAAGCAGGTCGGCCGGGACTTCCCGGTCTTCCTGCACCCCCTGACTAAGTCCGAATACGCACTGGCCCGGACCGAACGCAAGACCGCCCCCGGCTACCGGGGTTTTGTGGTCCACGCGGACCCCGCGGTCACCCTGGAAGAGGACCTGCGCCGGCGCGACCTCACCATCAACGCCTTGGCCGTGGCCCCGGACGGCCGCCTCATCGACCCCTTCGGCGGCCTTGCCGACCTTGAGACGCGCGTCCTGCGCCACTGTTCCCCTGCCTTCAGCGAGGACCCGGTGCGCATCCTGCGGGTCGCCCGTTTCGCCGCCCGTTTCGCCCACCTGGGCTTCCAGGTCGCCCCGGAAACCATGGAGTTGATGCGCGGGATGGTCGCCGCCGGGGAGGTGGATGCACTGGTCCCCGAGCGCGTCTGGCAGGAACTGGCCAAGGCCTTGGGGGAGGAGCGGCCCGCCCGCTTTTTCGAGGTCTTGCGCGACTGCGGCGCACTGGCCCGCCTGCTGCCGGAGTTGGACCGCCTGTGGGGCGTGCCCCAAACCGCGAAGTGGCACCCCGAGATCGACACCGGCGTCCACGTCATGCTGGTCGTGGACATGGCCGCGCGCCTCTCTCCAGACCTGGAGGTCCGCTTCGCCGCCCTCTGTCACGACCTGGGCAAGGGCAATACCCCCGCGGACATCCTGCCCCGTCACCACGGGCACGAGGAGCGCAGCGTCGAGCTGCTGGAGGCGGTCTGTGATCGCTTGCGCGTCCCCAATCACTGCCGCGCGCTGGCCCGCATCACCGCCCGCGACCACGGGCTGGTCCACACGGTCGACCAACTGCGCCACGCCACCGTCCTGGATCTACTGGAGCGCACCGACGCCTTTCGCCGCCCTGCCCGCTTCCGGCAGATGCTCATCGCCTGCGAGGCCGACTACCGCGGGCGCGGCGGCTGTGCCGAGCGGCACTACCCCCAGGCCGAGACCCTGAGCCGACTGCGGGACGCCGCCGCCGCGGTGGATCTGCAGGCCATCGCCGCCGCGACCGAGCCGCAGCTCATCCCGCAACAGGTCCGCCAGGCGCGCATTGCGGCGATCCGACAGGCGCGCTCTGGGCAGGACCAAGCCACACTCCCAGACGATTGAGCCGGAGACGTTGCGGTCACGATACCGCCGCGCGCTGATCGCCGATAGTCACAGTGACCCGATCGCCGGCTAGTGCTCGCCTTTGGTCCGCAGCAGCCCCGCCAGCCGGTTGCCCTGCTTTTGCGGACCGCCGCGGGGAAACAATCGGTGCAGGGCGGCGCTGCTGCCCGCCTCCCGGCCCCACGCCTGGCTGAAGTGCCGGACCATGTTCCGCACCGTTGCCTGGGTGCCGGCCCGCGCGAAGTGTTCACGCAGGTAACGGATCAACTCCCAGTGGGCATCGGCAAGCCGCAGCCCCTCCGCGGCGGCCAGTGCCCGGACAAAGGACTCCGACCAGGTGGCCGGGTCTACCAGATAGCCTTCCGCGTCGGTGAGCACCGGCTGCCCGTCGACCTCCAGGGTGCGGGTCTGCATGCTGGGATAGGCGTTGCTGCCCCTGGGCAGGTGACCGCCCAACCCCTGAGAATCGTCGGGCGCTTGAGTGCTCGACCAGATGTCCACCTGGACCTCGCCCGCCAGTTGCCCGTGATAACGCTCCACCCCGTCCACCAGGACCTTGCCGCTGGCCGCGGGTAGATCGAAGCGGGCGCGGCCCTCCCGGTCGGTGGGCACCGGCGCCGTGCAGTGCCCGTCCGCATCCAGACAGAGTGCCACCGGCACCCGCTTGAGCGGGGTCTGATCGAGCTTCATACGCAGGCACACGGTAATCATGGCAGGGGCTCTCGCGGGTGGGACAAACTGGACCCGAACGCGCCGTAGCGTGTTCCGGCCGGCCAGGCATGGATGCTGCCCGCAACGATGCCGCCAAGGGGCGCCGGCGGCTTTGATGTAAGTCAACCGGGTAGATCTAAACCGATGGTGTCGAAGCTTTGCCGTGAAAGTCAGGCCGGGCCCCGGTGGGAGTGGCTGTAGCCGCGACGCGACCTCACAAGCGGCCGCAGCCTCGTCGCGGCTAAAGCCGCTCCCACGCACGCCGTTCATCGTCCGGGGTGGCTGGTCTTGCTGCCACGGCCGTTAGCCGGTCCAGCGTGCCGGGGCCAATAATTTCGCAAACCGCCTCCGATATCTCCGGTTCCGGACGGACCGGCCATCAGTACCTGGAAGGCCGGCCACAGGTCCTTCTCCAGCAGCGCCTCGCGCCCGAAGAAGCGTTCCGCATCCTTTTCCTGGAAGCTGTCCAGACCGAGATAGGGGTTGGGAATGGCGGGTGACGGCGCAGCGCCCGGAGCCACCGGGACGGTCGCCTCGCCAAAGCCCTGCTTGTAGTCGACGATGTACCAGCCGACCACGGCCAGCGCCCGGCCGCGCATCCGGTCGTAATAGGCGTGCAGTTCCTGTCGTTCGCGTTGCCAGTCGGTCATGCCGGTCGTGCTCCTTGGGCGGGCAGGTTATCGACGCCTTATTACCACAACTTTTGCGACTGCGGAATACGAAGGCTGGCTCAACCCCGCCGCTTGAACCAGCCCGTGAGGCTCAGCCGCTCGCGGATGGCGGGCATCACCTCGTGCTCGAAACGGGCACTCAGGAAGGTGACCAGGGTGCCGCCGATGGGGGCCACGGTTTCATAGTGATCGGGACGGTCCGGATCGGTATAGACCCGCAAGGTCCCGCCGTCCGCGGGTTGCCAGTCCGGGTTGAGGTACAGGATCGCGGTCAGGGTGCGCAACTCGACACCGCGGAACTGGTCCAGATGGCGGCGATAGAAGGACCCCGGCGGATAGCTGGCCAGATGGCCCTCGAAGCTGAAGAGCCCGAGCATGAGGTCGCGGTTCAGCGTCTGGCGCAGGTCCTCGAGCCGGGCCATGTAGGCACCGATGGCCCCCTCGCGGGCGGCGGGGTCCAGCCAGTAGACCCGGTCGGAGCGGATCTCAGAGCGGACCAGCAGGTCCTCACCGCGACCGATCCCGGCGGGTTTGAAGGCGCCTTGGGCGCGGAGTACCGCAGCCTCGGCCCGGATGGACAGGACCTCACCACTGGACACAAAAAAGGGGGTCACGCACCAGCCGGGGCCGGCCAGGGCATCGGCAATGCCGGTGTATCGGTCGAACTCGCTCGCGGGTGGGACAATCGTTGTCAAGTGACAGGGCTCCGTGTAGATGATGGGCTTCGCTTGCCTCGACCCATCTTACTACCAAACCCGCGACTCCCCCGGTACTCAACGTGGAGCGCTTCGTGAGGTAAGGCCGCGATCCCTTGAGCGGTCAGCGACTCGCAGAGCGCTACCGCCAAGCACGTTCTACTGGAACGCCGACTCTGCCTTTGGCTTCGGCCGCGGCGTCCAGACGTCACCCCATTGATAGGGCTTGGCGCGGCCGAGCGGGAGATAGCCGAAGACGATCTCACCCTTGGTACCGTCGTTCAGAGTCAGTTGGCCGATGCCGTTGGCCCCGGTCTGATCGCGGACGGTCTCGGCCCAGCCGGCGCGGCCGTCGTCGCAATAGACGTCGTAGAGCGGGGCACGGGACCCGCCAAACAGGCTGTAAGAACCCCGACAGGCATTGGTTCCGCTGGCGACGCGGAAGCTACCCGCGACGGGACTGGACTGGTAGGTCCCAAGATAGAGCGCACCCTGCATTGCCACGGCGAAGGGCCCCGAGCTGGAGTGACCCCGCGGCATGGGATCGGCGTGCGGCCCATCGAAATAGTCCAGGACCTGGCTCACGCAGGCGGGGTAACCCTCCAGCTCCACGCCACGGCAGAGCCGCTCGGCATAGTCATCGGGCGAGACGTAGGTCACGAGCCCCCCAATGTGGCCGGGCAGGAAGGACCCACAGCCACCTAGGAGGGCGGCCACGGCCAGGCACGCGGTAACCAGGACGGGTCTCTGCATGGTTGTTGCTCTCAACGGATAGCCCCCAGTCTAGCCGCCGCCCCGGGGATCGCGGCCGGCCCCGTGCGGCGACGCAACCGCCCGGGACCGGACATTGCCAGTGTACCCGCTTCCGCCAGCGGGGTGTAATGCCGCGCCGCGGATGGCCCGCCCAATGCCTGCCGCGGCGGGTCAATGGATGGGTGCGTTGGCCCAGCGTTCGGGCTAGAGTTATCATCGTTGGGACCTCCAAGCCCCCCAGTGCATGCCCATCAGAGCGGGATCACCCAGATGAGTCCAACCCCCTGTACCCGAAGCCCGGATCCCGCAACCGGTGGCGCGCGCCCCCGCCCGGGCGTCGCGTGGGTCATCGCCGCGGCCCTCCTGCTGACGCTTGCGGGCTGCGCGCAACTCGCGAGCACCAGCCAGCGCATCAGCAAGCAGGTCGCGGAGGCCCCCTGCGTCGGTCGCTGCCGCGAAACCAAAGATCGCTGCGACGACAACGCCCGTTTCGAGTACCAACAGTGCCAGGCCGGCTACAACACCGCCCAACGCGATTACCGCCGGTGCAACACCGCAGACTGGGACCCATGCGGCTACCCCTGGTGGTCGTGCAGCCAGAACCTCTACGGCTACTGTACCAATCGCTACCGGGAATGCCGTCTAGCCTGTCGCAGCCCACGGGGCTGAAACGGTTCGCGGGCGGTCGCTCACGACCGCCCGACTGACCGACGGTCGCTTTCCGGTTGCTTTCCGGTTGCCGCGCGTGCTCTATTGTGCAATGCAACAAAGGGCCGGAATACAGTCGCCAGCCCGGCCCTCAGCCCAACTGCCGAACCGGCAGGGACCCCCATGTACACACCCACACCCACAGAACACGAGGCGCAACTCGCGGACTCCCGTTTGTCGCCACTGCATCTGCGCATCCGGCCCTCAGGCCGCACCGACCGCGAGCGTCTGGACCAGTGCTTCCGCACCCTCTCACCCGAATCCAGTCGGCTGCGCTTCTTTGCCACCAAGCGCGCCTTGAGCGACAAAGAACTCGACTTTTTTTCCGGCGCCGACGGTGGCGAGCATATCGCGCTGGCCGCCATCCGGCTCGACGATCAAGGGCAGGAACTGGAGGCCCTGGGGTTCGTGCGTTGTGTCCGCCTGGCACCGGGAGGACCCTGCGCCGAGTTCTCCATCACCGTATTGGACGCGCAACAGGGGCAGGGCTTGGGCACCGCCCTTGCTGAGGCACTGATGCAGGCCGCCCAGGTCGCCGGCATCCGGCAGCTGTGCTTTGAGGTGCTGGCCGACAATATGGCGATGCGCAAGCTCGCCCGCCGTATGGGCGGGACACCCCGGCGGATGGAGGATGGCACGCTCGAGTTCGACTGCGCCTTGACGCCCGCCCCGGCGCCGACCCCACCGCCGGAGGCAGTCGCCGCAGCACCGACACCTGCATCGACGCCGCCCCCCTGCAATCCGGGCTGGGTGCTACCCTGGTTCGCCGACCCGCATGATCTGGTCGAGGCTTGGTTCCACGGCATCGACCAGACCTTGGGGCTGGCACAACGGGCGCAGACGGGGCTCTTGCGCTGGTGGGGCATCCCTATCCCTGTGGAATACACGCCTTGACGCCGCCTGACTGGAGATAACGAAAATGACACCGCACTGGCGCACCACGCATACCACCTGGTTCAGATCCCTGGCCCCATCCATCGTGTTATCGCTGTGTACGCTGGCCGCCACCGGGACCCTCGCCGATTTTCAAGCGGGTGTAGCCGCGCACAACCGGCAGGATTATGCGACAGCATTGCGCGAATTTAGTTCAGCCGCCGGGCAGGGCGATGCCGCCGCGCAATACAACCTCGGCCTCATGTACGCGCAAGGCCAAGGCGTAGCACAGAACAAAAAGCAAGCGGCTGCCTGGTACCGCAAGGCCGCCGCGCAGGGTCATGCTGCGGCGCAATACAACCTCGGTCTCATGTACAACAACGGCGAAGGCGTGGCACCGGACAAGCAGCAAGCGGTGACCTGGTATGGCAAGGCCGCCGCGCAGGGCGATGCCGCCGCGCAATTCAACCTCGGCCTCCTGTACTACCACGGCGACGGCGTGGCACAGGACCAGCAGCAAGCGGCGACCTGGTTCCGCAAGGCGGCCGAGCAGGGCCATGCCAAGGCGCAACACAACCTCGGTGTCATGTACGAGAACGGGCAAGGCGTGGCACAGGACAAGCAACAAGCGGCGGCCTGGTACCGCAAGGCCGCCGAGCAGGGCGATGCCGCAGCACAATTCAACCTCGGTCTGCTCTACGAGATCGGCGAAGGCGTGGCACAGGACCATCAGCAAGCGGCGACCTGGTACCGCAAGGCCGCCGAGCAGGGCCAAGCCAAAGCGCAATCGAACCTCGGTGTCATGTACGAGAACGGCCGCGGCGTAGTACAGGACAAGCAGCAAGCAGCGGTCTGGTACGGCAAGGCCGCCGAGCAGGGCAATGCCGCGGCGCAATTCAGACTCGGTGTCATGTACTACCAGGGTGAAGGCGTCACCAGGGACCAGCAGCAGGGGCTGACCTGGTTGCGCAAGGCCGCCGCGCAGGGCTTCGCCGAAGCCCAATCGGCACTGAAAGAACTCGGCGAATAGCCGCGCCACCCAGCAGCTGCGATACCAGGCGCAACAACCGCAGGCCGACGCTTCAGCGGGCGCCGCCGCCGCGGCGCCGACACCCTAGGGATTTCGACGCTCGCTTGCGAACGCCGGCACCGCCAACTTAAGTGTCCTAAGACCTTCCATAGGCCCGCTTCGGCCACCATCTGGTTAAGACCTGGGCCGCTTCGAGCCCCCAATCCCGAGGAGACAACGATGTCTGACCGAGTGTATAAGCTGGTTGAGGTCGTCGGTACATCCAGCACCGGCACCGATGAGGCCATTCACAATGCCATCACCACGGCGGCCAAGACCATCCGGCACATCGACTGGTTCGAGGTTGTCAAGACCAGCGGCCATGTGGTGGACGGTAAGGTCGCCCACTTCCAGGTCACCCTGAAGGTCGGCTTCCGGCTCGAAAGTGACTGACGCGTGAGGCCGGCCATAGTTGAGATGGAGGAGGAACCATGAAAAGTGTAGCTCACATTCTAAACGAGAAGGGTAGCCAAGTCTGGTGCATTAGCCCCGCAGCAACCGTCTACGACGCGCTCGCCCTCCTGGCTGACAAGAACGTCGGTGCCCTGCTGGTAACCGAGACGTCCGGCCCGGTGGGGCTCCTGTCGGAGCGGGATTGCGCCCGTAGCGTGATCCTCAAGGGCCGCACCTCCCGCGACACCCTCGTGCGGGAGATCATGACCCACAAAGTCCTGTGCGTCACCCCGGATCAGCCGGTGGAGGAGGCGATGGCACTCATGACCGAGCATCGCGTGCGCCATCTGCCGGTCATCGCGGGGGGCGCGGTGCTGGGCATGGTCTCCATCGGCGATCTGATCAAATCGGTCATCGCCGAGCAGCAGTTCATCATCACGCAATTGGAGCACTACATCAGCGGGTGAGCGACCCCCCATCACCTCAACGTCGGCACGAGGCGGCGCCTGCTTGGCCTATGCGCCGTCATTGCCGAGCGCGACACCGCACCCATCTCCTGTGCGCGCTAGCGCTTGGCCAATAGCGGGTTGTTTGCTGCCAGCAAGTCGATGCTTTCCTGGCTCACCAGGGGCGCACGCAGCAGGCGCGCCAGCCCCGCGCCGCCCTGCGCCATGATCCGTGAATGATTGCGGATAAACAGCGAGCGGGCGACCGGGGCGATCAGCTTCATCCACCACCGGGTGCTGCGCACCTGCCAATCATAATGAACGATACTGACCGTGCCTTGGCGAGTGAATTGCCAGCGGCCAACCCCTTCAAGGTCGCCCGCGGCGGCGCCCTCAATAGCCACCAGGTTTTCGATGCGGGTGACGCGTACCGCGAATACCATGCGATAGGGCAAGGACCCTTTCCAGACATAGCGCCGGACATTGTTGATGCCATCAACATCACCGGCTGCCACCTCTTCCACCTTCTGGACGCCCGGCCACCAATCCGGCCAGCGCAGGGAATCTTCAATGGCCAGGAATACTTCTTCCAGCGGTGCTTCAATGCGCCAGATCGTCAGCAAGTGATAGTCCGCCACGGGACCTCCTGCGAGTCCTGCTCGGTGGTAACAGCGCGCCGGCCCGGGTAGTCAGGCGCCGGAAGCGCAAGCTTATCAGGTCTTGAGAAAATCCGGCAGGCCGGCCTTGAATGGGTTAGGGATGCGTGGCCTTGGGTTGGCGCAGGCGCGACGCTAACCATCTCAGCAAATAACATATTGTTCATGCTGCCGTTATCCCAGAGCCGACGGCCCTTTGCCCCCCGCAGGTGAAAAAACACTGCGCAATGTTCGTTGGCACACCGACCCAGCCAGACCCCCGCCCTACCCTCTGAGCCGACTCGAGCGAGAGGGTCACGGGAAGCAGTTGGATCAAGGAAGAATTCGGGCAACCAATGGCATCACCAGACTGTACCCCTGGGAGAAGGAATGGTTCCGTACGATGTGTACCTGAAGGGTTATGCCGCATTGAAAGTTGAAGCACCCATCAGCATTCACTTCGAATACGATCTGGGCGGGGCCGATACAG
>CAILVI010000507.1 GCA_903837595.1 uncultured Thiodictyon sp.
CGACCGTGAGGTTGCGTGTCGCGGATGGGCCGGGCCGCACTGTGGTGCGGCGCCCCCAGGCGATCACGGGCTGGGCTCGCCATCCCCCGCCACCGGCGCATCCAGCCCATTATCCCGCCGGAAGCGCGCTGCCTCGCGGATCAGTGCCAGACCCGCGCGCTGCGCACCCCATTGTGCCGCGAGCGCCGGGTCCGGCGTCGGGTCTTCGTCCCAGACCCGCCACAGGACCACCGCGTCCTGGCGGTAGGCCGCCGCGATGCTGCGGCCGTCCGGGCTGAAACGGGCGATGCGTACCCCGCCCAAATCGCTTTCCATCACCAGGTAGGAGCCCAGGGTGGGCGGCTGCCCGGTTTCCGGGGGCGGCGCGGCGGGCCGTTGCCACAGCCGCACCGCACCGTCGCGGGAGGCGGTGAGCAGCCAGTGTCCGTCCGGGCTGAATTCGGCGGAGGCGACGCGGTCCTTGTGGCCCTTCAGCTCTGCCAGAAGCCGGCCCTGGGTGTCCCAGACCTGGGCGCGGCCGTTCATGGCAGCGGTCACCAGCGCCTTGCCGTCGGGCGCGAAGCGCACGCTGTAGAGTGTCCCCGCGCCGCTCTTGCGCCGCAGCGGCTCCCCGCACTTCTCCCCAGTCAGCGCGACCAGGGTCACCTGGCCGTCCTCGCCCACCGTGGCGACACTCCCGCCGTCCGGGGCGAAGGCCAGATCGGTGATGACGCCTTGGTGGAGTTGGAGCCGACAGCGCAGCGCCCAGGTGCCGTCGCGCGCCTGGGCCGCCACCCGCAGTGTGCCGGTGTCGTTGCCGGTGGCGGCCAGTTGGGTGCCGTCCGCGCTGGCCGCGGCGTCCGCCGCCTGGACCTTGGTGCCGTCATGCTCCAGGGCACCGGGGAGCGGCAGTTCGCGGCAGCCGGCCGGGTCCCACAGCCGCACCGGCCGGATGGGGTCGTTGGCGGTGGTCAGGAGCCACTGTTCGGCGGGCGCAAAGACCACGCGATAGAACTCGGTCGCGGGCGCGGCGACGGCCCCGGTTTGCGGCCCCGGCGCCGGCTTTGATGGCGGCTTTGGCGCCGCTGACTCGGGCTCCAGGGCGCAACCACCGCCGGTGATCAGGTCCCATACCCGGGCGCTGCCGTCGTAGGCGGCGCTGGCCAACTGCCGCCCGGAGGGCGAGAAGGCGACGCGGCGCACGCGAGCGCGGTGTCCGGCGAGCCGCCAGATCTCCCCCGGTGCCGCCCAGGGGGCGGCTGCGTCGTAGCGCCAGACCTGGACCAGGCCGTCGAATGAGCCGCTGGCGATCAGGAAGGCATTGGGGTCGGCGTCCAGTTCCTTTGGCGGCCGGGCGACATCCACATGCGAGACGTGATCCTCATGGGGGAGTCTGAAGGCGAGCGTGGTGGCGTGTCCCACGGACCAGACGCGGACCGAGCCGTCCTGATCCGAATAGGTCAGGACGCGGCTCCCGTCGGTGCTGAAGCGGGCGTTGGAGATCGGGGCCTCGTGCGTGAACACGGCCATCTCCCGGCCGCTGCGGATCCCCCAGAGGCGCGCCGTCTGGTCGATCGAGGCGGAGAGGACGAGTGGGTCATCCGCCCGTGGGTCAGTCGCCGGGGAGACGCGGATGCGCTCCACGCCGAGTCGGTGCTGACCCAGGACATCGGCGGCCCCGCTGCTCAGATCCCAGCGCACCAGTTGTCCCTCGTCGTCACCGGCCAGCAGATAGCGGTCCTTGAGCGCGAAGGCCAGGTCGCGCACGGCGGACTGGTGGATGCGGATGCGCCGGCCCTCGTGCACCACCTCACCCAGGACGATGCGCTCGGTGCCGTCCATGCCGAAGACCCGCACCTTCTCATCGGTCGTGGCGACGGCCATCTGCTGGCCCTGGCTGTCGAAAATGGCGCGGTTGATCGGGCGGTTCTGGGGACCGGTCGGGCGCAGGGTCAGTCGCTCGGCGCCGGTTGCGGTGTCGACCACGCGGGCCGTGCCGTCGCGCGAGGCGGTGATCAACTGCGTGCCGTCGGGGGCAAAGCTGACCCCGCGGATCTCCTTCTGGTGCAAGGGCAGGTCCCATAAGGGTGGTCCGGGATGTGCGAGGTCGAGCAGGCACAGGCCGAAGCCGTCGCCCGCCACGGCATGGGCCAGCGCGAGATAGCGGTGGGTGGGGTCCACGGTGATCGGTGCATCGGGTCGCACCCCGCACGCCCAATCCGGCGCCGCCCCGGCGGCGGCCGGGAGCCGCCAGACTCCGGTCTCACCGATGCCCAGGAACAGGGGCGTGGCCCCGTCGTCGCCGGTCCCGCCAAAGCGGACCGCATGGATGGGGAGCCCCGGGGGGGCGAGTGGCCGGTCGAAGACAAAGCGGTTGTCGGTCAGCTTCCACAGACCGGCGCCGTCCCGGCTGGAGAGGGTGACCAGTTGGCTGCCGTCGTCACTGATGCCGGGCGAGAGCGGTCCGTCGGGGGTCGCCCCGCCGGTCTGGACCATGGCGATCAGCCGATTGGCGCTGAAGGCGCGGCTCAGGGTGTCGGTGGCGTCCTGGGGCAGGTCGCGGCCCGCGTCCAGGGCGAGGCGCACCGCCACCGGGGTATTGCCCTGGTTGATCGCCAGGTTGGCCGCATTGATCTCGCTGCGGTGCAGATTCAGCGTGGCGGCGCGCGACGACTTGCGCGCCCAGTAGGCGCTGGTGCTGGCCGCCAGCAGGAGCACCATCAGGGTCAATCCGGTGATTCGTGCCATCCGGTTGCGCCCGCGTTGCTGGCGCAGTTGGGCGTGGGAGCGGTCCAGAAATTCCCGCTCGACGGGTTCCAATTCGCCGGGGAAGGCGGCGGCAAAGCGCCGGGCGGCGGCGAATCCGACCTCGCCCAAGAGATATTCGCGATTGCAGTCCGTGTGCTTCCATAACCGCGCCTGGCGGGCGATCTGGAAGCGCAGTTGCAGCTGGCGCCGGTGCGCCGGGTCGGACAGCCACTCCCGTACCGGGGTCCAGGTGTCGATCAGGGTCTGGTGGATGAAGGTGGCCGTGGGGCGAAAATCGCGCCACTGTGTGGCGGGTGCTGCCGCCGCAGCAGGCGTTGGGTTGGCGGCGGGGGTCGTGGCCGCGCCACGGGCCAGGGCCTCAGCTGCGCGCCCCGGGGCCAGGCGTGCCCGCCACTCCTCGCGGGTCTCCCGCGCCAGGCGCGCGACGGCGGCAAACAGGTCGTCATCGGTCTGGGCGCAGGCCAGGTGTTCGGCCGGGTCGGCGATCCCCTCGGCCACCACCAGGCGCGCGGCGATCAGGGCCGCGACCAGGCGGGCGCAGTCCGGGTCACGCTCCAGTGCGCGCAGGTCCCCGGCGCGGGGGCTGGGGTGGGCGGCCGCTCCGCTCTCCAGGGCAATCAGCGCCCGGCACAGGATTGGCAGGGCGGCGCGGGCCGGCGCGTCTAGCGCCTCCCAGAGTGCCTCGGCCCGTCGCCTGGTGGTCCCGGCGATCCCGCCCAGGGCGCGGTAGTCACTGATCCGCAGGCTGAGTCTGGCTACCGAGTGGCCCTCGGTCCCGCTGCCATCGGGTGCGTGCTCCTGACGCTCGGCCACCCCGGTGCCGTCCGCCCCGCAGATGCTGGCCCGTTGGTAGAGCTCGACCAGGACCGGCTCCAGGAGCGTCGGCCAATGGGTCAGGTGACTTGCCTCTGCCTCCAGCAGTTCGATCAGTCCGCGTCCCGCCGCAGTGCCTTCGCCTTCGTATTCGATCCCGGCGATGCGGGCCGGGATCTCGATCACCTGGCGGATACGGGCGGGCGGTGGGGGCTCCAGCTGGTACCAGGTCTGCTCGTCCAACAGGGCGACCAGGGAGGGGATGCGCGGGAGTTGGCGCAGTCGGTCGCTGCGAAGGGTGGCGACGACCCAGACCCCGTCCTGGGCGGCCAGGGCGGCCAGCGCCGCCGCAAAGGTCTGGGTGCGGGGGTCGGCGAGTGCCGCCTCGCCGAAGAGCCCGTCCAGCGGGTCGAGGATCAGGGCGAGTTGCTGGTGCCCCTCGGTGCCGTCGGCCGGCTGCCCGGCGTCGCCCACCAGCCGGGCCAGGGCGGCCTGGACCTGCCCGGCCGCCACCTTGGGTTCGGTCTCCAGCAGGCGTTGCAGACCCGCCTGGTCCAGCCCGAAACCGTCCAGGGCCGTGCCCAGCATGGCCGGTAACCGCAGCGCCTGGGCCAGGTCCGCCAGCGGGTCGGGCCCATTGCACCCGAGCCGGCACCAGCGGCAGCCCGATACCCCGGTGAACAGGAAGGGCCGCAGCAGCCGCGGTAAGAGCCCCGCCGACACCAGTGAGGATTTACCCACCCCGGCGGGCCCCGTGATCAGGATCAGCCCGCGGCCGTCGGCGTGCTGGGCCTCCAGGCGTGCCACCAGCTCCCGCGTCTCGGTCTCGCGCCCGACGAAGACCGGTTCGTCGCCCAATGCATAGGGGCGCTCGGCGCGGAAGGGCGTGTCGCGCCACTCGCCGGCCCCGGGGCGCTGGCCCCGCTCCACGCTGATGCGGCGGTTGAGTAGTTTGCGCAGCTGCCCCTCCACCAGTTCGCGCAGCCCCCGGTCGCTGTCGAATTGCCGGAAGGCACGGCGGAAGCTCCCGTCCGCGTTGAAGAAATGGGTGCGGAAGAAGGACTCCAGGCGCTCCCGATCGGCCACCGCCTCGTGGGTGGCCACCGCGTTGGTGATGTCGATCATGCGCGGCGTGGTCTTTTTGTAGACCAGCACCTCGGGTCCGTCGTGCCCCGGAGAGGCCGCCACCGCGTCGACGAACTCCCACTCGGTGCCGGTCATCCCGCCGTAGGGGTCGTCCGCGAGCGGGGTGCCCAGGCGTGTCCACAGCATCACCAGCACGATTTCACAGTCGGCGGGGCGCACCAGCCCGGCCTGGAAGCTCTGGGCGGCGGTCAGGGCCTCCTCCTCCCAGAGCACGGCATGCAGCTTGAAATACGGCAGATATTCCTGGGCGAGCTGGTCGACGATATCCTTGATCAGGGCGCGTTCATGGTCCAGATCCGCGGGCGAGGAGACAAAGATTCTGACCTGGGACTCGGCCATGGCATGCACTCGGTAGGGGTAATAAAGACGATTTTCGGGCGGCGGGCCACTATAACTGTAGTGCTGCTGCGCCTCAGACCAAACAGACTTTGCCCTCAGTGCCCTTGTTCGAGAACCTTCGCGACGGCAAGCAATGGGACAGGATTAACAGGATTTCTCAGGATTCACAATTGGCCGGCGATGCGGGTTCGACACGGCGACCTGCAACCGGGGTAGAATCCCCCGGAGAACGTTGACGTCCGATCCCAGTAGAGTGCTATCGGATCGCCACTTGAGTTAGGAGGAACGCACCATGTTCCACCATGAGACCGCAGACACCGAGCGCTTCGAACAGGTCATCCTGCTCGCGGTGCGTCAGATTATCAACGGCGCGACGCCCCAGCAGTTCTTTGCCTGGGCCGAGGTCGAGGTCCCGGAGGGGCTGGGGCTGTACGATTACGGGCTTGACGCGGCGGAGATCCGGCGCCTGGCTCACCTGCTCGCTACCTCGATCTGGAACGCCACACCCCGTCCGGATCAGGGCTTCAGCATTCAGCCACTGCCCACACCCTGGCCCGAGGCGACCTGCACCTGCGGGTCGGGCGTGCGTTACCGCGAGTGCTGCGGCGCCGTCGACGACCTCCCGGAGCTCCCGAGCGAACTGATCTGGGAACTGCTGCTTGATGAGCTGCCCGAACGCACCCTCCAGGATGCCCTGGCGTCGGGGGCCATCCCCCGTCCACTGCTCGCCCGTCTGGCGGACCGCTGGTTGGAGCAGGACCGCCCCGGCCGCGCCGTCGCCCTGCTGGAGCCGCTCTTCGCCGGTCCCGTGGCGGATCTCAGCGGCGACTACGAACCGGCCTTCGACGTGCTCTGCGATGCCTATGACCGGCTCGACCACTGGCGCAAAAAACTCGCCTTCATGGAGCGCCTCGGCCAGGAGGGCAGCCGTGCGCTGAAGGCCGCCGCCTGGCAGCGGCGCAGCACCATGTATATCGACGAGGGTGATTTCGTGGGGGCCCAAGCCGCCTTCGGCGCCGCCTTGCGCAGTGACCCGGACAACCCGGGGACGGCGCTGCTGGAGATCACCCTGCTGGCCGCCCAGCACCGCGACGACCTGGCGCGGGCGCGGGCGAGTTTCTGGCTGCACCGGCTGCGCCGACTCGGGTTCCGGGATGAGGGGTTCATGCAGTTCCTGGCCCAGGCGGTCGAGGACCCGCAGGAGGCCCTGGTCGACAGCCAGGCCGACGCGCTCGATCCGATCCTGCTGGACCTGCACGACTGGGTGGGGGTCGCCACCACCCGGCCCCTGCCGGACTATCGGTTGGTGCCGGTGCGCCCGGCGCGGGAGGTGGTCGCGGCGGGTCAGCTCCCACTGCTCGACGATGGTCAGGGACGGGTGCGGCGTCGGCCACTGGAGTTCTTCGGTATTCCCGCCGAGTTGCGCCCACCCCCGGCGGTGCGGCGCCTCGAGGCCCAGTGGCGTTCGCTCTTTCCCGGCGGCAAGCCCGAGTCCATCCAACTCACGTTGGGCGATGAGGGGCAGGTCTGGCAATCCGATCAGTGGAGCGACTTCCTGCTCGCCCACCCGGAGGCGGCCGACAGTCTCGATTGTCTGGACGACCTGGCTACCGCGCTCTACGAGCACCCCGAGAGTTCGCTACCCTGGATCTCACACGCCCTGCTGCGCCCGCTGGTGGATCGGGCCTGGGCGCTCGTGACCGGTGCCCTGCCGCCGCAGGCCGCCTATTACCTCCCGTGGGCGCGGCAGCACAACCGGCCGTTGCTGCGGCTGCTCTTCCGGCGCTATCTGTGCCAGTTGGAGGAGGGGCAGCCCCAGGGCGCGGCCCTCACCCTGGAGACCCTGCTGCGGCTCAATCCGCAGGATAACCATGGCGTGCGCGCCGAGCTCATGAACCACTACCTGCGTTCCGGCGAGGACCAGCAGGCACTGGCCCTGGTACGCCGCTTCCCGGACGATCTGCTCGCCGATCTGGCCTACGGCGAGGTGCTGGCACTCTATCGCCTGGGCGAGCAGGAGCGGGCGCGCACCGCGCTGGGGACCGCGGTCCACAGGTTGCCGCGCATTCCGCACTACCTCACCCGCAAGCGCATCAAACGCCCGCGGGTGAACCCCGTCGGGGTCACCCCGGGCGGTGATGACCAGGCCTGGATGTATCGGGAGGCCATGCGGGATGTCTGGGAGGCCGAACCCGGCATCCTGAGCTGGCTCAAACGGGTCACCGCCTGACTCGACCTCTCGTGACACCGCTCAAGCGGTGTCACGCAGGTGTTGGACGCTATGCGTCCTGAGGCTTCGCTCGGAACGACGATCAAGGCTGATGGTGGTCCCCATCTTTTTCCAACCATCTTTTTTCAACGCAAGAGAATCGAGGTGTGTCATGTCCGATGATTCTTATACCGAAGTGACCAGCGAGTCCTGGTTCAGTCGCATTGGCGGCTCGTTCAAGTCCATTGCGTTTGGTTTGCTCTTGTTTATTGCCGCTTTCCCGTTGTTGTGGTGGAATGAAGGCAATTCTGTTGAGCGCTATAATAGTCTAAAAGAAAGCCAGGGCGTGGTGATCGCGGTTGCAGCGGACGCCGTCAATCCGTCGAATGATGGCAGGCTGATCCATGTCAAGGGTCTGGCGACGACCGACGAAACACTCAAGGATGACGTGTTTGGCGTTACCGCCCCCGCCATTGTATTGCAGCGTGTGGTGACGATGTATCAGTGGAAAGAATCGGAAAAAACCGAGACCAAAGAACAACTCGGTGGCACCAAGACCACGACCAAGACGTATTCCTACAGCAAGCAATGGAGTGGCGACCCCATCAACTCCAGCCAATTTAAGCACGCCGCCGGCCATACCAATCCCGTCATGCCCTACAAGAGTCAGACGTTCCAGGCCACGAATGTAAGGCTAGGCGCGTTCAGGCTCACTGCTGACCAGGTCGGTCGGCTGTCCGGCGCCCAGGTCCTGCCGGTTCAAGCGCTGCAAATGCGTGCGCCCCTGCCGGATAAGACGCCCACCCGGATGGGTGATGGTTTTTATCTGGGGAATAATGTCGCCGACCCCCAAGTTGGCGATTTGCAAGTCAGTTTTAAGGTGATCAAGCCGGCCGATGTCAGCATTATCGCCCAGCAACAGGGGAACACCTTTATTGCCTATCACACCAAATCGGGTGGCGATGTTGACCTGTTGCAGATGGGGTTGTTGGATGCCAACGCCATGTTTGCGATTGCGCAGCGTGAAAACACAGTCATGACCTGGATCATTCGCGCCGTCGGCTTCCTTTTGATGTGGGTCGGCCTGGGGATGATTCTTAGCCCGCTGTCAGTGTTGGCTTCGGTGGTGCCGTTCTTGGGCGATTTGATTGCGATGGGAACCGGTCTGTTGGCCTTCCTGGCCGCCTTGCTGTGTGCCATGCTGATTATTGCGGTAGCGTGGATTTTCGTGCGTCCGTTATTGGCCGGTATCTTGATCGCGGTCGCGGTAGGTTCACTGCTGGCAATGAAGTTTATGCCACGTCACCCGGCCAAAATTGCTCAAGCGTAATCACCGCGCCTGGCCACAGGTAACCGTGGCCAGGCGCGAGTTGGTGAGTAAGAGCCTGACCAGTCCAGTCCAGTCACATCGGAGGCAACGAGAGCGCGATGGCACCCCTTTACTGTATCGTTTTCATGGGAGAGCTGGTCCCCGGACTGGCCGCCGAGCAGATCATCACCGCCTTGGCCGCGCGCTGTGGGATGACGCAGCAGCGTGCCCGGGAGCTGATCCTGGGCGGCCGACGGGCCGTGCTGAAGTGCGGCCTGGACCCGGCTGAGGCGCAACGCTACAGCAGCGAGCTGCGGGAGATCGGACTCGTGGTCGAACTCGAGCCCGAGGGCCGCATGCCGGCGGCCGGTCAGTCGCTGGAGATCGACCTGGACCGCACGGTCGTCCTGGCTAAGCGCCCCGCGTTTGACGGCAACCCCTATGCGGCACCGAAGGCCGACCTCACGGCGCCCGCGAGCGGCTGGAGCGGTGAGGCGCTGCATCCCCCGCGCGCGGTGTCCGCCGGACGGGGGTGGGGCTGGATCGCCGAAGCCTGGGCGCTGTTCGCCGACCGGCCCTGGGCCTGGATCGGTGCGACCCTGCTCTTATTCGTGATCTCCTTTGCCCTAAACTTCGTTCCCTTCGTCGGCGGGCTCGCCATGGTCGTCCTCGGGCCGATCTTTACCGGCGGCCTGATGATCGGCGCCCACACCCAGCACCAGGGCGGCGGCTTCACGGTCAAGCAACTGTTCGTCGCGTTCGAGCGCCAGCCGGGGGACCTGGCCTGGATCGGTGCGGCAAATCTGGGGGTTACCATCCTGATCGTGCTGTTCGTCGGTGTGTCCGTGGCGATCGCCTTGGCCCTGGCGGGTCCCGATCTCACGGCAGCGACCCATCACGAAGGCTTCGACCCCGCGCAACTCGCGCAACTGGGACCCCTGGTGCTGGTGTTCATGTTGTGCTGTGTGCTCGTCGGCTTTCTCTGGACCATGTGCATTCTGTTCGCCCCGGCCCTGGTGGCGCTGAACGAGGTCCCGGTGCTGAGCGCCTTCAGCCTCAGCTTTCAGGGGTGCTGGCGCAACGTCCTGTCCTTTCTGGTCTTTGGCCTGGTTGCAATGGCCCTGTCGCTGGCCTGTGTGTTGACCCTGGGGCTCGGTTTCCTGGTCCTGGTGCCGCTGTTGACCATCGCGATCTATATGGCGTATCGGGACATCTATTACCGCTGAGTCGGCGGTCGGGTCTGGGCGCGGAGCCTGGGGATCTCTCTGGTGACACCGCTGCAGCGGTGTCACCCCGGTGTCAGGCGCTGCGCGCCGGGAAGAGCGACTGGCCACCCATCCCGCGTTTTGGTATCAATCGCTTACCAAGGTTGCAGGTGTTAGCCATGGACTACGACGCCTTCCTCTCCCACCACAGCGCCGACAAGCCCCAGATTCGGGAACTGCGCCGCCGGCTCCAGGCGCAGGACCTGCGCGTCTGGCTCGACGAGGAGGACCTGCGGCCCGGGCAGTGCTGGCAGGATGGGCTTGAGGTCGGCATCCTCGCCAGCGCCTCGGTGCTGGTCTGTGTCGGCGGGTCCGGTATCGGCCCCTGGGAGGACGAGGAGATGCAGGCCGCACTGGCGCTGGCAGCCCATGACCAGAGGCCTGTCATCCCGGTCCTGCTCCCCGATGCGCCCGAGAAGCCCGCGATTTCACTCTTGATAACCGCAACTGGGTGGACCTGCGCAGCGGGATCGACTCGGCGGGCATCGGCCGCCTGGTCTGGGGCATCACCGGCGACCGCCCGGGCGACGGCGCCAGGGCCGCCCCCGACCGCCGCTGCCAACTCCCCGCCGACCTGCCCGACTTCACCGGCCGGACCTTGGAGCGCGACTGGCTGGAACAGCGGCTCAGCGCCGGCCGGTCGGTCGCCATCTGCGCCCTGGCCGGTCAGGGCGGGCTCGGCAAGACTGCGCTCGCGGTGCATGTGGCGCACTGCCTCAAGGACCGCTTCCCGGACGGTCAAATCCTGATCCCGCTCGACGGGGCCGGCGAGCGCCCCTGTCCGCCTTGGACGCCATGGCTTGGGTGATCCGCTTCTTCGAGCCCGAACGGCGCCTCCCGGACGACGAGGCCCAGGTCCAGGCCGGTGCGACCGGACCCAGCCCGGAGAACCTCGAACTCGCGCGGTGGCGACACGCCGCCCATTATCTCGCGGCCCTCCGGGTGGCCGAAGAGGGCTACAAGGAGGGTCACGCCGGGGTCATCGCCAGCCTCGCCGATTATGACGCCGACAGCGCTCACATCGCCGCCGGTCAAGCCTGGGCGGTGGCCGGTGAGGACGAGGCCACCGCGCGGTTGGCGATGGACTACCCCTATGTTGGTGCCTATGTGCTCAGTCTCCGCCTGGATCCTCGGGAGCGAGTCCGGACTCGCCGCAGCGTGTCGGCTCGGCGATCGGGAGATGGAGGGCAATCACCGTGGTAACCTCGGCCTCGCCTGGGCCTCACTCGGTGAACTGCGTAAGGCCATCGGCTTCTACGAACAGGCACTCGTGATTGCGTGCGAGATCGGCGACCGTCGCGGCGAGGGTGCCGATCGCGGCAATCTCGGCCTCGCCTGGGCCGACCTCGGCGAGCCGTGCAAGGCCATTGGCTTCTACGAACAACAGCTTGCCATCGTCCGCGAGATCGGCGACCGCCGTGGCGAGGCGATCGCCTCACTCAACCTCGCCTTGGCCTTGGAGACCCTGGGCGACCCCGTGACCGCCCGCGGCCACATGCAGCAGGCCCTGGCACTCTTCGAGTCGCTAGAGAGCCCCCACGCCGAGACCGCCCGCGACTGGCTGGCCCGGCACCCCTGAACACTTCTCGTGACACCGCTCGAACGGTGTCACGCCTGTGTCAGGCGCTGTGCGCCGCGAGGCCGAAGCGCCTGGCCAAGGTCCTGGTGGACGCCGGTCAGTCCCGGGCGCGCGGCGGCCGACAGATGGGTGACACCGCTGGAGCGGTGTCACCAGAATGCGCGGTGTCACCAGAATGCGCGGTGTCACCAGAATGCGCGGTGTCACCAGAATGCGCCGTGTCACCAGAGGTCGCCGCGCCGCCGCTCGCGGCAACCGGTGCGCGAATGGCTTAAACTGACATCCTGCCGCCACCGCGGTCAACCAAGGCTGCCACGATGTTTAAGAATCTGCGTCTCTGGGCCAACATCACGCTCGGCATGGGCCTGGCGATCCTGCTCGCGATCGGGGCCTTGAGCTATGGCAGCCTGCTCGGCCTGCGCACGGTGGTGCGCGATGCCGAGCGGGCGGAGTTGCGCCAGTCCATGGAAAGTCTCACCGCCGCGGTGGCGGCCCAGGCGCGGCTGGCGGAGACCTTAAGCGCCCTGGTGGCCAACATCCCGGAGGTGCAGCAGCGTTTCGCGGCGGGTGATCGGGCCTGGTTGCAGGCGGCGCTGTTGCCGCCCTATCAGGTGCTGGCCAAGGACTATGGGGCGGTGCAATTCCAGTTCCATACCCCGCCGGCCACCTCGTTCCTGCGCCTGCATCTGCCCGAGAAGTTCGGCGACGACCTGTCCGCCATTCGCCCCTCGGTGGTGGATACCAATCGGACCCACCAGCCGCATGAGGGGTTGGAAGTCGGGGTCGCCGGGCTGGGCGTGCGCGGCATGGTGCCGATCCGCGACGCTGACCGGTATCAGGGCGTGGTTGAGTTCGGCATGTCCTTTGGCCAGCCCTTCTTCGCGGCCTTCAAGGCCAGCTTCGGGGTCGATGCCGGACTGATTTTGTTGCGCAAAGGGGCCTTCGAGACCTTCGCCGCCACCTATGGCGAGCGGCCACTGCTCACTGCCGCGCAGCTGCGCCTGGCCCTGGATGGCGAGCCGCAACTGGCTGAAATCGACCACGACGGCCAGCCGCTGGCAGTTTATGCCGCCGTGATCCGGGATTACTCCGGCGCCCCGCTGGGGGTGGTGGAGGTGGCGCGGGACCGCTCGCCCTATGCGGCAGCGCTGCGCTCGGCCACCCGGCAGGCCGCGCTGATCGGGGGCCTGGCACTGTTGCTCAGCCTGGGGATTGCGCAGCTGACCGCGCGTCCGCTCAGCCGGCGCATCCGCGCCCTGGCCGACGGGGTGGCGCGGGTGGCCGCGGGGGATCTCAGTCGCGATATCCCGGGGAGTGGCCGCGATGAATTGGCAGGACTTGCCGACGCCGCCAATGCGATGCGCCGACACCTGCACGCGCTGGTAACCGAGGTCGAGATGAAGGCCGCTGCGGTCCATGGCGCGGCCCGGGACATCGCCTAGGCAGTCGACGGGCAGGCGGCCAATTCCAGCCAGATGTCGGCCTCGGTGGCGCAGATCACCTCGACCATGGAGGAGCTGTCCGCCTCCTCGAGCCAGATTGCCGAGTATTCGGAGACGGTGGTGGAGGTAGCCAGGCGGACGTTTGAGAACAGCCGCGCGGGGGCGGACGCCATGCATCGGCTGGTGAAACGGATGGCGGACATCCGCGACGACAGCCAGACGGCGGTCCAGGAGATCCTCGACCTGGGGCGCAAGTCCAAGGAGATCTCCCGGATCATGGAGATCATCGACACGGTGGCGGATCAGACCCGCCTGATCGCCTTCAACGCCGCCTTGGAGGCCGCCTCCGCCGGCGAGGCCGGACGGCGCTTCAGTGTGGTGGCGAGCGAGATCCGGCGCCTCGCCGACTCGGTGAGTGAATCGACCGGGGAGATCGCGGGCAAGGTCGCCGAGATCCAGGAGTCGATCAGCCGCCTGGTCCTGACCTCCGAGAAGGGGACGGCGGGCATCGAGCAGGGGATACAGGAGTCCGCCCAGACCCAACAGTTGCTCGATGCCATGGTGGACGGGGCCGGCGAGACCACCCGCGCCGCCCAGCAGATCAGCCTCTCCAGCCAACAGCAGCGCACCGCGAGCAATCAGGTGGTGGTGGCCCTGCGTGAGATCGTCTCTGCCAGCGCCGACACCGCCGCCTCAGTGCGGCGCATCGCCGATATCGCCCAGGCCATGACGCGGCTCTCGGCGCAACTCGATGAGCGGGTGGGGCGGTTTAAGCTGACCGACGCCGCGCCGGCAGGCGACGAACAACAGGCCTAGTGGAGCCGCCAATGAACGCAACACCGGTGCGCGTCCTGGTGGTGGACGACAGCGACACCGCCCGGGCGTTGATCTGCGCCATGATTGCGGAGGACCCACGCCTGACGGTCTGCGGTGAGGCGGCGGATGGAGGCTCCGCGGTGGTGCAGGCCGAGCGTCTGCGACCCGCGATCATCACCATGGACCTGCGGATGCCGGTGCTCGATGGGTACGGGGCCATCGCCGAGATCATGGACCGCTGCGCGACCCCCATCCTGGTGGTCTCCGACTGTGCCGATGCCGCCCATGCTATGGCCGCCGTCGCCTGCGGTGCCCTGGATGCCACCTTCAAACCGGGACTCGACGACGCCCGGGCCTTTACCGATCGGCTGTGGTTGCTGTCTGGGGTGCGGGTGATCCGGCACCTGCGCCCCCGCGCCGATACCTGCGGGCGGCCGCCGCGCGCGAGCGGTCCCGTTGCGGTCGCCGACCCTGTCCCGGCCCCGGCGGATGGCGCCGTGATCGCCATCGCCGCCTCCACCGGCGGGCCCCAGGCCCTGGGGCGGCTGCTGCCGGCCCTGCCCGCGGGGCTCAATGCCCCGGTGCTGATCGTCCAGCACATCTCCGAGGGTTTCGCCGCCGGCATGGCGCATTGGCTCGCGGCGCTCTGTCAACTTCCGGTCGAGCTGGCCGGCGACGGCACGGTGCCCCTGCCCGGTCACATCTACCTGGCAGACTCGGCCACCGACATGACCCTGCTGCCGGGGCGCCTGATCCGACTCTGCCCGCGGGCCGCCGGTGATATCTACCGCCCGAATTGTGATCGACTGCTGTGCTCGGTGGCGGCGGCGGTCGGCCGACGCTCGATCGGGGCAATCCTGACCGGCATGGGGCGGGACGGGGCGCGGGGCATCGCCGCCATCGCCGCCGCCGGTGGTACGACCATCGCCCAGGATGAGGGCAGTTCGGTGGTCTTCGGGATGAACCGGGAGGCGATTGCGGGCGGGGGCGTGCAACGGGTGCTGCCCCTGGAGGCGATCGCGGCTGAACTCGTCCGGCTCGCTGGCTGCGCGCCCGGCCTTGCCCCGGGGTCGCCGGCGTGAACCTGGACGCGCTCAAGGCCCTGCTGCATGCGCGGCTGGGGCTGTGCTTCGAGGGTCACGGCGAGGCGCGATTGCGGCGCGCCATCGGCGAGCGGATGGCGGCGCTCGCGCTGGATGGGGACGGCGCCTATCTGGCGCGTCTGGGCGGCGATGAGTCCGAACTGCTCGCCCTGGCCAGTCTGCTCACCATCAAGGAGACCTATTTCTACCGTGAGGCCCAACACCTGCGGCTGCTCACCGAGCATCTGCTGCCGCGGCTCCTGCGCGACCGCGCCCCGGGAGTGCCCGTGCGCATCCTCTGCGCCGGCTGTGCCACCGGTGAGGAGCCCTATTCGATTGCGATAGCGTTGCGTGAGCGCTGGGGGGACGCGGCCGCGCGGCTGTTTCGGATCGATGCCTGTGACCTGGACCCCCAGGCCATCGCCCAGGCCCGGGAGGGGTGCTATCGTCCCTATGCCTTGCGGATCCTGGATCAGCCGCGGCTCGCGCGTTGGTTCGTCCCCGGGCCGCACGGGTTGCAGCAGATCGCGGAGCCGCTGCGCCAGGGCGTTGCCTTTCGCCCCATGAACCTGCTGGCCGATCCCTATCCGGAGGACCTGCGGGGTCAGGATGTGATCTTTTATCGTAACCTCTCGATCTATTTCGACGCGGCCACCCGCGCGGTGGTGCTGCGGCGGCTGCGCGCCCTGTTGCGGCCGGGCGCTTACCTGATCGTCGGCGTGACCGAGACCCTGGCCAATGGCTTGGGGCTGCTGCAACTGTGTGAGCATGAGGGGGTCTGGTACTTTGCCAATAGGAGCGAGGGCGTCCCGCCCGCGCGTGACCTTAACCCTCGTAACCTTGGGATGATCGTCCCTGCTCGACCACGCCCTGCCGGTGAGAGTAGCGTCCAGGCCCTGGTGCCCCCCCTGCCAAGCACCCTGCCGACGCCGCAACCCACGCCAGACCCGAGCCCCGAGCCCCTCTATCGGCGGGCCCTCGCCCTGGCACAGGCCGAGCGCTTCGCGGCGGCCCGCGCGGTCCTGGCCCCGGTTTGTGCCCCGCCCGACTCACCGGCGCGTTATCACGCGCTTCACGCCCACCTCTTGCTTGAGCAGGGCGATCTGGCGGGAGCAGCGACGGCGGCGCAGCGCGTGCTGACGTTGGACCCCTGGTCGGTGGATGCGCTGGTGGTGCGCGGGCGCGTCGCCCGTGCCCAGGGTGGCTTGGACGAGGCCGTTGACTACCTGCGCCGCGCGATCTATGCACGCCCCGACCATTGGCCGGCCCACTTCGAGCTGGCCGAGTGCCGCGGCGCCACGGGTAATCTGGAGGCGGCCCGGCGCGAATACCGGATCGTCTTGCGCCTGCTCGATGAGCGGCGCGGTGCGGCCGATCAGGCGGGCCCACTGCCGTCGGCCCTGCCGGTCGCGGACCTGCGGTACCTGTGCCGGGCGCGCCTGGCGCGGCTCGCGCACCCGGCCTGAGGCGCGCCCGACATGGCACTGGATCTGAGCAAGTTCATCGAGCGCTTCATCGGCGAGGCGCGCGATCATCTGACCCGGCTGGAGACCGGGCTCACGGCTCTGGAGGCGGCGCCGGATGACCCCGAGTCGGTGAACGCACTGTTTCGCTCCGCCCACACCATCAAGGGCTCGGCGCGGATGCTCAAGCTCTCCGGGGTCTGTGAGACCGCCCACCGGATGGAGGACCTGCTGGGGGCCCTGCGCGCCGGGGCCTACCGGCCCGAGCCTACCGGGATCGCCCTACTGTTGCGGGGGGTGGATGCGCTTGCGGCCCAGCTCGAACGGGTGGAGGAGGACGGTGGCGACCCGCCCGCCGACCCGGTCCTGTGCGCCGCCCTGACCCGGATGGCGGCGGGTGGTCCGGCGACTGAAGCGGGCGTCGGTGAGGTTCTCATGCCGGAACCGACGCCCCAACCGGCCCTCGTTGAGTCGGCTGCGCCAGCCCCACCGTCCGCGCGGATGGACCCGCCACCACTGCCTGCCCGGTCGGGCGCCGCCTCCCGCGCCGCCGGCAGCGTGCGGGTGCCGCTGGCCAGGCTCGATGAGTTGATCCGGCTGATCGGGGAGGCGAACCGGGTCCAGGCCAAGGCGCGTCGGCGTCTGCGTGAGGCGCAGGCCTTGGACCGCGCCCAGGCGCACGAGCGGGCCACCACGGTGGCGTCTGGCGCGGATCAGCAGCAGGCCCTGCACCAGCTGGTGCTGGGCCTGCGCGACGACCTGCAGGCCCAAGAGCAGCTCGCCGCCGCGCTCAACGAGCGCGCCTTGCGGTTGCGGATGTTAGCGCTCGCCACCGTCTTCGACCCCGCCGCGCGGATGGTGCGGGAGTTTGCCCGCGCCGGTGGCAAGGAGGTGCGGTGCGTGGTGCAAGGCGGAGAGATCGAACTCGACCGCCAGGTCATTGAGGGCCTGGGCGCGGTCCTATTACACGTGCTGCGCAACGCCGTCGACCATGGTCTCGAGGACCCGGCCGGTCGCCGCGCGGCCGGCAAGCCGGGGCTCGGGCAGATCAGCATCGCGGCGCGCCAGATCGGCGGCGGCGTCGAGGTGGAGGTGAGCGACGATGGGCGCGGCCTGAACCGCGAGCGGATCATCGCCCGGGCGGTCCGTCAGGGGCTCGTCGAGTCGGCGCGCGCGGTGACCCTGACCGACGATCAGGTCTGGGACCTGATTTATGCCCCGGGACTGAGTACCAGTGAGATCATCACCGATCTGTCCGGGCGCGGGGTCGGTATGGATGTGGTCAAGCGCACCATCGCCGAGGACCTGCACGGCGCCGTCTCGCTCACCAGCCGCCCGGGGGCGGGCACGACCTTCACCTTCAGGCTCCCGCTGTCGCTCGCGGTGATGCGGGTGCTGTTGTGTGAGAGCGCCGGGCAGTGCTTTGGGCTGGCCGCCCAGCAGGTGGTGGAGTTGATCCGGGTCGGGCCCGGGGAAACCGTCACCCTGGCCGGGCGGCCGGCGGTGGTGCTGCGCAATGAGTTCGTCCCGTTGATCCCTTTGGCTGAACTGCTGGGACTGCCGACGTCCGGCCGGGGGGCTGCCGGGGCGGCGCTGGCGGTGGTGATCGGGGTCCGCCAGGCCAAGCTCGGGCTGCTGGTCGACCGTCTGGTCGACACCCAGGCGATGGTCATCAAGCCCTTGCCCGAGCACCTGCGCGCGGTCCGTGCCGGGGCTGGGGCCGGGTCCGGCGGCGGCCTGGTGGCCGGGCTCGTGGTCACCGATGACGATGCCCTGGTCAGTGTGTTGCAGGCCCCGGCCCTTCTGGATGCGGCGCGCCGCGCCCGCGGCGAGGGCCGCGTTGCGGCGGCGGCGCGCGATCCGGCCCAGCGGGCCGAGCCCTGGCATGTCCTGGTGGTGGACGACTCGCTCAATACCCGTGCGATCGTCAAGGAGGTGCTGGAGGCCTACGGCTATCGTGTCACTACGGCAGAAGATGGGCTCCAGGGGTGGCAAAAGGCCCTGGGCCGGCGCTTCGACGCGGTGCTGACCGATGTGGAGATGCCAGGACTGGACGGCTTTGCACTGACCGCACGGCTGCGCGCCAACGCACAGTATGAAGCCACCCCGATTGTCATCATCACCTCACGGGAGACGGAAGTTGATAAGCGCCGCGGCGTCCAGGTGGGCGCCGACGCCTATATCGTGAAGGGCGATTTCGACCAGTCGGGCCTGCTCGATACCCTGCGTAACCTGCTGGGAGATATGCGTGGCTGAACGAACATTGATACGCGAACTGCGCGTATGAACCTGAGGACCAACGTATGCAAATTCTGATCGTCGACGATGACCCCCTGGCCGGCGAGTTGGTTGCCGCCCTGCTCGAGGAGCAGGGGCATGACTGTCGACTGGCCGAGAATGGGATCGAGGCCTTGGAGCGGCTGGCCGCGGATGATGGGATCGAGCTGGTGATCTCGGATCTGAACATGCCCTTGGTCAGTGGACTGGACCTGTTGGCCGAGCTGCGCGAGAGCGGTCAGACGCTTCCCTTTGTCCTTTTGACCGGTGATGACCCCGCGGACATTCTGGCCCAGACGCCGGGGCTCACGGCGGCGCTGATGAAGGACGCCGCGCTGGAGGCGGTGCTACCGGTCCTGGTGGCAAAGATGGCGGGGGCCGCTCGACCCTGACGCCGGGCCGCGGAGCGAGGATTATGGCATCAGCATCATCAGAGACCTTCAAGGCGCGCAAGGCCCGGCTGCGCGCGGCCTTTCTGGACCAGTTGCCACAGCGTCTGCGCGAGGCGCGCGTCCACCTGACCCGGCTGCCGGATCAGGCGGCCCTGGTGGCGCTGGAGTTGGCTTTCCACACCATCAAGGGCAGCAGCGGTTCATTCGCTCTGACGACGATCACCGAGCTCGCCCGGGAGGCGGACGATGTACTCAAGGGTGCATTGGCCGCGGGTGCGCCGATCACGGCGGGGCCGCTCGCCGCCCTGACGGCGGTGTTCGAGCGCTTTGATGCGTTGGACCTGGGGGCGGCGGACAGGGCCGACCCGGGCGAGCGCTACGGTTTCGAGTCCGAGCCGCCGCCCGGGCCGGTGCCAGGCCAAATGACGGGGCAGTTCGCGGGACCGGCGCACGACCATGCCTCACGGCGGCGCGAGCAACGGGTCTATCTGTGCGATGACGACAGCGATCTGGCCCAGGAGTTGTGCGCCCAACTGGCGTGTTTCGGCTACTGCGTGACCGCGCTCACGACCCTGGACGCGCTACGTGCGGCGGTGATTGCGCACCCGCCGGCCGCGGTCATCATGGACGTCATGTTCCCCGAGGGCGAACATGCGGGGCCCGCGACCATCGCGGCCCTGGCGCTTGCGACCGGCCATGCCATTCCGAGCATGTACATCTCCGGTCGCGACGATTTTCAGGCCCGGCTGCAGGCGGTCAAGGCCGGTGGTAGCGCCTATTGCACCAAGCCGGTCAAGACCACCGAGTTGGTCGAATTCCTCGACGCACTCACCCATCGCGAGGCCCCGATCCCTTTCCATGTACTGGTGGTCGATGATGAGCCGGCCGTCGCGCAACTGCACGCCATGATCCTGGAGGAGGCGGGAATGATCACGGCCGTCGCCACTGACCCGGCGGAGGTCTTGAGTTTGCTCAAGGGGTTCAACGCGGACCTGGTGCTGATGGATATCCATATGCCGGCGTGCTCCGGCCCCGAGTTGGCGCGGGTGTTGCGCCAGATGTCGGGATACCTGAGCCTGCCCATCATCTATCTCTCATCGGAGACCGATCGGGGGCGTCAGTTCGAGGCACTGGAGGTCGGTGCCGATGGCTTCCTGACCAAGCCGGTGGAGCCCGCGCGTCTGGTCACCGAGGTCAGCCTGCGCGCCGAGCGGATGCGTACCTTGCACTCACTCATGGTGCGCGACGGACTGACCGGGCTATTCAATCACAATACCATCATGCAGTTGCTGGAGCTCGCCGTGGCCAACGCGCGGCGCGACGGTCAGCCGATGTGCTTTGCGATGATCGACGTGGACCGCTTCAAGCGGGTCAACGATACCTATGGCCACCCGGCCGGCGATCAGGTCCTGATGGCCCTGAGTCGGGGTCTGCGGCTGCGGCTGCGTGAGTCCGACGTGGTCGGGCGTTACGGCGGGGAGGAGTTCGCGGTGGTCCTGCCCGGGGTCGATGAGGTGCAGGCCCGGGACATTCTCGATCAACTGCGCAGGAGCTTTGCGGCGGTCCATTTCTATGCCGGGAACGCCACCTTCAACTGCACCTTCAGTGCCGGCGTGGCCGCCTTCCCGCGCTGGTCGTGCGCCGATTCACTGATCGAGGCGGCGGACCAGGCGCTTTATGCGGCCAAGCGGGGCGGGCGCGACCGGGTGGAGATCGCGGCCACGCTCGATCCAGCGGTGGATTTTAACCGCGATTGCCCAGCGGAGGACCAGGATGGACACTGATGCGGACGCACGGACCGATTGGCCGGTCGACGCACTGGCCGATCCGCTGGACGCGATCCTTGATCAACGCGCCAGCGACCCGGGTGGAATCGTTGCGGTCGATGTCCCCACCGTGCAGTGGGTGGTGTTCTCGCTCGGTGGTGTGGCCTTCGCCTTACCCGGTCGGCAGGTGGTCGAGATCCTGCCGTTGGTGCCGATCCATGGCGTGCCGGGCGCGCCGCCCGCGCTCGCCGGGGTGATCGAGGTACGCGGCACCATCTGGTCGGTACTGCGGCTTGCCGACCTGCTGGGACGCGTGCCCGGTCCGGTGACGCGTCAGGCCGCCATCCTGCTCGGGCGCGCGGCCGACATGGAGAGTGGCTTGTTGGTCGATGGGGTGGACGACGTGCTCGAGGTGGCGGAGGATTCCATCCTGGCCCCGCCCGCGGACCTGCCCGGGCCCTTGCACGGATGCGTCACCGGCGTCTTCCAACACCGCGCCCGGGCGGTCCTGGCCCTGGATCTTACGCGGCTGTTTACGGCCTGGCGCGACGGCCGGCCGTGAGCGCCAGGATGGACGAAGGCGACGGCGCACGGCCGACCGTCCAGGCGATCGATCTGGTGCTGTTTCGTTGGGGTACACTCCACCTTGCACTCCAGGCGTGCCAGGTGTTGGCGCTGGAGTCGGCCGGGGACGCGGGCCTGCCTTCCATCGGTGACGTGCTGGCGCTGCCGGTCACGGGGCCGGCGCCGGGGGCGCTGCGCCTGCACGTCATCGGGCCGACCGGGCGGCTGCGCATCCAGGTTCAGGGGCCGGTCACCCAGGTTCGGTTGCCCGCCGCCGCCATCCACCCGTTACCGCCGCTGCTCGCCGCCCGACTGCGCCTGCCCTGGGTCCGGGCGCTCGGCCTTGATCCTTGTTCCGGCCCCAAGGAGACAGGAGGTCGAGGCTTTAGCCGGTCGACACTGCATCTGCGCGACCCTGGTCCGGCTAAAGCCTCGACCTCCAGTGCGGTAGGCATCAGCGCCGCTGGTAACGATGACCAAGTCCGGCGGCTCATCCTCATACTCGATCCTCGACGGGGCATTAGGCCCGGATCGC
The DNA here is from genome assembly GCA_903837595.1 of uncultured Thiodictyon sp. Classification (GTDB taxonomy): domain Bacteria; phylum Pseudomonadota; class Gammaproteobacteria; order Chromatiales; family Chromatiaceae; genus Thiodictyon. Next base: position 21,746 of record CAILVI010000507.1, read on the forward strand.
TCACCATAGAGACCTGATGCCACAACGAATCATCGCCACCGAGCGTGCCCACGGCGACCGCCGCGACTGGGCCAACCTGCGCGCCATGCTGCCCTATCTGTGGGAGTTCCGGGGGCGGGCGGCCATTGCGCTCGGCTGTCTGGTCCTGGCGCGGGTCGCCAATGTCGGCGTGCCGGTCGTGCTCAAGGGGATCGTGGACGCCTTCAGCGGCACCCGGGGTGAGGTCTTGGTCCTGCCGTTCTCGCTCTTGCTCGCCTATGGGGCGCTCAAGCTCGGCAGTTCGCTCTTCAATGAGCTGCGCGACGTGGTCTTCGCCCGGGTGCGCTACCGCGCGATGCGCCGGCTCTCGACCCGGGTGCTGGAGCATCTGCACGCACTCTCCTTGCGCTATCACCTGGAGCGGCGCACCGGGGCGGTGAGCCGGGACCTGGAGCGGGGGACCCGCTCGGTCTCGACCATCATCAATTACATGGTGTTCAGTGTACTGCCGGTGCTAGTGGAGTTTGCACTGGTGGCGGTGATCCTGTTCGGCCGCTATGACCCGGTATTCGCCTTCGTGACCTTCGGTACCGTGGCGGTCTATGTGGCCTTCACCTTTGCGATTACCGAGTGGCGCATGGACTATCGGCACGATATGAACCGGCTGGACTCCGGTGGTAACGCCCAGGCGGTCGACAGCCTGATCAACTACGAGACGGTCAAATACTTCGGCAACGAGCGCCTGGAGATCGACCGCTACGACGCCACCCTGGCCGCCTGGGAGGAGATGGCGGTCAAGAGCCAGAGCTCCATGTCGGTCCTGAACTTCGGTCAGGGGGCCATCATTGCGCTCGGGGTAACGGCGCTGATGGTCTTCGCCGCCCGCGGGGTGGTGGCCGGGGCTATGACCGTGGGCGATCTGGTGCTGGTCAATGGGCTGCTGCTGCAACTCTTCATCCCGCTCGGTTTCCTGGGCGTCGTCTATCGCCAGATCAAATACGCGCTGGCGGACATGGACCTGGTGTTCAAACTCTTGGAGCGCAAGCCGGAGATTGCCGACCGACCGGGTGCCCGGCCGCTTGCCGCCGGTGCTGGTGGCATCCGGTTCGAGCGGGTGGATTTTCACTATCAACCGGAGCGCCCGATTCTTTCTGATCTTGATTTCTCTATTGAGTCCGGTCAGACACTGGCCGTGGTCGGCCATAGCGGGGCGGGTAAGTCGACCCTGGCGCGACTGCTGTTCCGCTTCTATGACGTGACCGGCGGGCGCATCCTGATCGACGGACAGGACCTGCGCGACCTGACCCAGGACAGTGTGCGCGCCGCCATCGGCATCGTCCCGCAGGATACGGTCCTGTTCAACGAGAGCATCTATTACAACCTGCTCTACGGACGCCCTACGGCGACCCGCGCCGAGGTTGAGCGCGCGGCGGAGATGGCCCATATTCGCACCTTCGTCGAGGGTCTACCGGACGGGTGGGAGACGCGGGTGGGTGAACGGGGTCTGAAACTCTCGGGTGGCGAAAAACAGCGGGTGGCCATCGCCCGGGCGATCCTGAAGCACCCGCGCATCCTGGTCTTCGACGAGGCCACATCCTCACTCGACAGCCACACCGAGCAGGCGATCCAGCAGACCCTGGCCGAGGTGGCAGAGCACCACACCACGCTCGTCATTGCGCACCGCCTCTCCACCGTGGTCGACGCGCACAATATCCTGGTGCTGGAGCAGGGGCGCATCCGCGAGCAGGGGACCCATCGGCAACTGCTGGCGGCCGGGGGGCATTATGCGGCGATGTGGGAGTTGCAGCAGCGGGAGGGGGTGGCGGGGCCGTGACCGACTCAGGTAGGTCAGGGAAAAGGATCCTTTGGTCAGGGTCTTAAGGCCCGGCGCTTGGTCTGAGTAATTCCAACTTGACTGCCGCGATACTCCGAGCTAGAGTTTAGCTCGGTGCCAACCATACTTGCACACGAGTAAAAAAAGGCGTCCTGTCTCTCTGTCATTGAACCCTTCTTCTATGAGCCTCGCCCGCGGGGACTTAAACGTGTGTGCTAACCCCGGGTCCGGCGTATCATTGATGAGAGGTTTTTCATGGCGATCAAAGAACTCGCATACGCGGCACAACAGCATCTACAGGCTGGTACGGGTGGGTCCTTCAAGCGAGCCCATATCTACGAATTGTTGGCGGCTTTTTTTGGGTTTAATTCCTATGCGGCACTGACCGGACAAGCGGTATTGACTGAATACGGCGGCGGCGCGGAGGGTGATGGTCAGGCGGTCGGGAAGCGATGTGCCAAGCTTGGCTTTACATCGACAATCGCGCAACTTGTCGTGTCTCTGTTGCCGGTCTTCATTGCGGAACGGCGCATCGGCCTGGTGCCCCTCTCGGACCTGGTAGCCTGGCTACGTGATGACTGCACCGAGGAATACTTCGAGTGGCGCGAGGGCTATAGGAATAAGACGCTATCGCCGATCCTGTTGGACGGGCTTACCGATGCGGCCAACAAGGGTAATGCGCTCGCTCACTATGCGCTGGCATTACTCACTGCCCCCGATGATGAGGGTGATCATGAGCTTGGAAGTTCTTATTGGTACTCTCAGGGGCTTGCCGGTCGCGTGCTGGTCGGCGTCGAAAAGGAGTGGAGCGACGCCTATGCGCGGGGGCTTGAGATGGCCAAAGCGTACTCCGTTCACCTGCGCGAGGCGGCACGCCTCGGAAACGAACAAGCGCTCCTTGATCTCGCGGAACGCTTCGGCGACGCGGCATTTTTCGAGAGAAGCCATCACGACGTCAGCGATGATCCGTGGAGGGTAGCGGAGATTGCTGACCGCTTGGGTCGCCCGAGTGACACGCGGAAGTGGTTGACGGCGGCGGCCGAGACCGGCGATACCGAGGCAATGCGTCGCCTCATTGAAGAATTCGGTCACGCGGATCTGCAACAGTGCTGGACCTGGCTTTACCTGGCACGGTTGTTCGGCACCGATTTGACTGCGTCGGAGCATTACGCGATCCATGAGGACGGTTCTCGTTACAACGATGACGTCGGCGGCCCCGCTTTTCTCGACGGCCGAGACGGGGTGAAGCTCGTTCCCCTTGATCCCAAACAGGACGCTGCTGCGCGGCGCGCTGCCGAGGCGTTGTTCCAACAAATCTAGCCAACCGAGCGCGCGTCAGCGGCGTGCTTGTCTGCTGCGGCGCGCGATCAGGAGTCCAAGGCTTCAGTCTTGGAACTCCTCGTTCTATAGCCCTGGGCCGGATATCTCAGAAGGAAAGGATATCGTTGAACTGCAGAGAAATTTCTGGATCAGCGGATCGCGGCGGTTGCGCGACCTTGGTTGCCTCAATCAGCTTTAATGCCTCATCAACCCCGCCAAGTCCGGCGAGGCACTCGGCGAAACAGGCAACCTTGTCGCGCATCGCCCGGGAGGCGTCCCAGTCGGGTCGCAGCAGCCAGACCCCCATGCGGGTCAGGTGGCCGAAGATGATACAGCGGGTGTCGCCCGCCGTCGGTACCCGTCCGGCAGCAGTGAGCAATGCCAGATCGGCAGCCACTACGCGGGCCAATCCCTCCGGCGTCTCAAACAACCAGCGGCGCCCCGTGCTGCCGGTGGTGCGGCAGACTAACACCGTGTCGACGATGGATGAACCGGTGCCGTGGATGTGGATGGAACCACTCATCTCCGCCGGACAGGGCAACGAGGCGGAACAGTTGAGGCCGGCATCAAGGATGGCCACACCGACCGCGTGGTACGCCTCGATCCGGTTGTGGTGGTAGGTGAAGGCGAGCGGTGCACCCGGCTTGAGCGCGCGTGCCATATGCCCATAGACGGCGGCAAGACCCTCGGCGAAGTGGGTCAGGTCCCGGTCCTCCGTGATATTGCCGGTCAGTTCGTCCGCGGAGCGCGTGGAGGGTCGGGCGAAGCCTTCCGGCGTGTTGCCAACCAAGCGGCGCAGCCAGACATAGCAGAAGTCCATCAATTCCGCGTATTGCACGTTGCCGAAATAGGGCGGATCGGTAAAGACCGCATCCAGGCTGGCCGTCGGCAGGTCCAGGTCGGTCGCGCTGGCACAGCGCAGCCGGATGGACCGGCCGGGCTCGCCCTCGCGCTCTTCGCCGATCCACTCGCCCGCAATGGGCACCAGGGTCTTGCGCGTGCCTACCTGTCGCACCTCGAAGGGGGCATCGCAGTACGCCTTGGCCTTGCGGTACTTGTCGATGATGTTGACCCAGCCGCCGGACCCCACGCCGCCGCCCTTGTCGTTGCGGATGCCGAGAATGTTGGACTCGCACTGGACCAGGCCGACGGGGAAACCGTGGACCGAGAAGATGTCCAGCGATTTGAGCGCCATGGCGTCATAGCGGCAGAGCATGTTCTGGTAGCGCAGCAGGTCCGAGAGGTTGGTGGCCAGGGCCTGGCGCAGACGCTCCTCCGGGTTGGCTGCGATGAGGCGCGCGCTCAACTCCAGGGCCAGGAGTTGGCGGTGGTTGAACAGCTCCCGGTAGTACCGATAGCCCCAACGGTGGAGCCGGTCGGTCTCGTCACCGCGCGGAATGGCATCCTCCGGGATCAGGGTCGGAGTCAGGGCCGCAAGGCGCGCGCCGGCGGTGGCGACGCGCGCCAGGTCGCGCGCATCGGGCCGTTTGAAAAAGCGCCCGGCGTGGGCCGACTTGCGCGCCGGGTTGTAATACTCCATCGCGAAGAGCCGATGGCGGGGTGGGCCGGCGGCTGGTCTGGGGTAGGTATTGGGCTGGCCGCAGTGAGGACAGTTGCAACGGCTGCGCTTGGCCGGGCCGGTCAGTTGGAGTCGGCCATCGCAGGTGCGGCAGGCCCCCGGGTGTTTGGCGTCCGCAACCTCGTTCAGGTCGCCGCAGCCGGGGCAGACCAGGACATTGAGCGGGTGGCGGGTCGCCTCCGCCAGCAGGTAGCCGGGAAAAAGGTCGAAGGCCAGGCCGCAGGCGGTGCAGTCGATCTCCTTGACCCAGAGAAAATATTTCACCGGACAGTCGGTCTCGCCATAGGTCGGGCAGTCGGTGTGGTAGAGGCCGTCGATCTCGACGGCCAATGCGCCCGTCAGCGCCGCGGCGGCGGCATCATAGGCAGCCAGGTCGAGATGGGCGAGCTCCTCGCGCACGATCCAGGCCGACATCGGGTTGACGTCGAACCCCTGGCAATCACAGCCCAGGCGGTTGGCCTCGATCAGGGGCGTGCCGCCCCCCATAAAGGGGTCCGCGACCTGGCGGCCAGGAAAGGCATTGGCCTGGTAGAAGACGTCACGCAATGGGCGGTCGCCGAACTCGGCCAGGGCCAGTGCGCGGAACAGGGTTCCGGGCCGACGCGCAAACCATTTGTGAACGGCGATGATCGGCCGGTAGTTTTGCTGGATCTGTTTTTCTTTGAGGGCCAGGGCGGCGACGAAGGGGATGTCGAAGGCGTGTTCGATGGTCATGGGTAGCGGGGGTGCGGCGCACTGTGCGCGCGGGCTCCGGGGCTGGACTCCGTGCTGGGATCAAGGGCTGATTGGCGGCGGGACAGGTTACTTACCACCGCCCGAACATCGACTATGTCGCCGACCTTAGGTGCAAGATTAACATTTCGGATGCGGCGAATGTCCCGTCCGCGCAGAAAGTCCCGTGGTTATTGGCGTCTCTGTGCGAGCAACGGCGGGCTAGCCCTCGCGGCGCACAGCGCCTGACACAGGCGCGATACCGCCGCAGCGGTGTCGCGAGGTGAGGCGGCTGACCGCGTCGCCTCAAGAACCGGCAGGGGGATTCCTTTCTTGCAACAGGGCCTTGAGGCGTTCGACCTCGGCCAGGGCGGCCTCTTTCACTTGCAGGGCGGCATCTTTTGCCTGCCGCTCGGTCTCCAGCGCCTGCCGCTGCGCCTCCAGCGCGGCATCTTTCTCTTCGAGCGCCTGTTCAAGCTCGCGCTGGCGGCCTTGGATACAACTCTGCTCGCGCAGAAAATCCTGCCGCGCCTGGTACCGGTCGTAGGCGTGCTCTTTCTCGGAGAAGGCCTTCAGGGTCGTCATGGCTTGCCTCATTTCAGGGGTCTGCATCCACTCGGGCGGCTGGTCGGCATCCAGGTGCTCACCGTCTTTGAAGAATCTAAGCCAACGCTGCTCTTCGGTGGTGACTGTCTCAGCGGCGAACTTGTTCAACTCCAGCAGGTAGATCCCGCCGTGGTCGAGGAGCCCGCGACCTTGCTCATCACGCATGCCGTAGCGGTGGGCGTAGCCGGTGTCGCCCGGCAGGAGGTCTTCGCCCAACAGCCAGATGGCATAGGTGGGTCTGAGCAGGCGGTAGTCCTGGCCGCTTTGCAGTTGCTTGTTGTAGATGTCGTTCCAGGTGTACAGCATGCGGGCGGGCAGGTCCTTATGGGTCAACAACTGGATCTCGACTTGATAGAGCCGGCCCTGGTCGTCGCGCGCCTTGACATCGACGACGCTGAGTTTGTCGGTGAGAAACTCGCGTTCGTTATAGGGGTTGAGGATCTCGACCTGGGCGATGGGGCGGGGCAGTTCAGGGCCGAGGATCGCGTTGAGGAAATGGATCAACAGGGCGCGATTGGCCTCCGCCCCGAGGAGGGCCTTGAAGACACAGTCGATTTTCGGGTCGATGGCGTGGCGCATGGGGGGAGTTTAGGACTGATTGGCGGCGGGGACAATCGGGGGTTACGTTCCGCCGCGATGCCGCCCGCTGAAGCGTCGGCCTCCAGTTTGACGGTCAAGGCTGGGGAGATGCTGCCCCGCACACCGGACACCCCGGATCGGCCACCAGCCGCACCTGCCGCCACTCCATGCGCCCGGCATCGAGCACCAGGAGTCGCCCGAACAGCGGTTCGCCCAGCCCGCTGAGCACCTTGATCGCCTCGGTGGCCTGGATGCTGCCGATGATGCCTAGCACCGGGGCCAGGACGCTGTTGGCGGTGCAGGTCTCGTCGATCCCGCCATTGCGGGGATACAAGCACTGATAACAGGGGCCGCCCGGTTGCCCGGAGAAAGTCGTCACCTGGCCCTCCAGCCGGATCGCGGCACCGCTCACCAGTGGCTTGCGCGCCCCCACGCAAGCGGCATTGACGACGAAGCGGGTATCAAAGTTGTCGCAGCAATCCACCACCAAGTCCAGGTCGCGCAGCAGTTCCGGCAAGGTCTCGGCGGTGAGGCGCTCCCGCACCAGCACCAGTTCGACCTCGGGGTTGAGCGCGGCCAGGGTCGTGCGTGCGGACTCCGCCTTAGGCGTCCCGATCCGGTCCGTGGTGTGGATGATCTGGCGCTGGAGGTTGCTCAGATCCACGGCATCGTGATCGGCCAGCACCAAGCGCCCGACCCCGGCCGCCGCCAAATACATGGCCACCGGGGAGCCGAGACCGCCGAGCCCCACCACCAGCACCCGTGCCAGGCGCAGCCGCTCCTGGCCTTCGATGCCGAAGGCCGGAAGCATGATCTGACGGCTGTAGCGCAGCAGCAGTGTGTCATCCATCCTATTTGCGCCCCAAGACCAAGCGGTTCTGTTCGGATTCGAGCTTGACCGAGAAGCGGTTGAGCAGGCTCATCCCCAGCAGCGCGTTACCGCCGAGCCGCTCGTCGTCGATGAAGGCGACCGGGACCTCGGCGACGCGGCTCTCCTTCAGCCAGATCGCCGGGAGCGTCCCCAGTACCGCCTCCACGTTGCCGTTGGCGGTCTGCACCTGCTGGGCGTGCAGAGCGTCCGGGGGGAGGCCGAGCGCGCCGATCAGCGAACGCGGGAGCACCACATAGTCGGCCCCCGTATCGACCAGCAGCTGGCGTTGGACCCGTTGGCCGTTCGTACCCTCCAGTATCAGGGTGACGGCCTGGGACGAGCCAATGCGCTGGGTCTCCAGGGTGATCTCGCCAGCGGCGGGCGGATCGCCAGCTTTGGGTGCGTTCGCGGGCGGTGGGGTATAGGGGGTCTTGGCGCCCAGGATCAGGACGCGCTCCACTCCCCCTTGGCCCGACTGGACGATGATGTGGTTGAACCCCTCCAAGAGTGCTCGCAGTCGCGGCAACAGTTCAGTGCCCTCCTCCGCGCGCCCTTTCTGATCGCGGGTCGTTTCCAGGTCCGCCGGCTTCATCTGGAAGCCGTACTGGGCCATCAGCCGCTCCAGTTCCGGTGCCACCTCGACTTGGGCCGCGCCGGCGACGACCAGGTAGAGCGACAGGGCCAGTGCCATGTAGGTGCGACTTAAGTC
>CAILVI010000508.1 GCA_903837595.1 uncultured Thiodictyon sp.
CCGGGGGAAATGGTGTACGGATTAGCTTATGGAGAAGTACTGGTTGCATCGCCTCGATTTCAATCGGATGATCTCGATCCGTCGAAAGAATTACAGAGCATTTAACGCATTCCATTACACACAACTTGAGGAACTCGCCGTAACATACTGACTTTTCGTGGATGTTGGAGTCAGGATGAGCTGGGCGGAGGAAGAATTCAGTGAGATTGACCTGGGGGACCGGCGGCTGAACCTGCGGGCGGTGAAGTTGGCGGAGCGGTTTGCGGAGAAGCCGACTTTGAGCATCCCTGGCGCCTGCGGCGGTTGGGCGGAAACGGCGGCGGCCTATCGCTTTCTGGGGCAGGAGGAGATGGATTGGTCGGACATTCTGGAGCCGCACTGGAACTGTTCGAGAGCGCGAATGCGCGAGCATTCGGTGGTGCTGTGTCTCCAGGACACGACTGAACTGGACTTCAACGGCCAGGGGATGGCCGGCTTGGGGCCGCTCAGTTACGAGGCGCAACGGGGCATGTACGTGCATCCGACCTATGCGGTGACGCTGGATCGGGAGCCGCTGGGGGTGCTCGATGCCTGGATGTGGGCGCGCGAGCCGAAGGATGCCGAGGGCAATCGTGGCGGGCTGCGGGAGAGTATCCGCTGGAGCGAGGGTTACGCGCGCATCGCCGAGTTGGCGGCGCAAATGCCCGAGACGAGACTGGTGTATGTGGCCGACCGGGAGTCGGATATCGTGGAATTGATGCGCACGGCGCGCGACCTGGGTAATCCGGCGGATTGGCTGCTGCGCTCCCAGCACAACCGGGCCTTGCCGGACGGCGGCAAACTGTGGGAAACCACCTGTGCCGGTGAGCCGCTCGGGGAAATCCGCTTCACCCTGCCCTCGCGGCAGGGCCAGAAGGCGCGGGAGGTCAGGCAGCAAGTGTGGGCGCGTCGTGTCGAACTGGCCGACGGCGAGGGTGGCCGAGTGGAGGCCTCCTGTGTCGTGGCCCGTGAAATCGGTGCCCCGACTGGCGTCAAAGCGGTCGAGTGGCGCCTGGTGACCAACCGCGAAGCCGCCACGTTCGAGGCGGCGGCGGAATTGATAGACTGGTACCGGGCACGCTGGGAGATCGAGTTGTTTTTTCACGTCTTCAAGAACGGTTGCCGGGTGGAGGCGCTGCAATTGAGTAGCGTGGACCGCCTGCAAAGAGCGCTGGCGCTGTTCATGGTGGTGGCGTGGCGTATCGCCCGGCTGATGCGGCTCGGCCGTACCTGCCCGGACCTGGACGCAGAGTTGTTTTTCGAGCGCGACGAGTGGCAGGCGGCGTTCATCTTGAACAAGCGAAAACCGCCCAAGACACCGCCGCCGCTCAATCAGGTGGTGCGCCTGATCGCCATGCTCGGCGGCTTCCTGGCCAGAAAGGGCGACGGCGAACCCGGCGTCAAGACCCTCTGGCTGGGCTTGCAGCGTGTCACCGACTTCGCCGCCGGCATCAGGTTCGCAAGAGAACTTCATGTGGAATGAGTTGTGTGTAATGGAATGCCTTATGCCCTCGACAGCAGTTCATTGACGTACCTCAGATTGCGATCAAGATTATTTCCGTCTAGCGGCCCTACGTA
>CAILVI010000509.1 GCA_903837595.1 uncultured Thiodictyon sp.
CTGCGCCAGCGCCTGCAGTGGTGACGCGACGCCGGCCCCAAGACCGGCGCCCGCCGCCTCAGGGCAGGAACGAACAGCAGTAATCGGTCACTGACCGTACCCGCAATCCAAAGCGTTCCCCGGCTCCCACCGTGAACGCCTGGCCGCCCGTGAAGGTCTGCCAGGCGTCCGTACCCGGCAGTTGCACATCCAGGTCGCCGGCCAGGATCTCCATCAGCTCCCCGCTGCTGGTGTTGAACTCATAGTCCCCGGGTTGCATGATCCCGAGGGTCTTCTTGCTATGGTCTGCAAAGATGACGGTGCGGCTGGTGACCCCGCCGTTGAAAAAGATGTTCGCCTCGCGAACCACGGTGACTTGGTTGAACTCGGACATGACTGGTCTCACTGCTGACTAGAAGGGCGCTCGCGGGCGCTCGGGCGCGGCAGTCTATCCTGAAAGTCGCGCCGGGAGCGCGCTCCACTTACGGGGTGGTGCGGGCGCCATGGCCGTTACCGGGTTCCCGGGTCGCCGTGCGCGGCTTGAGTTGCGCCGGGGATGCGGCGACAATACCTGGCTGTCTCTTGTTCCCTCCAGGTTTGTCCATGATCCAGCTCGGAATCGATCGCCTGCTTGCCGCCCCGGCGCTGCGTCGGCCTCTGCGCGGGCGCCGTGTGGCCTTGCTCGGTCATCCCGCCTCGGTCACCTCGCGCGGTCGCCACAGCCTGGATGCCCTGATGGAACTCGGTGATCTAAGGCTCACCGCCGCCTTCGGTCCGCAACACGGGATGCGTGGGGACAAGCAAGACAACATGGTGGAGAGTGCCGATTTCGTCGACCCCCGCCACGGCGTCCCGGTCTTCAGCCTCTACGGCGACGTGCGCTATCCCACCCCGGCGATGCTGGATCACTTCGACGTGTTGCTGGTCGACCTCCAGGACATCGGCACCCGCATCTACACCTATGTGACCACGCTCGCCTACCTGCTTGATGCCTGTGCCGCCGCGGGCAAGTCGCTGTGGGTCCTGGACCGCCCCAACCCCGCGGGCCGCCCGGTCGAGGGCAGCATCCTTAAGGCCGGCTGGGAGAGTTTTGTCGGGGCCGGGCCGCTGATCATGCGCCACGGTCTCACCCTGGGTGAGTTGGCCCGCTGGTTTGTCGGTGAGCGCCGCCTGGACATTGACCTGCACGTGATCCCGATGGACGGCTATCGGCCGGATGAGGCACCGGGTTACGGCTGGCCGCTGGCGGAGCTGGCCTGGGTCAACCCCAGCCCAAACGCCTCCAGCCTGAACATGGCCCGCTGTTTTCCGGGGACCGTGCTGTTTGAGGGGACGACCCTGTCGGAAGGGCGGGGGACCACCGTTGCACTGGAGTTGGTGGGTGCCCCGGACCTGGACTTCGGGCGCATCCTGGCCCGCATGGAGTCAGAGTGTGCCGCGTGGACGGCGGGTGTTTTCATCCGGCCCTGCTGGTTTGAGCCGACCTTTCACAAGCACGCCGGCCGACTCTGCTCCGGGCTCCAGTTCCATACGGATAACGCGCAGTACCGTCATGACCAGTTCAGGCCCTATCGGCTGATTGCACTCCTGCTCAAATCAGTGCGCCTGGAATACCCGGACTATCCGCTTTGGCGTGTCTTTCCCTACGAGTATGAGAACGAGCGCCTGGCCATCGACCTGCTGACCGGTGGCGCCGAGCTACGCGAGTGGGTGGATGACGGTGAGGCGCGCCCCGGCGACCTGGAGTCGCGCCTGGTCGTGGATGAGGTGCAATGGCTCGCGCACACCCAAGCGCTGCGCCTCTATGATTGACGGTTGCCACTGCCGTGGACCTGGGCTTCCACTACCAACCTTTTTATTGCGAGGAAAACGCCTGGTGGCTGTGTGCCGAGCCGGCCTTGGGCGCTGGCAAGCGTCATGTGGTCTTTCTCTTGAGCCGCGCCGGGCGTTGTCCACTGCTCCACCAGCGTGAGGCCCCGCCGGGCCAGCTGATCGCTTGGGACTATCATGTGGTGGTGGTCGACGGTGAGGGTAGGGTTTGGGACCAGGATACCCGACTGCCGCTGCCGACCCCGGGCCTTGACTGGCTGGATCGGACCTTCGCCCTGACCGACCAATTGCCGGCCATCTACGCCCCGCTGTTTCGGGTGCTTGCGGCAGCCGACTACCGGCGGGAATTTGCGAGCGATCGTAGCCACATGCGTAATCGCCGCGGCCACTTCCAGCGCCCGCCGCCGCCCTGGCCGCCGATCGGGGAGGGTATGAACCTGGATGCTTACCTGGACCCCGAGGCACCGCACCCGGGGCGCTTGCTCAGCGTTGCGCAAGCCCGCCACTGGCTCCGGGCGAGCCGTCCGGACTCATCCTAAGTCCGGAAATCACTCACGCCTGGTCTTCGCGCTGGTGCGTGATTTTCCAACTCCCCGAGCGGTGCAGTTGCAGGACGCGCTCATGATACTTGATCAACGTGGTGCGGTGTCCGACGCTGATGAAGCCGATACGTGAGTCCTTGAGCAGTTGATAAAACCGTGCCTGATTGTCTTCATCCAATGCGCTGGTGGCCTCGTCCAGGAAGGCAAACGCGGGTGCTCGCAAGAACAGCCGCGCGAACGCCACGCGCTGCTGTTCACCAACGGACAGCACGTTGATCCAGTCCAGCACACGATCCAGATCGTGGTCAACGCGGTCTAAGACATCGGCGAGATTGACTTTGCCCACCACCGCGATGATCTGCGCGTCGCTCACATTGCGCTCGGGATAGGGATAGAGCAATTGGTCGCGCAGGTTGCCGTCGATCATATAGGGGCGCTGGGGCAGGAACATGATGTCGCGCAACGGCGGACGGGCGAGTGACCCGGAGCTGATCGGCCACAGCCCGGCGATGGTGCGCAGCACCGAGCTCTTGCCGGTGCCGCTGGCGCCCATGATCAGTAGGCTCTGATTGCGCCGCAGTTCAAAGGACAGCTCGGTGACCAGTATTTTCTTGGCCGCATCCGGTGTGCACACCGTCAGTTTGTCCAGTTTCACCGTGCGGCTGTCGTCCTTGACTTCCTGACTGTCCGCCGGTGCCGGCTGGTCTTCTTCCGCATCGAATTCATCCAGATCGTCCCACAACATGCCCAGGCGCTGCACACCTGCGAGATACGCGCTCAGGCGTTCGAATTGAGTGATGATGAGCGAGACGGCCGCCAGGACCTGGGCGAAGGCGCCGGCCGATTGGGTGACGACGCCGAACTCCACCTCGCTGCGCATAAACAAGGGGGCGACGATCACCACCGGCAGGACGATGGCCGCGTAGTTGTAGCTGGTGACGAAAAACGCCAGGTTACGATTCCAGCCGATGATGCTCAGCATGTTCAGGACCGCCGCACCCAGGCGCCCGATCAGGTCGCCCCGCTCGCGCGGTTCACCGCGATAGAAGGCGATGGATTCGGCGTTGTCGCGCACCCGTACCAGGCTGTAGCGGAAATCCGCCTCTTTCTGATATTGCCGATAATTGAGCCCGATCAGTCGACGGCCGATGAGGATGCTGAGTCCGGTGCCGGCCACGGCGTAGACGAAAAGTACACAGACCAGGGTTGATGAGATGGTCCATAGCACGCCGAGGAAGGCAATCAGCGTCACCCCGGCATTGAGCGTAATGAGCATAAAGGACAGCGAGGTGGCGGTGAAATTGCGCACGTCCTCACTGATGCGCTGGTCCGGGTTGTCGATGCTGGCGGAGCCGCGCAGCCGGTAGTAAGCGCGGTTGTTGAAATACCGTTTGATCAGGTGCGTCGCCATCCATTCGCGCCATAGCAAGGCCAGACGCTCCTCCGTCCACCGGTAGTAAACCCCGAGCGGTACGGCCGCCGCGAAGGTGCCGAGATACCACCATAGCCATTTCCAGTAGGCCGGTACGTCCTTCTCGGCAATGGCGCTCATGAAATCCCGCGCCACATAGCTCATGAGTACCTGCACACCACCGACGCAGAGCGAGAGGGTGAGTAGAATGATGGTAAAGCGTAGCGCTTTGTACCGGACCTCGGAGGCGAAAAACACCTTCGAGATGGTCCACAATTGGCGGGCCAGCGTGCGGAATTCGGTGTGTTGCTCGGTTGGCGGGTCTGCCGTTTGGTCCATCACTGTTCCTTCGATTTGCCGGCATGGGAAGGTCCGCCCGCATAATGGGCGATTGGCGGCCAGCCGTGGCGTCGTTGCGGGTCCAAGCGGGTGTTTCCGCCTGCGGCATTGTCTGGCGTGGCGTTCCCCGTGTCTGTGCGTAAGCAAACGCAGTGGCTTCCAGGATCAGCCGCCGCGCAGGCACTCCGCCGGATCGATCCGGCTCGCCCGGTATCCGGCCGCCGCCGCCGCAATCAGTGCGACCAACAGGGTGGCCGTGGCGGCGGCGGCCAGGTGTGCGGACTCCAGCCGGCAGACATAGCCCTGGCCGGCCAGGTTCTGACCCAGACTGCGGTTGAAGGCCCCGGCGCCGCCACCGTAGGCCAGCCCCGCGAGCAGGAAGGCCAGCGCTGCGATGACGGCGGACTGCACGAGCGGTATCAGGACCACGGTGCCATGGCGGAAGCCGAACAGGCGCAGCAGCGCCAGATCCCGGCGTTTGCGCTCTACGTTCACCCAGAGTGCGCCACCCAGGGCTAGGGCGCCCCCGGTGAGTCCGATGAGCGCGATGATCCGCAGGATGAAGGAGAGGGTCCGATCGAAGGCACGCACGGTGGCGATCCGCTCGGCCTGGGTGCGGATCTCGATCCCCTGTAGCCGCAGGGTCGCCGCCAGGGTGTCGACCCCCTCCAGATCGCGGGCATAGAGTCGGGCACCGGCGAACTCCGGGCGGGTGTCTGCGTTCGGGGCGCGCAGGTCGGCAAGGGTAGGGCGCAGGCCGTCACGGTAGTCCTCGGCGGCGACCAGGAGATCCATGTGGGTAAAGACCGCCTCACGCGCCACCCGGTCCTCTGGGATGATGCCGATGATCTCCAAGGGAAACTGGGCATTTTCCGGGGTGTCGTTGCGGGAGCGGCTCAAGACCCCGCTCAGGGGCGTGCCGGGGCTGAGCCCCAGCCGCCGGGCCAGGGTCTGCGTGAGCAGTACTTGGTCCGCGCTGACCGGGGCGGGCAGTCCGGGCGGCAGCAGCGGGTCGCCGGCGGCGGTCGGGATCAGGTCGATCGCCTCGGCGGGGCGCTGGGCGCCGTCCAGCAGGTCGATGGTGGCGTTGATGGTGCGCGTACGGGGCAGGAGGAAGCCGACGTCGGGGCGCCGCGCCATGGTCTGGAACCAGGCGCGGTCAAGATGATGGGCGCCATAGATGATGATCTCGCGCGTGCGCGGGTCGTTCAACAGGTCCTGGCGCAGGGTGGCGATGACCCCCGTCTTGAGCCCGAGCAGCAGCATCAGTGGGGCGATGATGGCGGCCACCGTGAGCACCAACACCAGGGTGGTGCGACGGTCGTGCCAGAGGTCGAGTAGTGCGAGCCGGCCGCCCTCCCAGCGGGACTGGGGGGCGGCAGGGTCGGGATGAGGCGGGGATTGATTCAAACTGGCTACGCCAATGGACCGGGTGCTGGTCCTTCAAGGATAGTTCAGCTGCGGCTCAGGCGCGGATCACCTGGATGCGCCGACCCTGCGGACTGCTCTGCTCGCAACTCGCGGTGCGCTCCGCGAGCGGCGGCTGGTGCGAGCGGCGGTCGAAGATCACCAGCCAGCCGGCGTCCAGCCCCAGTCCGGCCAGGTAGCCGTCCAACTGGTCCAGGCCCTCGGCTAGCGGGTCCGCGGCGCGGTCGCGCCAGACCTTGAGTTCCATCGCCAGCGTTAGTGCCCCGTAGGATAGGCACAGATCCATGCGCCCGGAGCCGATGGCATATTCGCGCTCCAGGGTGCCGCCGCCGTTGATGACGCGGTGCAGAAAGGCCATCAGCACCAGGTGCGGGGCAATCTCGTGATAGGGCGTACTGCCCAGGAGCGGTTGGCCATGGCGGCGCCAGAAGGCGAGAAAGGCGTCCAGCAGCCGTTCGGGATTCAGGCTGCCGTCGGTGTTCAGCCAGGTCTGGCTGATCTGGGGCAGCGAGGCCTGGGAGGTGAAGGTCAGTGCCCGGGGCAGCACCTCGCGGTAAATTGGATTGGCGATCGTGAGCCCCTGACCCTGTGCCATCCGGCACAGCCCCAGGTCGATCAGATATTGGATGTCGTCCTCCGCGACCTGACCCAACTGGGTGCCGGCCAGCATCGGCTCGATCACGCGGCGCACCCGTTCCTCGCGCAGCTTATCGGCTAATTGGTCCAGATGGGTGACCCTATTGAGGATCAGATATTCTTTGGCCTGGTCGATCAGGTCCACCGTGATCGGGCGCGTGCGGTCGCGGCCCTCCGGCATCTCAAAGCAGGCGTGATAGGCCAGTGCATTCACCAACCAGGGCTGGCCCCGGGTCAGATGCCAGACCAGCGCCAGCGCTTCGGGGGTGAAGGCCTGCCCGGTCTCAGCGGTATGTTCCCCGAGCAGGGTGGTTACTTCGGCGGCCGTGAAATCCCCCAAGCGCAGGGACTTGGCCTTGATGTTGAAGGCGCTGCCGCCGGTGATGGGGCTCGATTCGGAGCGGGCATGAATCCGATAATCGCGCAGATCGCGCACGCCACACAGGATGACGGTCTGCGGGAAGGCGGTCGGACGCTGGGTGTAGCCCGCGCGCAACTGACGCAGCACCGAGATCAGGGTGTCGCCGACCAGTGCATCCACCTCGTCCAACAACAGCACCGCCGGCCGCGGATCGGCCGCGGCCCAGAACTCCAGCAGTTGCGCGAGTCGGTCACCGGCGGGGACGGCGGCCCCGCCGTCCCGATACCAGTCGGCGAGCCGTCCATCCCCCAGATAGAGCCGAGCCGAACGGCCCAGCACGCTACAGATGGTGGCCATCCCGTCGTCGACATGCTCACGCGCGCTCTGCGCCCCTTCGATGTTGGCGTAGAGGGTCCGATACTGGCCCGCGCGATTCAGATGCTCCATCAGCGCCAGCAGACAGGTGGTCTTGCCGGTCTGGCGTGGGGCGTGGAGCAGGAAATACTTTTGCTGCTCGATCAGCCGCAGGACCTCGTCCAGGTCCCAGCGTTGCAGGGGCGGCAGGCAGTAATGGTCCTGCGGTCTTACCGGGCCTTCAGTGTTGAAAAAGCGCATGGAGTCACCTGGCGGTATGGGAAGTGCTCATGTCCCCGGGCTGCGATTTACGATCGCAGCACTGCCAACGGAGCTGAGGACTCTGGCAATGCTCGCATCAAATGCCAGTTTGAAATCGGGATCGGATGAGTAGCGCTTGTAGAGGTCGAGTTCCTTGCGCCGCTCGATACTGATTGCCTGTCGAATCAGGCCCTCCAAGGCCAGCTTGCGGTTTTGTGTATCCGGGTTGTTCTGGACTTGTGCCTGGTAGTCCGCGTGCTTCAGCACATGCCCGGCGATATTGAGAAATTTCACCCGCTGCTCTTCCGGTGTCGCCTCCCAACCCGCAAAGTGTCGTTCGTTGAAGGCCCGGACGATCTCATCCAGCGGGTCCTTCTCTTCCGGCTGCGCATGCCCGCCGCGGAGATTGGGATTCTGGGGATCGAGCTCACCCGGTGATGCGTCCAGGTCGATCTTCACCCCAAGCCGGGAGCGCTCCAGTCCGTAAGTGGAAAAGTCGACGCTGTTGAGTAGCGCATCGAGCTTATCGCGCTCCGGGTCCTTGACCACGAGTTTGGGAATCAGCAGCTTGAGGAACCAATGCAGCATCTCCCACTGCACATTGTTGAACGCGATGATGGCCGCCACCTGGGCGTAGATCTTTACGAACTGCTTGGCCTTGATCTTGAAGTCGATGCGCTGCTCGTCGTCCAGGTCCGAATCGAAGCGCGCAACGACCGTGTCAATGATCGGGTGAAGCTCTGCGGCCTCGGCGCCGCCAAAAAACTTCTCATTGAAGGCCGTGACCTCTGACCATTCATAGACGCCGACGGTGTCGAGCGCTTCTCTTAGGTCGTGGAGTACATTGACATCCGTGGGTTCGCTCAGGCTGGTGGCCGTATAGAACGGATCGAATGCCGCCTTGATGTCGTCTACCGTGTTGTAGAAGTCGAGCACAAAGGTGTCGGTCTTGCCCAGCTTCCAGTTGCAGCGGTTGAGACGCGAGAGCGCCTGTACGGCGACCACCCCTTGCAGCCGCTTGTCCACGTACATGGTATGCAACATGGGCTCATCGAAGCCGGTGAGATATTTGTTGGCGACGACGAGTATCCGGTAGTCATCCTGCGCGAACTTCTCGGGCAGCACCCCGGCGGGGAACCCATTGATGCCCTCCTCCGTGTACTTGTTCTTGTCCACCGTCTTGTCGCCGGAGAAGGCGACCATGGCCTTGAATGGCGCGTTGACCGCTATGAGCGCGTCGCGGATCGCGGAGAAGTAGCGAATGGCGGATTCGATGTTCTGCGTCACCACCATCGCCTTGGCCTTGCCCTTGAGCTTCTTGGTCTGCCAGACGCAACTCATGAAATGATCCACCATGATTGCGGCCTTAACCTCGATCGATTCCGGGCTGGCCTCGACAAAGGCCTTGAGCCGCTTCTGGGCCTTCGCCTTATTGAATAGCGGATTCCCCTCGATCGACTTCTTTACCTCGTAGTAGCTCTTGTAGGTGGTGTACTTATCCAGCACGTCGAGAATAAATCGCTCCTCGATCGCCTGCTTCATGGAATAGAGATGGATGGGATGAAAGGTGCCGTCCGCGCGTTTCTGCCCGAACTTCTCCAGCGTCGCCGCTTTGGGCGTGGCGGTGAAGGCGAAGAAGCTCGCGTTCTTGCTCATCTTGCGCCCCTCCATGGCCTTGAGGATCTTGTCTTGCAGGTCTTCCGGCTCCTCCTCGTCCACCGCGCCGAGCGTGGTGTTCAGGGTGTCCGCGGCCGTCCCGGACTGGGATGAATGGGCCTCGTCGATGATGACGGCAAAGTGGCGGTCGGTGAGGTCCTCGATGCCGTCGACGATGAACGGGAACTTCTGCACCGTGGTGATGATGATCTTCTTGCCCAGTTCTAGGTGCGCCTTGAGCTCAGCGCTGCTCCCGGCGTGGGCGACGATGTTCTTGGTCTCGGAGAAGAGCTTGATGTTGTTCTTGAGCTGGGAGTCGAGCACGCGCCGATCCGTGACCACGATCACCGAATCGAACACATTGGCGGTGCCGGTGGCGTCGTACAGTTCCACCAGTTGATAGCCCAGCCAGGTGATCGAGTGCGATTTGCCGGAACCCGCCGAGTGCTGAACCAGATAGGTCTGACCAACGCCGTCCTGCCTGGCTTGGCGCAGGAGGAGCCGCACGACGTCGAGTTGCTGGTAGCGCGGGAAATAGAGAACCTGCTGCTCCTTGCCGGTCCTCTTGTCCTTCTCAAGGGTGAACTTGGCGAACTGCTCGATGATATTCGCAAGGCTCTGGCGCCGCAGGATATCCAGCCAGAGATAATCGGTCTTGGGGCCGTTGATGTTGACCGGGTTGCCCTTGCCGAAGTTGCACCCCTGGTTGAATGGCAGAAAGTTGCTGTCCGCGCCCGCCAGGCGGGTACACATATAAATCTCGTCCGGGTCCACGGCAAAGTGGACCAGGCAGCGGCCAAACTCGAACAGGGGCTCCTGCGGATCGCGCGTGGTCCGGTATTGCTTGATGGCGTCAGATACCTTCTGGCCGGTCCAGGGGTTCTTCAACTCCAGCGTACTCAACGACAAGCCGTTGACGAAGATGGCCATGTCAATGGACTTGACGCTGCAATGCACCTGGCGGGTGACGCTGAATCGGTTGGACTTGAACCTGGCAGTGACCTCCGGGTTCAGGTCGTTGTAGGGCGAGCGGTAGAGCAGGTCGAAATGGGCGTCGTCGATGTCGATGCCCTTCTTCAGGACGGTGATGATGCTGCCCTTGCGGATCTTCTTGTTCAGCCGCTCCAATACCAGCCGTTGCCAGTTGGGACGATCCTTCAGCTTGGCGAGTTCCTGGGGCTGGGTCTCTTCCAGGAAGCCCCAGAAGAGTTTACGGTCGATGGCAAATTCGCGGTCGAAATCGGCCGGGTCGCCGATGTGGTATCCGTCCCGGGCGAGTGCCTTTTCGATGTGCAGTTCAAGGGCGGCTTCGTTGGTTTGGCTGACCATGATTTCTAAACTCGCAGTTTTCCGACAACGACCTCGGCGATCACAACAGACTTAAACTCAAGCAAGAATGCGATCTGGCGTCGAGTAATGGAAAGACTCTTTTCAGTCTGGTCAAGCAGCAGCTTTAATTGCGCGAGGATGTGAAGCTGCTCATCGATCGGAGGGAATATAATAGGAATCTTCGCAAGCTCACCGCATGTGATAGCACCTTTGGTGCTTCCTTGTGAAGATGACTCGTCACGCAGGACCTGATAAATGCTTGTCAGATAGTAAAGCAGGAACTCAGGATGAAGCCTATTATCTGTAACTGTGACATAAGCTAGATGCTGGTTTATCATTGTATCGATCCTTGTCAGCGCCGCCATCCCGCGTGTTTTTCCTTCCCCAGTTATCGCGACAAGAAGCGATCCTGACGCTACCAGCGGTAGATGGCATTCCCTTGCGGCCCGCTTAGTAATGAACTGGTCGGCTTCGGTAATCTCGAAATCATTGACCTTAGAGCTATTTAGCCACGGTATGTCGCCGCCATTCCAATAGCCGGGCACGGACCTGTTCGGCGTAGAACCGTTGCCGATTCTTGCGACAAAACCCAATCGGGATATATGATAGTGATTGGGGATGGCACCAATCCAATCAATCCCACTATCACGCACTGGAGCATTCGGAGCAAGTCCTCGCAGAATTGAGTGCCTTATGAGGCTGATCCTTTGTTCGAGAAATAGCTCGATTAGCCGCTCTTTCTTGTCTATTGCAGCATCGATTTCGGCGGTTTTCTGGTCGAGAAAGGCGACGATGCGGTCTTGCTCGTGACGCGGCGGAACGGTGATCGGAAGCCGCTTGAAATCCCAGAAATCCATGTTCTGCCTCAATCCCGACCCCATTCCATAGAAGACTTTCAGTGCGTCGTAGCATTCAAGCAAGCGGCAAACGTATTCCGAGTTTACCTCCGGGCTGCACCTCAAGGCGAGATAGGCGGAGGTAATCATGCCGCGATCCCGGGCATAACCAACGCGAAGGCTTGTAAAATCGTTTTGCAGGTCAATGGTGCGAACGATAATGTCGCCGGGGATGATCAGCTGGTAGCCCTCGAACGACTCAGGGACCAGGCCAGTCAGCTTTTCCTCCGGTTTGATAACGATCCGACCATAGCTTAGTGAAAGGACCGTCTTCTCGACTAGCCCTTTGTTGCGATCCTTGTTCTCTTTGAAGCAGGTAAAGCCGGGGCGAATTTCCCAGTGTGAAGGGATATCACCGATCCATTCCGCGCCACTGGGCTTATAGCTCTCGTACCGCTCCATCACTTCGCACTCCGGACGACCTTGATCAGCGTTGCGGCCAACGACGGTTCGTCCGCAACCGGAGGTCGAGGCTTTAGCCGGTGGCGGTTCCCGCCATGGCCAAGAGAAATCAGTGGCGCCTGCACGCCGGACCGGCTAAAGCCTCGACCTCCGGTGGCCGGGGC
>CAILVI010000510.1 GCA_903837595.1 uncultured Thiodictyon sp.
AGCGGTGTCACGAGATGCCGCACCGCTGGAGCGGTGTCACGAGGCAGGCAGCCAAGTCCGCGCCGCCTGCTCGGCGTCGGCCAGCTCCGCGCGGCGGCGGCCATAGCCGCACGCCTCGATCAGGGCACGGGCCTGGGCGAGGGCGGTCGGGTCGCGCAAGAGCCGGGCGCGGTGCAGGTGGCAGTCGGCCATGAGGAGCCGCATGCCGCCGCGAGAGGCGATGGCCCAGGCCTCGTCCAGGTCGGCGCGGGCGGCGGCGGGGGCGTTCAGGAGGGTGTGGAGCAGGGCGCGGGGGAGCAGCGCGCGCGGCATGTGGTGCGTGGTGCCGGCGGCGTGGAAACCATCGACCGCGGCGGTGAACGCGCGGGCGGCGCGGTCGAGCGCGGGCCGCTCAAGGCCGGCGGGGTCCAGCAGGGCCGCGAACAGCGTGGCACGGGCGAGGGTCAGATGGTCGAGTGCGATGCTCAGAAGATCGATCGCTGCTTGCTCAACCCAGCCCAAAGTCTGCGCCGCCCGCTTCTCCACCACCTCGCACTCCGCCCGTAGGTCGGGCCGACGGTCGAACCCCGCGCCCCCGGCGGTCAGCCGCCAGCCACACCTGCCAAGCGGCGCGCTCGGGTTCGGCCAGCAGCAGGTCGCAATACCGGTAGCCCGGGAGCGAGTAGAGCAGCGGATACTCGGGCTGATCCGCCGCCTGTAGGGTCTCGGCCCCGCGAAGGCATTCGAGCGCCGCACCCCGTTCGCCCTGTTGGTGCAACGCATCGGCCAGGGCCGTGCGCTTGCTCATGCGTTGGAAGGCATCGCCGCTGCGCTCGGCGTAATCCACCGACCGCCCGGCGTCCGGCACCGCGTCCGCCACCAGGCTCAGGGTTAGACCCAGCGCGCTCAGGTTACCGGCGGCGCGGGCGGCGTTCTTCCAGTCCTCCTGCTTGACGTACCTCTCCAGCCCCGCCCGCATCGGCTCCAGCGCCTCGCCGAGCCGGCCCAGCGCGCGCAGGGAGAAGGCCGCCTGGTTGAGCAGCCAGGCCCGGTCGGGCGCGGTCAAGGCGGCGGAGACCCGCTCCCAGGGCTCGTCGAAGAAGCAGGTGACCCCGCCGAGGTCCGCGCCGAAGGCACCCAGCTTGCTAAGGCTATAGCCCCCGCCATCGCCGGTCCCGCGCAGAATGCGGTCGCAATAGACGTCGTCGCACGCCTCCTGCTGCAACCCCGCCAGACAGCCGTGCGCCACCGCCTGGTAGAGCGGCTGGAGCCCGGCCAGCCCGTCCGGGCGCTGGGGGGCGCTCGCCTTCAGGTGTTCGTAGAGCCGCCGGTGGCCCTCGCGCCAGGCGTCCGGGTGGGTCTCGCGCAGGCGCCGGCCCGGGTACTCGCGCACCAGCGGATGGGCGTCAACCGGCGTGGTCGTCGTAGGGTGGATAAGGCGCGCGTGATGGTCTTGCGGACCAGGCGCGGGGCTTGCCCGCGCCGCATCCACCGATGCCGCCCCTGATGGTGGATGCGCTGCGCTTATCCACCCTACAGGTGCGGTCGATGGGTCGGTGTCTTGGCCGTCGCGCTCGATCAACCCGCACTCGGCGAGCCGGCTCAAGGCCAGGTGCCAGCGCGCCTGGGTCAGGTCCATCAGGGGCTCGGTCAGCCCGGCAATCGGCGGCGCCTCGCGCAGCGCCCGCAGGCACCCGGCGTCCGCCGGCCGGTCGAAGAGCCCCAATAGGCGCAGCGCGGCCAGCTCGACCGTGCGGCCATCCCGCGCGAACCAGGTCTCATAGGCCGCCAGGACCCGGGCGGTATGCTCACCCTGGGCGTCCGCCGCATCCATCAGCCCGACGGTGTCGCGCCGTCGGATGTCGCCCCCCTGGACCTGCGCCAGGTAGCGCCCGAGCAGGTTGAGGGTGAGTGCATGGCCGTGGACCTCGCGGCTGGCGGCGCACAGCTCCGCGTCGTCCGGCCCGATGGCGGCGGCCCCGGCGCACACGCAGCCCAGCCGGTGCAGCAGGCGGGCGCCGTCGGCCACACCCAGGTTGCCCAGGTCGTGGGTCAGGACCGGGCACTGGGGGTCGTCGGGGCCGCCGGTGTGTTCGGCCAGGTCCGCCAGTGCCTCGCGGCTGGTGACCAGGGTCAGGCCCGGCTGGCCGGCGTCGGCCAGTTGGGTGAGCAGGGTCTTGAGCCCGGGGGTGCGCAGTTGGCCGGCGAGCGGTCCGGGCGGGTATTGCAGCGGCTCGCAGCCGTCCAGGATCAGCAGGGTGCGCCGGGCGGCCACCGCGTCGGCGAGTAGCCGGCCCTTGTCCCAGGGCGAGGCGGCGGGGTCGTGCGCGACCTGGAACCAGGCCAGCGCCTCGCTCAGGAACAGGTCGTCCGAGGCCTGGCGGTCGTCGCCGGTGCCCTGGCTGCAAAAACTCCAGCCGAAGACCCGCTCAGCCCCGCGCCAGCCGTCGGCCCGCAGCCGGCCCAGCCAGCGCTTGACCAGCGCGCTCTTGCCCACCCCGCCCGGGGCGATCAGGGTGACGACCTGGGTGGGGGCGGCGGACCAGGCGGCATCGAGCAGGGCGAGCTCCGGCGCGCGCCCCAAGAAATCACGGGTGCCGAGCGGAAGGCGGTGGATGTCGATGCGGGGTCCGGCCCGGTCCGGCGCCGGGTCAGGGGCGCGCTCGAGCAGGTCGGCAATTTCCATCGCCAAGTCCGCGAGCGCGGTCTCGGCCGCGTGCTTGCTCATACCGCTCAAGGCCCGGCCGTCGGGCGGCCGGCCCTGGATGGCACTGAGCCAGCCCATCCGCTTCCAGGCACAGGGCGTCAGAAACACGGGAATGACACGCAGACCACCCGCCGCCCGGCGCTGGAGCAGGCGCGGGACCTCGGTATCCTGGATAAAGCGCGAGTTGAGGAAGGGCGCGGAGATGAGGAGCAGCGCGACCGCGCAGCCGTCGAGCTCGGAGGTGATCGCCGGCAGCCAGTCGGCGCCCGCGTCGATCCGGCGGTCGTCCCAGACGCACAACTGGCCCGCCCGCTCCAATACGCCGAGTTGGGCGACGAGCCGGTCCTTCCAGGCCTCATCGGCGTGGCAGTAGCTCACAAAGACGCGCGCCGGCTTGGCGGTGGACAATGCGGTCATGGGCCTCGTCGACTCGTGGTTCTTGACCGTGGACGGAGGCGGGGATTATACCCGGCGGGCTGGATCAGCGTCGCGGTCGGCGGCGGGCGAGACAACTGGAGGTCGAGGCTTTAGCCGGTGGGGGTTCCCGAGCTATCGAAGAGAAATCAATGGTTCCCGCAGATCGGACCGGCTAAAGCATTCGCCGCCGCGCCCATCCGCACACTCTCTGTAGGCTGGGTAGAGCGCAGCCAAACCCAGCAATCAACGCTTGACCTAAGCGCAAACGATGGGTTTCGCTGCGCTCTACCCATCCTACGGGGATACTTGCCCAGTCTCTGGAGCGGTGTCACGCGAGGTTCGCCGGCCGGCCCCAACCGGTAGCCGCCCGGCTGCCCGGAATTTGAGCAACAGCCCCAGCGCTGCTACTCTTTCACGGCGCCGGGCCCGTCGAGCGGCCGGCAAACCTCGCAGCAATTGCAGTCCTGGGAGTATCGCGTGAAGACGAAAATCCTCTGGTTGTTGGTGGTCGTGGTCGGGGTGGCGGCCTTCGCCATGCTGACCTTGAGTCGCGGCGAGCCGGTTAACGCCGCCTGGCTGGTCCTGGCCGCCGTGTCCTGCTACGCCATTTCATATCGGTTCTACAGCAAATTCATCGCCGAGCGGGTCTTTGAGCTCGACGATCGCCGCCTCACCCCAGCCGAGCGCCGCAACGACGGCTTGGACTATGTGCCAACCAACAAGTACGTGGTGTTCGGCCATCACTTCGCCGCCATCGCCGGCGCCGGTCCCCTGGTCGGGCCGATCCTCGCGGCGCAGATGGGCTTCCTGCCCGGCACCATCTGGATCCTGGTCGGCGTGATGCTGGCCGGGGCGGTGCAGGACTTCATGGTCCTGTTCATCTCCACCCGGCGCGATGGCCGCTCACTCGGCGAGATGGCCAAACAGGAGCTCGGACCCTGGGTCGGCGTCACCGTGATGATCGGCACGCTGGCCGTGATGATCATCATCCTGTCCGCGCTGGCCCTGGTGGTGGTCAAGGCACTGGCCGTCAGCCCCTGGGGCACCTTCACCATCGCGGCCACCATCCCGATTGCGCTGCTGATGGGCATCTATATGCGCTTCATCCGCCCCGGGCGGATCGCCGAGGTGTCGGTGATCGGCTTTGTGTTGATGATGGCGGCGATTGTCTACGGCGGTGATATTGCCGCGCACCCCTATTGGGGACCCTTCTTCACCCTGACCGGACCCGAGCTCACGCTCGCGCTGGTGGTCTATGGCTTCGTCGCCTCGGTGCTGCCGGTCTGGTTGCTGCTCGCCCCGCGCGATTATCTGTCCACCTTCCTCAAGCTGGGTGTCGTCATCGGCCTGGCGATCGGTATCCTGATTGCGCTGCCCGAGCTCAAGATGCCCTCCGTCACCCGCTTCATCGACGGCAGCGGCCCGGTCTTTTCCGGCGCACTCTTCCCGTTCCTCTTCATTACCATCGCCTGCGGCGCCTGTTCCGGCTTTCATGCACTGGTGGCCTCCGGGACCACGCCGAAATTGATCGAGCGCGAGAGTCATATGCGCACCATCGGCTATGGCGGCATGCTGGGCGAATCGCTGGTGGCCATCATGGCCATGATCTGCGCCTCGGTCCTGGACCCCGGGGTCTATTTCGCCATGAATGCCCCGGCCGCCCTGCTCGGCACCACGGTGCAGACGGCCGCCGCGGCGATCAACAGCTGGGGCTTCGTGGTCACGCCAGAGGCACTGACCCAGATTGCCAAGGACGTGGGCGAACAGAGCATCCTGTCGCGCGCCGGCGGTGCCCCGACCTTCGCGGTGGGCATGGCGGTGATCGTCACCGACATTTTCAACAGCAAGGCGATGATGGCCTTTTGGTACCACTTTGCGATCCTGTTCGAGGCACTATTCATCCTCACCGCAGTGGATGCCGGCACCCGCGCCTGCCGCTTCATGGTGCAGGATTTGGCCGGGGTCGTGGTGCCGGGGCTGGGGCGCTCGCGCAGCCTGATCGGCAACCTGATCGGCACCTCGGTGGCGGTATCCGCCTGGGGCTGGTTCGTCTATCAGGGCGTCACCGACCCGTTCGGCGGCATCAATTCACTCTGGCCGCTGTTCGGTATCGGCAATCAGATGCTGGCCGGAATGGCCCTAATGCTGGGCACCGTGGTGCTGTTCAAGATGAAGAAGGGCCACTTTGCCTGGGTGACCCTGGTGCCGATGACCTGGCTCCTGGTCACCACCATGACCGCCGGCTGGCAGAAGATCTTCAGCCCCGACTGGCACATCGGCTTCCTCGCCCTGGCCCGGCGCTTCAGTGAGGCCGCGGCCCAGGGCACGGTGCTGGCACCGGCCAAGTCACTGGAGCAGATGGGGCGCGTAGCCTTCAACAACCAGGTGGACGCGGTGCTGACCGGCTTCTTCATGTTCGTCGCCATCACCCTGGCCGTCGCCGCCATCGCGGCCGTGATCAAGGCGCTGCGCAATCCGGAGCAGACCGCGCAGGAAACGCCGGTCGTCTGGCGCGAGGCAGCCACCTATGCTTGACCTGTCCTTTCTCGGCCGGGGTGACCCGGCCCTGGTCCCCGCTGCGGCCCCGGATCTCAATGGCGCCTATGCGCGCTACCTGGCCGGGGTGCAGGCCCAGGGCCCGGGCGCGGTGGCGATGTCGGCCACGGAGTTTGAGCGTTACAGCCTGGGGACCTCCTGGCTGACGGGGGTGCGGGAAGTGGCCAAGCGGGTGGTGCAGACCTGCCGCCTGGTGATCGGCATCCACGACTACGAGTATTACCTCGACCACATGCGCTCACGGCATCCGCAGGCCATACCACTGACCCGCGAGGCCTTTTACCGCTACTGTCTGGAAGCGCGCTACCCAAGCGCGGAGCGCATTGGGGGGCGTTGTCCCTGCTGATCAACCGTGAGCGCGGTCAGGCATACCTCGGTCCACTGCTGTCTGGCTTTGATCTACAGCAAACCCCAAGTCCGTGCCGCCACCGCCCCCCAATCCACCTCCGGCGTCAGATGACACCAACTCATCCTGACACAGCCGTTTGCTTCCTCATCACTCATTCCCATCGCCTTCAGCACATGACTGGGGGCATAACTGCTGGAGGTGCAGGCTGAGCCATTAGAAATAGCGATCAGGTCCTTCAGCGCCACCATCAGGGCCTCCGAGTCCAGCCCCGGGACGGCCAGATTGAACACGTGATCTAAGACCAGCGACTGGTCGCCGTCAGTGGAACCAGGCGTCGTGTCCGGCCAAGACGTCGGCGATGGCATCGAGCAGTTGGCACACCCTGGTCTCATTGTTGACCTGCATCACCGAGACCAGGAAGGTCTCCGGACGCAGCGCGGCACGGATGGCGTGCGGGTCGACCGCCCCGCTAGCCGCCTGCCGAAGTCCTGGTCCAGAAAGTGCAGCAGGACCTTGCGTACCGCGGGCTCCAGGGGGGTGGTGGAGTTGCAGTCGAGATAGACAGGATAGACGGGGCTCATAAGGAACGTCGCGCTTCTCGTGATACCGCTCCAACGGTATCACACTGGTGTCTGGCGTTTCCCGCCCGGGGGCGAGCCGACGGTCCGGCTCTTCCGTCGTGCCCGAGTCAATGCGCTCAGGACCTAAGGTATATTTCATAGGCGAAGATTGCACTCTTGAAGGGTTCCCAATGAATACATCGTCCGCCAACCCACCCGACCGGCCGGCGGCCCAAGCTCAATCGATATGGGACGCCAATACACGCCGTTCCGCCTTCGACGCACTGGGCTTCCGCAAGACCGTCGCTCAATTACAGGAGGAAATTCGCGTACTCTACGCCGCCGACAACCTACCCTACATCATCGGATACTCGGGCGGAAAGGACTCCACCACTACACTGCAACTGATCTGGACCGCGATCGCGGCCCTGCCCCCTGACCGCAGGCGCAAGACCGTTCATGTGATTTCCACGGATACCCTGGTCGAGAACCCAATCGTCTCAGCGTGGGTGGGAAACTCTATCGAGATCATGGGTAAGGCGGCTGATGAACAGGGCATGCCGTTCGAGCATCGACTCCTCAGACCCAAGCTGCGGGACCGGTTCTGGGTGAACCTCATCGGTCGAGGCTATCCGGCACTGGTCGAACGACGACGTTTGGTTCTACCTGATGCAGACCCGCAACCCTTGGGGCTACGACAACCGGGAACTGCTCGGCATGTACGCCGGGGCCTCGGCTGACGGCGAGTGCCCGCTGGTGGTGGATACCTCAACCCCGAGTTGCGGCGACTCGCGCCTCGGCTGCTGGGTCTGTACCCTCGTCGAGCAAGACAAGTCCATGGCCGCGATGATCCAGAACGATCAAAAGAAGGAATGGATGATGCCGCTCCTGGACCTGCGCAACGCGCTGGACTTCCGCGGCGGCCCCATCGATCCGCAAGGACACAGCGAAACCGACCGCCATCTGCGCGACTTCCGCCGGATGAGTGGCGCGGTCCAACTCATGAAAGACGGACGCCTCATCCCCGGCCCCTACATCCAAGAGGCCCGCGAAACCTAGCTCAGGGGACTCCTGCAAGCCCAGACCCACATCCGCCGCCATGGCCCGCCGGAGGTCAGTAACCTCGTACTGATCGCAGCGGAGGAACTCCAAGAGATCCAGCGCATCTGGGTCATCGAGAAACACGAGATGGAAGACTCACTACCCCGCATCTACCGGGATGTCACGGGGGAAGAGTATCCCGGTCGCCGGCTTGATGACACCCTGTCGCTCGCACCCGAGGACATGGACGACCTGCGCGCCCTCTGCGGCGGCGATACCCTGCACTTCCAATTGACCCGGGAACTCTTGAGCATCACCCGCCAGCAGCGCAACAGCGCCCGCCGGGTTGGCCTGAATCAGCGCATCGAACAGGCGCTCAGGCGCCATTGCTATGATAGCCCCGAGGACGCACTGCAACGTGCGAGGAAGATGGCCGCAGACCGCAAGACTTTCGCCGAGCGGGATCAGCAAGCGCATTGAATCTTTGCGGCCAGACCCGAAGCGACTGGCTTGGCACCGCAGTAGTGTGTTTGTGGGTTCGCGATGAATTGGTCTGGAGTGAAAGGCGTCCGAGCGTTCGGTGAGATTTGTATACTGTCACCAGAACTCCCGACGTTCAAGCTCGGCTTGCAACGACACCTCATGAGCCTTGCCGGTATCGACGAATCCGATCTGCAAATAGAGACTCGCGCGGCGGGAGCCATGCCGTAGCATGGAGACCTTTCAGGTGCGCTGGGCCGCTGCGCAGGCGCTCTCGATCACCGCGTCGGAGAG
The DNA here is from genome assembly GCA_903837595.1 of uncultured Thiodictyon sp. GTDB lineage: Bacteria > Pseudomonadota > Gammaproteobacteria > Chromatiales > Chromatiaceae > Thiodictyon. The sequence goes on from CAILVI010000510.1 coordinate 8,384, forward strand.
GTAATAGCCGGCCCGTCTCAGGTCCAGCAACGTGGTGCGCAAGTCGCTAAGCAAACCACGCCGATGGGCCTCCACCAACAGGCCAGCGGTCCCTTTGACCGGCAAGCCATAGATATGGTGAGCAATCCTGCGTCCTCGCTTTTCATCAATGATTGCCAGGCAGGACGCCAGGCTGCGCGCCAACGCAATGACAGCGGCCTCGCCGGGGTCGAGTTCGGCGATCAGTAGCGGATCTGGTATTGGGGAAGCGCGCACATGGGATGCCCAGCGAATATCGGAGAGGTCGCCGCTTCCCGGTCGTCCAAGGCCGGCAACCGCCACCTCGTGAAAAACGGGCTCCGGAATCCAGATCTCGCGAAACAGGTCAGTCAGCAACTCGAGTCATCCTACCAACGAGAGGGCGACCAGCGGACCGGCGTTGATTACCGCGCGTTCCGCCAGCATCAGGCGAACTCTTCCGCGAGATCGTCACCCTTCAAATCGACCACCGGGACCCCAGCGCGGCTGGCCGTCAGCAGAAATTCGACGCGGCCCATGCCGCACAATCGGCCAGCCTTGCCTGAGGAAATGCGGCCCAACTCGAAGAGCTTGAGCGCCAGCAAAAAACGCGCCTCGTCGGCAAAGTCATCCGCCAACTCGGCTGGCGAGGGTAGTCCCTCTACCGGAAGCTCAATCGTCAACGTGTTCATTTGACTCTCCTCATCATTCCGGACTCCGTTGCACATCGGCTTTGCGCTTGAGGGTCAGGGAAATCAGTATACGGTCTCCGGAAGTCCCCAGTGTATGCAGGGCGCGCCCCGCTTGCAGGTCCATCACCCGCACCGCGCTGTCCCAACTCGCGGTGGCGACACGCGTGCCGTCGGGGCTCACGTCTCCAGCCCATAAATCGTGTCCGCCGCGCCGGGGCGCGCCACAAAGCGCCAGTTGTCTGACATCGCAAATTCCTCTGACCCACATCGGTCTGATCGGGGGGAGCGACCTCACCGTCGGCACACCGACCGACGGCCACCGGGACGCACCCAGGTAACCGCTAATCTTAGGTGAATCCTGGCCCCGTGGCGCGACCAATTGCAGTACTGGCGGCCCTCAGGGCGAAATCCGCCGCGCGGCCATGGCCGGCCTGCACCAGTACCGTTGAGCGCCGGGCTCAACACCGACCCGGTCGCAGCCCTGCGCACGTTACGGCCGCCGTGACCCGGGCTATCAGGCGCCCGATGTGCTGGTGGAGCGACGGTCGGCGGGTGCCGCCGTCTCAGCCGGTGAGCAGCCCAGTGTCGAGATAGACCTCGGCCAGCGGCAGCGCGATGCCGAGCTCCGGCAGGTCGATCGTCTCTTGCGGCCGCTCGAAGAGCCGCGGGACCCAGACCTCGCCATCCTTGCGATAGTGCTTGACGGCAACGGCCGTGGAGTCCACCAGCAGATAGCCGGCGAGCGACTCGATGGTCTGGTATTGCATGAATTTACAGCCTATGTCGTCCTGGGCCGTGCTCGGGGACAGGACCTCGACGATCAGGACCGGGTTCAGCAGCGTGCGCAGGCCGTTGATGGTGGCGAACCCTGGCCGACAGGCGACGGAGACATCCGGGTAGAGATAGGGGCTGCCGGCACGGACCTTGACCCGCTGGTCGCTCGGGAAGGTCAGACAGCCCGAGCCGCGCAGCCGGGCGCGCAGTTCGGCACCGATGTTGACGCAGATGAGGTTATGTTCCGGCTGGGCGCCGGTCATGCAGTAAACGTCGCCGTTGCGCCACTCCCAGCGCTCCGCGGCGCCGTCGGAATCGAGTGAGAAATAGTCTTGCAGGGGGACGAAACGGCTTTGCAAAGCGGACGGCATGGGTATGCCTCACGGGGTGAAGGTTTCGGGTGAGATCAACGCGGTGCCCGGCATGGCAAGCATAAGACAACCTCGGCGGCGGCGATACCGCGCCGCCATGGGCGGTCCCAAGGACGATGAGACCGCCCCTGATGCGAAGGACATTGGCGTCGCCCCGCCTACAGCAAACCCCGAATCCGCGCAGCCACCACCCCCCAATCCACCTCCGGCGTCAGATGGCACCAGCTCAATCGCACACAACCGTTGGCCTCCTCATCACTCATTCCCATCGCCTTCAGCACATGGCTGGGGGCATAGCTGCTGGAAGTGCAGGCGGAGCCGTTGGAAATCGCGATCAGGTCTTTCAGAGCCACCATCAGGGCCTCCGAATCCAGGCCCGGGACGGCCAGATTGAGCACATGATCCAACACCAGCGACTGGTCACCCGTCAGACGCGCACCCAGCGGCACCAGCGCCGCGAGCGCATCCGCGCGGATACGCCGGCAAGCGGCCTGACGCCGCGCCTGATCGCGCACCGCCAGCTCGGCCCCCTCCCCTAGCGCAGCGATCAGCGCCACCGGCAGGGTCCCCGGACGCAAGCCCCGCTCCTGACCGCCGCCGACCGTCAATGGTTGCAGCGGTGCGCGTTCATAACCACGGCGCCGCACCACCAGCGCACCCACACCCTTGGGCGCATAGAGCTTGTGACCGCTGATGGAAGTCAGGTCAATGCGGGGATTGCGCAGCGGATCCAGGTCCTTGCCGAACCCCTGGGCCGCATCAGTGTGCAACCAGGCGTCGTGCCCATCCAAGACCTGGGCGATCGCGTCCAGGGGTTGACGGACCCCGGTCTCGTTGTTGACGTGCATCACCGAGACCAGGAAGGTTTCCGGACGCAGCGCGGCACGGATGGCCTCCGGGTCGACCGCCCCGCTCGCCGCCACCGGCACCCGCGTGACCACGAACCCCGCGCGCTCCAGCACCTCGCAGGGCTCCAGCACCGCCTTATGCTCGATCTGCGTGGTAACGACGTGGCGCCGACCCGCCGACTCCGCCGCCGTGCGCAGCCCCAGGATGGCCAGGTTGTTACTCTCGGTCGCCCCGCTGGTAAAGATGACCTCGTCCCGCCTGGCCCCAACCAGCGCCGCCACCTGATCGCGCGCCCGCTGTACCGCCTGCTTGGCACGGGCGCCGAAGACATGGGTACGGCTCCCCTCGTTGCCGAAGTCCTCGTCAAGAAAGTGCAGCAGGACCTTGCGCACGGCGGGGTCGAGGGGGGTGGTGGCGTTGCAGTCCAGATAGACAGGGCTCATAGGAAATGTCTCGGCTCTCGTGATCCGCTCCAGCGCAATCATACAGGTCTGAGGCGCTTCCGCCCGGGAGCGAGCCGAGGGTTCGTCATTAGCGTCCTCGGGTCGATGCGTTGGGACCAAGGTATACTGCGTCGGCGAAGGTTGCACTCTTGAAGGTCCCCAATGAATGCGTCACACCCCAACCCACTGGCCCCGTCGGTGGATCAAACTCAATCGGTATCGGACGCCAAACCCCGCCGTTCTGCTTTCGACGCACTGGGGTTCCGCAAGACCGTCGCTCACCTCCAGGACGAAATTCGCGTACTCTACGCCGCCGACAACGTACCCTGGATCATCGGATACTCGGGCGGAAAGGACTCCACCACGACACTGCAACTGATCTGGACCGCTATCGCGGCCCTGCCCCCTGACAGCAGGCGTAAGACCGTCCATGTGATTTCCACCGACACCCTGGTCGAGAACCCAATCGTCTCCGCCTGGGTTGGAAACTCTATCGAGATCATGGGTAACGCGGCTGCCGAACAGGGCATGCCGTTCGAGCCTCGACTCCTCAGACCCAAGCTGCGGGACCGCTTCTGGGTGAACCTCATCGGTCGAGGCTATCCGGCACCACGGCACAAATTCCGCTGGTGCACCGAGCGGCTCAAGATTAGGCCGGCGAACGAATTCATCCAAGGCATCGTCTCGGTCAATGGCGCGACCATCCTCGCCTTAGGCACCCGCAAGGCGGAAAGCGCCCGCCGTGCGGCCAGCATGCGCAAACACGAGAGAGGGCGCGAGCGCGACCGCCTCAGCCCGAACGCCACCCTCCCAGGTTCGCTGATCTACTCCCCCATTGAGGAGTGGTCGAACGACGACGTTTGGTTCTATCTGATGCAGACCCGCAACCCCTGGGGCTACGACAACCGGGAACTGCTCGGCATGTACGCCGGGGCCTCCGCGGACGGCGAGTGCCCACTGGTGGTGGAT
>CAILVI010000511.1 GCA_903837595.1 uncultured Thiodictyon sp.
CCCCCACAAGGGGGGAGGGCGAAGTGGAGCGCGCTCCCGGCGCGACTTTCACGGTAAGCCTCGACCTCCAGTGGCCGGAACGACGATCAGGGCCCAGCCATGACCATTACAGCGCTACACCAACTGCCATTGGCACTCACCATGCTGCGCGCAGCGCTAGGGCCAGTGATGGTCGTTCTGGCTTTGGTTGCTCCGAGCCACACGGCATTTGCCGTGTGTCTTGTGCTCGCACTCCTGTCGGACTATTTCGACGGAGTCATCGCCCGGCGTCTCGGCATTGCTACGGAAGGCCTTCGCAGGCTAGACAGCGTTGCGGACTCTGTCTTCTACTTGTCTGCTCTTTTTTCCGCGTGGTATCTGCACTCAGACTTGCTACGCCAACACTTAATGCCGCTGGGTGCTCTAATCGCGCTGGAACTGATTCGCTACGCCTTTGACTACCGAAAGTTCGGTCGGGAGGCGAGCTACCATATGTGGTCTTCCAAGCTGTGGGGCCTGACACTCTTTATCGGCTTCTTTGCCCTCCTGGTTTATGGCGGCGGCGGGTGGACTGTGACCCTGGCCATTTACACAGGATTCTTCGCTGATTTCGAAGGCCTTGCGATCTCATTCGTACTTCCCAAATGGCAGGCAGATATCCCTACGCTTTTTCACGCAATCAGGTTGCGCGCGTCTGAAGCCTAGTCCTTAAGGGCTTAATGCGGCCTTGATCGTCATTCCGGCCGACGGCCTCGAGACGCGCAGCGCCCAACACATGCGTGACACTGCTGGAGCGGTGTCACGAGCGGCTCGGTGGGTGGGGTAATGAGCGCCGCCACCGGGATAACGGAGGGCGTCGACGGGGGGCAGGTCTTGCGCTTTGCCTCGCGCCAGGCAAGAAGCGAGACCTGTGCCCATGGCTCCTGATGCGGCGTGTGCCGAAAGTCTCGCCGGAGTGCCGAAGTCCGGGAGGCTGCTAGAATTGCCAGGGTGCCGTCCAACAAGATATGCAAACCTCAACATCCGGTTCCGATCGGGTTGACCGCTTGGAGGAAAAATGAAACGTTCTTGCAAACCCTTACTTGCGGGCCTTGGCGTAGCAATCGCACTCTCGATCGCTGCACACGCGGGGGCGCAGACCTCGCTGAACCCCGAGCTCGAGCCCTATTTGAAGGAGTATGATCTGCCGGCGCTCGCGGCGGGCGTGGTCAAGAACGGCGAACTCGTCGCTGCCGGAGCCGTTGGCACCCGACGGGTCGGGGAGAATATCCCCGTCACCCTCGACGACCGCTTCCACATCGGTTCCGACACCAAGGCCATGACATCCCTGCTGGCGGCCATCCTGGTCGAGCAAGGCAAGCTGCAATGGACCACCACAGTCGGCGAGGTCTTCCCGGAGCTCGTGGAACAGATGGACCCCCGCCTGCGCACCGTCACTATCCAGCAACTCTTGTCGCATACCAGCGGACTGCCCTCGGACAACGAGGCATTCAAGAAGCTGTTGGACGATTCGTTTCAGCAGTCGGGAAACCTCGACGAACTGCGTTACTGGCTCGTCAAGACGGTAAGCAGCCAGCCTTTGGCCGCCGACCCGGGCGCGCAATTCGCTTATTCTAACCTGGGGTACGTCGTCGCCGGGGCGATCATTGAGCGCAAGGCCGGCAAGACCTGGGACGAGCTGGTGACCGAATGGGTCTTTGCCCCGTTGGGCCTAAAGACGGCGGGCCTGGGGCCGCAAGCCTCGGTCGGAAAGATCGATGCGCCACTCGGGCACCTCGTTGCGGATGGTAAGACCAAGGCTGTGCTCGCCGGCCCCAACGGCGACAATCCTCTGATCCTGGGGCCGGCTGGGATCGCCCATATGTCGGTGCTGGATTTCGCCCGTTGGGCGGGGTGGAATGCCGGCGAAGGCGCACGAGGTCCCAACCTGGTGACAGCGGAAACCCTAGAAAAGCTCCACACTCCCATCGTTGACGTCCATCAGGATGGTGAAGCCCCAAGCGGCGATCGCCCCGTGCCTCGCTACGGTTTCGGGTGGGGAACGCTACAGCCGGACTGGGCGACCCACCCGTTCCTCACGCACACGGGCTCGAACGGCGAGAATCTCGCGACCATCTGGGTTGCCCCCTCGCGAGACTTCGCCATGGTTGTAATGACGAATATCGCGGGCCAAAAAGCGAACCAGGCCCTCGTTAAGCTCGCACACGATATCCATTCTAAGTTCGGGGGCGAGTAGCCGAGATTGGCTTAGTCAGGCAAGAGGCAGGACCCAACCCCGCGCGTCCGTGGCGACTCAGCGATTGCCGTCTAAGTCAATTCACATGAGTCTGAGACACGCAATCCGCCCAGTACTGCCGAGCATTTGATCCGTCGCCGATCCCAACCTAAACCAGCAAGGTCGCGGAAAACGTTCCGGGCGGGGCGAATGCCCCGCCCGGCATTGGACATTGCGTTCCAGACTAACCGGCGACATCTGCGCCGGCGATGCGACAGCGTAGAGCGGCGACAAAAGCCGACGCCCCGGGTGCGCTACCGAACGGAACGACGCGTTCTCCCAATGCACCATGGGGCTGCGGGGTCACGAGACCGCGGGCTCAGGTCTTGCGCTCGCACATATTCTAAGCGTTGTTGATTGCAACACTTTAGCTGCGCCCCAACGCTAGCCCCAAGAGCGCAGGCCGCCGAGCTCGTGCTGAGGTGGTCCCTCGGGGGGACCGACCATCGGGACGCGTGGATTGACTGCGCGACCGCGTCGTTGCGGCGCAGTTTTGACCGAATCCCACAACGGTTACGCGGCAGGCAAGAGCCCTCATCTTTTCTGGGGGACGCGAGCCTGTCCTATGGATATTAGGAGGCCTCCTTATGACTGACTACGCTCTACCCTTCCTCTACGCGATTTTTGTCTGGTGGTCCACCACCGTTGCGCTGATCTATCTGGACGGCCTGCCGCGCTGGACCTTCCGCTGGACCATGCTGGGTGGCACGGTCGTGATGATCGTCGCCCTCTACGGGCTGGCCGTCAGCAGTGCGGATACCAGCCGCTCCGGAGTCTATCTGGCCTTCACCTGGGGGCTGCTCGCCTGGGGTTGGCAGGAAACCAGTTTCTATCTGGGCTATGTGACGGGGCCACGCCGGCAGGCCTGCCCGGAAGGGTGTTCCGGATTGCCGCATTTCGGCCACGCCATACAGACCTCGCTCTATCATGAGATCGCGATCATCGTCGCCGCGACGGCGGTGGTGACGCTGACCTGGAATCAGCCCAATCAGATCGGCACCTGGACCTTCATGGTGCTGTGGTGGATGCACCAGAGCGCCAAGCTCAATGTCTTTTTCGGGGTGCGCAACATCAACGAGGAATACCTGCCGGATCATCTCGCCTTTCTGGCGCGCTTCTTCTCCAAGAAGCCGATAAATCCGTTCTTTCCCGTATCCGTGTCGGTATCGACCCTGATCACGGGGTGGCTGGTGCAGCGCGCGGTCGCCGCCGATGCCACCCCCTTCATTGCCACCGGCTACACCTTTCTTGCGACCCTGATGGCCTTGGCCGTGCTGGAACATTGGTTGCTCGTGATGCCGCTTCCCCCCGGTGCGATCTGGGGCGCGGGTTTGGCCTCG
>CAILVI010000512.1 GCA_903837595.1 uncultured Thiodictyon sp.
CCCGGTGGCGTTGTCAGCCCGTCGTGCTAGATATAGCACAGCGGGCGGACTCGGTGGACCGACGCCAACGACAGGCGCCGATCCGCAACAACACATTATGAATACTGCACTCCAGTCGGAGCAACTATCGTAAGGCTAAAGCGACGCGCGCCCGCACGGAGCCTGCCAATTGCCGCGAACCCCGATGGCGCGCGGTCGCTTTTGAGCCGCAAGTTAGGCCATTGTTTCCGATCTTTGTTGCCAGCGCATGAGATTCGGAAAAAACGTTGTCCGTCCCCGATTACGCAACGCCCGTGGCGCGCGCTCGCTCTTGGCCGAAGGTTAGGCATTGTCTTGAGTTTCTCGGTTCTGGAATTAAGTAAACTGTCCCCGGAACTCCGCTCTTGCTTAACCAAAAAATGGCGCGAGTTCATGACACTACAATTTATAGAAATCTCTTGCTGATACCCGTGGCTACAATAATTGATAAAAGAATGCCAAAAAGGGCAACCATTGAGTGTAAGGCCATCCAGAAGTGTTTTAATCTAATTTTGTTCGTGAGTTTCTTTGTCGTGCCGAACAAAGCGTTCTTTTGTTCAACTCCTTTTTCGAAAGCAATGCACGGGACCAATTTATCTAATTCTACCCGATATGCCCGCGCCAATTGCATGTGTGTGTAAAAGAGTTCGTCGTACTTGGCGGAGAACCAGACGCCAAATATTCCCAGAAAAGACAAAAAAACCGTAAGAGGCAAGTCATCAGAAGATAGTCCGTTGAATCCAACGACAGCGATAACCCCAGCGGCGGCTGCAATCATAATCCGCGACATGTTTACTCGCTGGGTATCAATATGCCGTCCTTGAGTCCAATGTTGCTGAATCAACTCCCATAGAAGCTTGATTTCCTCTTTGGCATCTAGAGGGTTCTGTTGTTGCGTATCCATCTAGACTCCGTAGTCTTATGTCAAAGTGAAAAGCCTAACGTCAAAGGCCAAGGCGGCGCGCGCCCCTGATGAGCTTGCGAATTAGCACGACGCCCGTGGCGCGCGCTCGCCCTTTGGCCGCCCGTTAGGCTTTCTTTATTCTCTGTTCAGGGAAAACGTGGTCTGTCCCCTATTTCCCTGTCCCCTATTTCCCTTTTTCTGTACCGCGTTTTTAAGAGAGCCTAAGAAATTCATTTAACGTTTCGCTTTCTACAGCTTCATCAAAAGCGAAAAAATCACCACAATAGATACCATCATTAACAATTTGTGGTGGCAGAGAATCTGCACCTGCTGCGGTTTTCATTTCGTGTTTTGCATCTTCACTACTAGCAATATCAGCTATAGTGTATGGAATTCTTTTGCCATCAAGTACCATCGTAATTTTCTGTTGATGTTTTTTGAGTTCAGTACTGGATGAAACAGATGACACATAAACCGTTAAAGACATATAAACCTCTTAGTTTTGCCACACAATGCGGCGTATTAATTGAAAAAATCTAACACAAAGTTTTTTCAGCATAGCGAAGCTCCGCTGAAACATTGAGTTAGGCTTGGTTGTTAAATAAGGTGTTGTTTTGTTGGGGTTCGCAAGCTCACCCCAGCCTACCGTGCTGTTTTTTTAGGTTATATAAACTCTCCCGTTTCTTCATCAATGGGTTTCCCATCTATCGCGCACTGTACTTCCCTGCAAAAAGTGGAAGCGTCTTCTGCCCTAGTTACATTCGACTCCAAAACAGCTTCAACATCCCACATGCAATTCTCAAGGGATATTGTATCAAGGTGATTCTTAATATGGGGGGCGCCATCAAGGAAGATTTCGTAATCAACTACGATAGGAATTTTGATGTAGATGTCGCGTTCCTGACCATCCGCCGATTTAATGAGTTCCTCGTGAGATTTTTCCACATATTGTCCAGCAAGTTGGACTAGAGCAGCAAGTGCACGAATCTGCCGCGCCTTTTCAACGCCCACTGTGCTGTCGAGATCTTCGGGAAGGCCAAAATAGTCGTAAGGGTACAGAGGAAATAGCTGTCCTGCTTCGTATGGCAGGTCGAAGCGAAGCGGCTTATCATTCCTCTCATGAAGCTTAATCTCCCAGCGGCGAGAGATATGAGATATTGTTTCACCCATAAATTTAACACGCAAACTGAGCTTGAACTGGTCGGTTTCGAGATCGGTGTCGTTTAGGGAAATACCTAAGTGTACGTCAAACTCGATTTTCATCCCTTCGCTATGTGCTTGAACTTCTTTAATTGCGATTGATGCCATGATGGTTTCCTATGTGATTTAATGCTGAGTCGGATTCAGCTGTGAAGCCCTAACGTGAAGTCTAAACCGGCGCGCGCCCCTGATGATCGAGCCAATTAGCACGACGCCTGTGGCGCGCGCTCGGTTTTTAGACAAAGGTTAGGCTCTTATTGTTCTTCCTGGAAAAGAGCTTGGCCCCTTATCCCCATTTTCTTGGTTCATAATTGAGCCTGGCCCCTTATGCCGTTAGGCTATTCGTTGCAGGACTTCCTAGCAGCGTCATCGAAACTTTTAAACGTATCACCACCAAGAGCGAAGTATTTAGTAACAACACCGTCGATGATACTTGCGATCACCATTGCGTGTTTTCCATTATCGCAGTCTAGCAAATATTTTATACCGCCACCGTCTGCTGATTCCGTTCTCCAGATTTTCCATGCCATTGCTTGAGTAGATGCGATAGTAAGCAGTGCAATGACTGCGGATTTTATGATCACTTTCTTCATTTCAATTCTCCACGGCATGTAAAATTTCTTGCTAGAGGGCGGGCGCAACGCCCCCCTAACGTTAAGCCTAAAGCGGCGCGCGCCCCTGATGACCTTGCGAATTAGCACGACGCCTGCGGCGCGCGCTCGCTTTTAAGGCGTAAGTTAGGCTCTTTCTTGCATTTATTCCGAAACCAGGTCTGAACATTAGGAATGTTGGGGTTCGTTCCTTACCCCAACTTACGGCCCTGGATGACGGCTGATTTCCATTTGCAAAAATCGCTTTAAGGGGCCTTCATAGTCAATTGAGGTCAGATCTGGCAATCCACGCCTAACGCGCTCTCGTAGGAAAAGATTTCTAAGCCATTCGCATTGATCATATAGGCTCTTATCGTCGAGTTCGCGTCTTATATTTTCAATATAGGGATTAAGTGCAGCCAAATAGTATATTACGTCCATACCAAAGATATTGTATGTAAGATCAAGGTCTAATAGTTTGCGATTAACCATTAGAGCGATATGTTCATAGAAAACAAGTATGCTGTCGTCAACATTGATAGACTCTCTATCATTAAGCAGTGCGGTGGCTAAGTTGGCTCTCTTTTTGTTCAACTCATCGGAGTTGTAGGTAACGACAAGCTCGTTAACGATTTGTAAGTAGGCGAGCTTTTGGGCATGACGATTTTGGAAAAAAAGCACAATCAGTGCTGCGACTACGGTAGCCCATGTTCCGTAAGCTGCGATTGCTGCGTAGAAATTTGAAAGTGCTGTATCGTTCATCGTTTTGGTAATTGGCTTACGGCCTAACGTGCAGCCTAAAGCGGCGCGCGCCCCTGATGACGCTGAGAATTAGCACGACACCCGTGGCGCGCGCTCGCTTTTTAGGCGTAGGTTAGGCCGTTATTGGGTTTCATAATTGAGCCTTCCCCATTTCCGTTTTCCGTCCTCTACTATTTCCCTAGCTTTATCAAATCAGGTACGCCAGTTTTTGTTTCTAGAGCAGGCTCCTTAACATCAATGTAGTCACTCGTTTCATCTGTAGATGTGTCGATAAACTTGTAGCGTGAGCTACGGGAAACATTGAACTTATCTTTTAGGCAAGTGGTTCTTACTGCCCGATTCTGGGAGTCTTTATATTTGATAACCTCAAGATGAACATTGGAAGCCGGGAAGTTAACCCCGGGCCACTCCTTAGATATGGATGCCCAAACAAGGCTATTTAGATCCGCACCTCTAACTTCAAATGTTTGAATTAACAACTTGCTGTCGGACTGGCACATGTCGCTTGAATAAAGCTCATTCCTAACAAATTTCGCATCAATAGCGAATGCGTTAGCAGAAAGCATCAAAATCCCAGTCACAACAGGAATGATGATCTTCGTCATAGGTTTTCTCCATTTTCAACACCCTGTGGTGAGAAGCCTGTTAGGGCGCCGGGTGTGTAAAGCGCCTAACTGTGGTGCTAGACAGACGTCTGTCTATCCCCGCCAAATCTGTTCTTAGACGGATCTGTATAGTACGGAAAATCCGGCACTAGACAGATGTCTGCGTTGGACGTACTAGACAGCCGTCGGTCTAGTATGTCCACTTTTTGGCGACTCGTCCGCATTCCCACCTCCGTCAAGTGGCCTCGATCGTCACTACGACCATCCTCACCGGCAGCCCTGAACGCCTTGTCTCCGCGGTACTAGATAGATTCCGTCTCGTTCGTACACTGTCCGAATCGGCACCCCGCGTTCCGCACCCAGATTTCGCTGGCGCTGCATCCGGGCTAAGGGGAGGTCGCAACGAATGCTGGCGAGGTCTCTACGCGCGTGGGGTAAGCGATTCGGTGGCCGGTATAATGAGCGAGACGACCAAGCACAGGACATTCAGCCAACCCCACCCCGAGGACAGTTGCAAACGAGGCTAAACCATGAACTGGAACCTGTCAAGCCGTGACGAAAAATTCGTCCCTTCTGGAGCACGTATGTTAAGAAGCTTAACGAATGAGGCGTTAAGCCTTATTTTACCGCCGGATCGCGATCGGGGCCGGGCAGTCCATCGCAGCCCATCCCGACCGGTGGCTGGCAGGGGGCCTTGATCGTCATCCCGGGCGACGGCCTCGGGGCGCACAGCGCCCAACACATGCTTGACACCGCTGGAGCGGTATCACGAGAAGCTGGGAGGCCGGAGTGATGATCGACGCCGCTGATAATGTAGCCGTTGGTCCGCGCAGCGGACGGATTACGGCTTTACCTTAGGGTCCGCTCTGCGGACCGATCACGGCCAGCCGGAGCGATGATCAAGGACGCGATGCCCAAAGTAGCAACGCACGACGTGCGCCAGGCGTGACGATACGACCAACCGGACCAGCGGTGGATTCATGAGGCATTGAATAATGATTGAACTGTTGCGCCAGGCGCCGCTGCTCTCCGGCCTGAGTACCGAACAACTGGAGCACGTGGCGGCGCATGCCGTTCCCATCCATTTGGATGAGGGTCAGTGGCTGTTCAGCCAGGGTGATCCGTCGCGCCGCTTCTATTTTGTCCATCAGGGACAGTTGCGGCTCTTTCGGCTGTCGCCGGAGGGGGGCGAGAAGGTCATCGAGATCGTCTCACCGGGGCAGACCTTCGCCGAGGCACTGATGTTCCTCAAGGCCCCGCGCTATCCGGTGTGTGCCGCGGCCTTGGAGGACGCGGAACTGATCGGCATCGATGCCGCGGCCTTCGCCGCCATGCTGCGCGAATCGGTGGACACCTGCTTCGAGGTGATGGGGGCCTTGAGCCGGCGCCTGCGCGGCCTGATCGCGGAGATCGATAACCTGACGCTGCACAATGCGACCAGCCGGGTCGCCCGCTATCTGTTGGCGCAGGTGCCGGCGGACCGGCAGGACTTCGCGCTGGAGGTCCCAAAGGGGGTCCTGGCCTCGCGTCTGTCGATCCAACCCGAGACCTTCTCACGCGTCCTGCGGCAATTGACGCAAGACGGCTGTGTCGCGGTGGCGGGCGCGCAGGTCACTATAATCGATCATGCCGCACTGAGCGAACGGGCAGCACTGGCGGACACCGCTGAACTTGGAGGCAAGGGCGGGGTCGGCCACTAAGGCAAGGTCATTCGAGCCCCCCACCCTCCCCCCGCAAGGAAGGAGGGAGCAAGCATCTGACGTCGCGCTCCACCCGTCGCGGCCGGGGGCCGCTCCTACGGGTGTCGACCCGGCCCGAGGCTAATGAATTAAACCAAGCCTACCGACCCCAACGGGGTCGAACATACCAGCCCAGGGCAACGCCCTGGGTTAGCGTTGTGTATTCGGCCTAGCCCTGAAAGGGCGTGACATAACGGTGGGGCTCCTGATGTCACGCCCTTTCAGGGCTGGGGTCTGTTATCCGTCATACCCAGGGCGTTGCCCTGGGCTGGTATGTCACGCCCCTTCGGGGCTAGAGCGCGGTGCGCCACCGCAGGCCGTAGCCTGCCCATGGGCCGGGCTGGTTTGTCGTTCCGGCCACCGCGAGTCCGGAGTCCAAGGCTTCAGCCTTGGATAGACCGGACCAAGGCTGAAGCCTTAGGACTCCAGAAGATGGCCGTTAGCCGCCACGATGATCAAGGGCCGTTTTCCCAACACGCACGGGCCTTGGTCATCACTCCGGGCATCGGCCCTCGCTGGCCACCCGTCGCGGCCGGGGGGCCGCTCCTACGGGTAGCCCCGCCGAAGGCCAATGAGTTAAACCAAGCGACGGCCTACTGGCCGTCGCTACGGACCTCAAAGACGCAGGCCGAATGCCCCATGGACTGGCATTGAACCTCGATCACCCGGACCTCGGTGTCGACCAGTTTGCGGAGCAGTCGCTCGAAGGTGGCGGCATAGAAGTCGCACAGCGCGGTCGGGGACTCGGTGACACCCAGACAGACCCGCGAGCCTTCGAGGATAAAGCGCGTGCGCGGGCCTTCCTGGGTACTGAAACCGGCACTGCCGGCGAAGGTCCAGGCGTTGCGTTCGATGGCCTTGAGCAGGATGCGCAGCGCGTATTGGCGCGGCAGAATCTTGAGCACCCACTGGGCCGGTCGGGGGATACGGTTGGCGAGCAGATAATCACCGGTGAGTTGGCCGGCCACCACGCCGATTTGGCGCGCCTGCCGCACCCCGATGACCGCCCGCAGGGCCTGATGGAGTGCGGTGACTTCCCGTTCGTCGACCATCTGGGTGGGTGGCGTGGTGAGATAGCCGGCGAGACCTGCGCGCTCAAAGACGTCCTGTATGGCGCCCGCGTCTGGGCCGGCGCGCAAGGCCTCGGCGACGCGCAGGATGGCATTGGGTCCGATCCGGGCGGGTTCGCCGGGAGTGTGTTGCGTATTGGTATCTATGGTCTAGCCCTGATCAACGGGTTTGGGATCAACTGGTTTGGGGCTCGCCCCAGTGGTGGTTGCTCCAGGCGAGGTTGGGCTCGTGCTGGGTACAAAGGCTGCGCAAAAAATAACGGCCACGTTGGGTCACCTTGATGCCACCGTCCGTGAGCTCGATGAGACCCTGGGCGGCACAGCGGACCAGGCGCTCGGCGTCGCCCTCCAATCCGGCCATCAGGCTCGCCGGCAGTGCCAGATTGCACAGCAGATGCGCAATCGCCCGATGCCGCCGCTGGTCGGCGTCGGTGAGCCTGTGGCCCCACAGGATGGGGAAACACCCAGCCTCGATCGCCTTGCGCCAGGCATCAATATTCGACTCGTTCTGCACAAAGGTCCCATCCACCTCGCCTAAGCTACTGGTCCCGAAGGCCAGCAGGTGTTGGGTGGGGGCACAGGTATAGCCGAGCGCGGTGTGGCGGAGCCGCCCCGCCGCCTGGGCGTCGGCGAGTTCGTCCCCATCCCGGACGAAGCAATCCAGGCCGATCCAGGTGTAACCGGATTCGGTGAAGCAGCGCACTGCACTGTGGAGCAGCGCGAGCTTTTCCTGCGCGCCGGGCAGGCACGCCGTCTCGATCGCATATTGATGCGGTCGGATGGCCGGCCGGTGTGAATAGCTGAAGACCCGGATCCGATCCGGATTGATCTCGATGATCCGTTCCAGGGTCGACTCGAAACTTGCCAGCGTCTGATTGGGCAGCCCGTAGACCAGGTCCAGGCTGATGCACTCGAACCCGGTCTCACGTGCCGTGGTGCAGACGTCCCGCACCAGGCCCAATGAGTTGACCCGCCCGATGGCGTGCTGAACCCGCACATCCAGGTCCTGGATACCGAAGCTCACCCCCTTGAACCCCAACCCTTTCAATAGCTCCAATTGACTGGCCGAGGCGCGCCGCGGATTGCATTCGATCGTCGCGGCCGTGTCGGGGCCGAGGTGAAAACGGCTTCCCACCATCTCCATCAGGCGGATCAATTGGGAGTCGGTGAGATAGTTCGGCGTCCCACCGCCCAAATGGAGCTGGGCCAAGGCGCGCCCTCCCCCGAGCTCAGCCGTCACCAGGTCCATCTCCCGCTCCAGGGTATCGAGATAGCGGTCGATCTTCTCCCCGTCGTGGGTGATAGTGGTATGGCAGGCGCAATACAGGCAGCGCACCGGACAGAATGGCAGGTGGACGTAGAGCGCCACCACCTCATCCGGGCGCGCCGCCAGCGCACCCAGGGACTGCGCATAGTCCGCCATACCGAGCCGTTGCCCGCCGGCCACCGGCGAGAAAGATACCGTCTCGGTACCGGACTCATCGAAGCGCTCGATCAGCTCCCGCGGGAGGTCGGCGAACAAGGCTGGGGTCATGGCCGGCGCTCCGCTCAGACCGAGGTGGCGACTGGGCGTTTAGGCTCCTGCACCGTGACCGGCAGCCCGGTGGCTTCGTCGATTTGCTCGTCCGGTCCACCGCACGCCAGCACCTTGATCGGGGTTCCCTTGAAGTTGACGTCGGCGCGCAGATCGGGACGGCTGAGCTTGAGCTCGGCAATCTGTTCCTGGGTAAGTACCTTGGACTGGTCGAAGCCCAGGTCGATCTCGCCCTTCATATTCACGCGGTCCAGGTCATAGAAGGTCTTGTTCCAGGTGGTCCGCATGAAGGCCCACAGGCAGCCCAGCATGTACCGGCGCTTGAATTTGTCCCCCCTGATCCATGGATATTCGAAGAAGCTCTTGCGCGCATAGAAGCGCGCGTAGTTGCGCAACACGCCCTTGAGGACCTCCTCGCGGGTCATGGCCTCCGGCTTCATGATCGGGGTGACGAAGTTGTATTTGGAATAGTCGCGGACCTCGACGCGGTCGCCCAGGTCCTCGAACAACTCGGCAAATGGCCAGGGGGTGTACATGTTCCAATTGACCATGTCCGGCTTCCA
>CAILVI010000513.1 GCA_903837595.1 uncultured Thiodictyon sp.
GACGCCGCTCGCGCAGTCGGCGCGCGCGAGCCTGGCCGCGAGGCTCGCTCCGCGGCGGCCCGGGTGGTACAGGCTGCACCTCGCGGGCCGTCCCACGCTCGCGAGGCTGCCGGAGCGGCATCAGCAGGACGCGGAGGACGCCCACGAGCGCGGCCTCTGCCGGGCCAGGGTCGACTTCGTCGACGAGCCCGGGCACCCCTGCCACGGCTCGCGCTGCACGCGGCCCGCCGTCGCGCTGCGGCAGGACGCGCTGGTCGGCGACTACGCATTCGTCGGCCGGGCGGGCGTCTCCGGCGTCAAGAGGGCGCGCGACCCCGAGGCAGCGCCGCCGTACGTCCGGCGGATCAACGCCTACCTGTTCGAATGCAGAGAAGTCAAGGGCGTGCCGGGGCTGCTCATCGAGCCCGACACCACCCGGCCGCTCTCCGCGCTCAACGACGCGCGGAGCACGGGCCGCGCGGCCAACGCGCGTGCGGTCGACCTCGTGCACACCGACGGCCGGCGCACCGTCGCGATCTTCACGCTCGAGCCGGTCAGCGCCGTCGACGAGCTGACGATCGACTACGGGAAGTACTACTGGAAGTTCCACGCCGCCATGGCCGCCGAGTGGGCCAAGGAGCTCGGGCGGCGGCCGGGGGGAGCCATGCTGGTGACGGCGCCGCCGTAGGCGCATTGGCCGCCTTCGGCGGCCACTCCTCGGGGTGGCCGCTTCGCGTGGATGGCCGCCAGATGCTGGGTGTGCTCCGGTTGGGTGTGCTCCGGTTGGGTGTGCTCCGGTTGGGTGTACTGCGAATATATTTTTACAGCGACGGAGACCATCGTTTTGCATTTCATGTGGACGAATCTGTGGATGGGATGGAAAAACTGCACCCACTATGGGGATTTACAATACATGGAGCGAAATGATCGACGGTGTCGCCAAAATGTGTGTCGTTGCGTGGAGAAACTGTAGTTCATACACCCATCCATTTCGAAGTTGGGAAGTTGTAGTTGTCCACCGCAAGCGCCTGCTCCTTGGCGTCGTGCGCCGCGAGGAGCACCTCGACGCAGCCCAGGTGCCCTCCGAGGGCGGCCGCCATCATCGTGCGCAGCCAGGAGGTACCTGACGCAATCGTGGTGCCCTCCGATGGCGGCCGCCGTCAATGCCGTGAAACCGTATTGCGTGCTGGATGTCCCCACGGCTGACCACGTGTGGGACATCCTGGCCGGCCCCCTTCGGGGACGGCCTGCTTTCAAATCAATAGACTAGATATATTGACAATGTACACCGTTTCGTAATGTTTTGTGAACACCCAGCCCCCCCCCAGCAAGAGTGGAACAGAACAAAAACCAAACCCTTTTGAAATCAGAAATCATCAAATATCCGGCCACAGCGACAAGAAATCCCTGCACAAACATCAGGCCACCAATACTCAGATCAGCTGCATCGACGTGAGCGCAGTCAGGCTCCGGAGCGCGGTGGCCAGGGCGGCGCCTTCTGCGCCCATGTTGTTGCAGATCAGGTTCAGCGATGTGAGAGCAGTCA
>CAILVI010000514.1 GCA_903837595.1 uncultured Thiodictyon sp.
CGGCAATCATAAGCCTCTTTTCACGATATTACAAAAACTTAGCAGCCGACTGAAACGCAGGAAGAGCCTCCCTCGATACCTACCAAGCCTTGGTCATGACGTTCCAGGGCAACCCGCCGATGCCTCAGCTGGGGTAGCTTGGCCGGGGTACCTGAACAGTTGCCTTGAACCTAAGTTGCGCGGGCAGCCCACTTTCTTCTTGGCGTGCTTGGCGCCTTGGCGTGAGATATTCAGGCTAGGACTAAAGGCATTACCCCGGCAGCAGCGGCGAGAGCCAGCGCCCGAATTGACTCGGCTGGCGGCTTTGAATGAGCACGGTCCCAGGCCCGTGGAAGCGGCAGACGATGTTCTCACCCGAGGTGAAGGCAGCGACCAGCCCGGGGTTGCCCAGCTCCAGCCCATACTGCATGGAGGCCGACCACGCGACCAGGTGGCCGTTGTCGATAATCTTTTGCTCGCCCGGTCCCAGGCGCAGCGTATGGATGGCGCCGAATGACTCCAGAAACAGCAGCCCTTGGCCGATGGCCTTGAGGATGAAAAAACCCTCGCCACTGAACAGGCCCTTGGCGATGTTCTGCATCTTGCTGCTGACCTCGACCCCCTGGGAGCAGGCGAGAAAGGCGCCGCGGGCAATGACCAGCCCCTCCGCCGGTTGGACCTCCACGGCGGCAATGTCGCCCGGCGCGGCCGGGGCGAAATAGACCGAGCCGGCACCGCGGGCGGCGGTCAGGGTCTGGAGAAAAAAGCTCTCGCCGCTCACCAGGCGGCTGAGGCCGCTGAGTAGCCCGCCTTGCGTCGTGCTGTCCACCGCGAGTGTCGGGCTCATGGCGACCATGGCGTCTGACTGCGCCTTGATCTGCTGGCCCTGCGGCAGGTCGACCCGGGCAAGTGCGAAGGCCCCGCGATAGAGGATCGCGTAGTCGAGCCCGGCTGCCGCCGAACGCAGCGTCTCGCCGCGGTTGGGCGGTGCGCCAGCCGCCGACGCGGTGTTGCCACAGGCCCGGGACTGCGGCTGGGGTTGTGGCGGCACCTCGGTAGTCGGCTGATCGGTACCGATGTCGACCCCGAAATGACTCGCCAGCGGTCCCAGCCCGCCGGCAAAGCCCTGGGCAACTGCCCGGAATTTCCAGCCGTCCTGATGCCGGTAGACCTCGCACAGGATGAGGGCGGCCTCCTGCATACCGCCGGTCGGGGGGCTGAATCGGGCCACTTCGACCCCCGCCGCATCACGCACCCTGACCTCGATCCGGCTGGCCTGGGCGAACGGGCCACCGCCATACAGGGTGAGACAGACGGCGACCTTCGACACCTGCGTGGACAGTGCGCCGGGGACGATCCGTAGCCGTCGATGCGCCCCCGCCACCTCGCTGAGCGCGACGCCGCCGCAGGGCGAGCGCGGGCTGTTGTAGAAGACAAAATCATCGTCCGTGCCGACGCGACCGCCCGTCTGCAAGAGGAATGCGCTGGCATCGACGTCCTTGCCGCCGGGTTTTTCTGGTTCCCAGAGTACGTCCACCACGATCTCGGTCGTGGCCGGTAGACGCAGGTTACCGCCTGGTTGAAGCTCGGTTGCCATGGCGTCAGCTGCTGCTACGGCTTGGCAGCAAGCGGCTCACCCAGGAGCCGAAGGCCTTGGGATTGCGGCTTTGGATATAGACGGTGCCTGGGCCGCGGAAGCGACACACCAGACCCTCGCCCGAGGTGAGGCTGGACATCCAGCCGGAGCTGGCCTTCTCCAGGCCGTAGTGCATCCCCTCCGGCCAGGCGACCAGATGGCCGTTGTCGACGATCATCTCCTCGCCGGCCGCGACCTCCAATGGATGGATGGACCCATAGCTTTCTACGAACAGCATGCCGCGCCCGGACGCCTTCAAGACGAACAGACCCTCGCCGCTGAACAGGCCGCGGGTGAGGTTTTGCGCGGTGGTGGAGATCTGCACCCCCTCGCAGGCGGCGAGAAAGCCGTCCTTTTGCAGGATGTAGGACTGGCGCCCGTCAAGGTGGATGGGCAGCAGGTCGCCCGGCTGGGACGGGGCGAGCAAGGCGGTGCCGGCACCGCGCGTCGCCTTCAGGGTCTGGAAGAAAAAGCTCTCACCGCTGAACATCCGCCCGAGTCCGCCGAGCAGCCCCCCCTCCAGCTTACCTTCCACGTCGACCGTCGGGTCCATGGCCACCATAGCGTCGGACTGCGCCTTGATGGCCTGTTTGGCGTGCAACTGCACCTCCAACATGGCGAAGGCACCGCGGTAATGCACCCGAAAGGTCAGGTCCTCGAGTGTCTGCAAATCCGATGAGGTCGCGACCATGGCAATTCCCAACGTGGTGAATCTGGACAACGGATGATCAAGGCGCCTTGCTCAGGGCGTAAACAGGCGCTCCAGACGGGCGCGATACCCGGCGGCCTCGGCGTCCTGCTCGGCCGGCGCCCAGGGTGCCAGTTCTTCCCCAAGAAACAGACGGTAAGGCCCAGCCTTGGCCTCCAGGAAGACTGTCCCGGACTCCAGGCAGACCAGAGAGTGATACTGACCCGCGGCAATATCAATCCCAAACACGTCGCTGCCGACGGTCAGGCGCGCCGTCGCGGTGACCTGACCTGCGTCGTCGAAGAAGATCAACCCCATGCTGCCCCGCAGCAGCACCATCAGCTCCTCCTTTTCCGGGTCCAGGTGCCGATGGGGGCGGATGTAGGTGCCCGGCTCCAGCGCGTTGAGCAGCCGGTTGCAGCGCGACTCGTCGGAGGGGTGGAAGTTGTAGTTTTTCCGTTGCCGCGGGCTGGCCTGGGCCTCGCGGATAATCTGCTCCAACAGTGGGTTGGTGATGAGCTTCATGTTCTCCCCGGTTACTTTTGGTGATGGCTTCTCGCTGGCCCGCGCGTGCTCCGAAGTCGCCCGAGTCCAGTCCCTTGTGCAGCCTTCCCCGGTTGCAGCCCGAGGGTCGAAATCGGTGCCGCGACCGGCAACGATTGCCGCCTTTGATCCTTGGCACTGCGCGATGCGGTGTCCATCAGTCTTGGCAAACGTTGGAATTTACGTTGCCGCCGTGCTGGATTCTGGCTTGGGAGCCAGGCTCTTCATACGCAAATGCAGTGCCGCCTTGGCCAACAGGTGTGCACTCACGGGTGCGGTGATGAACAGGAACAGGGTCACCAACACCTCGTGCAGGCTCAGGCCCGTGCCGCGCGTGCTGAACCAGAGGGCGGAGGCCAGGAGCAGGCTGCCGACGCCCAGGGTCGTTGCCTTCGTGGGGGCATGCAGGCGGCAGTAAAAGTCCTTGAGGCGCACGAGGCCTAGGGCGCCGATGAAGGTGAATAGCGCGCCGGCCAGGAGCAGGGCGGATGTCAGCAGTTCGACCATTTCTCTGTTTGCCTATTCGATGATATCGCCGCGCAGCAGGTATTTGCACAGTGCCACCGTGCCGACGAAGCCCAACAGTGCAATCAGGATGGCGGCCTCGAAATAAAGCGTGCTGTCCTGTTGGATGCCGAACAGCACGAGTAGGGCGATGGCGTTCACGGCTAGCGTGTCGAGTGCCAGGATGCGGTCCGGCGCGCTGGGGCCGATCAAGAGCCGCCACAGCGTCAGGGCGAAGGCAGTACCGACCAGTGCGAATGCAATGAGGATGGCGATGCTCAGCATGGGTCGAATACCTGCCGCAATGGGGCCTCATAGCGGGTCTTGACGGTGGCGATCAGCGCGCCCGCGTCGGCCAGGTCCAGGGCGTGGACCAGCAGGATGCGCCGGTCCGGGCTCAACCACGCGGAGACGGTGCCGGGGGTCAAGCAGATGGTGTTGGCCAGTAGGCTGATGGCCAGCTCAGAGGTCAGTTCCAATGGGACCTCGACGAACCCGGGCCGCAACCGTGCCGGCCCGCGCAGTATCAGCCAGGCCACAGTCAGGTTGGCGGCAACGATGTCATAGAGCACCAGGCCGCAGAAGCGCAGCAGGGTGAGCGGGCGGCGGATCTGCACCCGGTCCGGCCAGAAGCGCAGGCTGAAGAGCGGAACGGCCAGGCCCAGGAACAGGCCCAGCAGGACCTGGCCCGGGTCCAGGCTGTTGACCAGCAGGAGCCAGACCGCCGTGATGGTCGGGGTCAGAATGGGGTGGGGCAGCAACCGCCGGATCATGGCCTTGCCTCGCCGTGCGGTCCCAGGACCGCCAGCACATAGTCAACCGGTTGCAGCAGTTGTTGGGCGCTGGCGCTGGTGTAGTCGCTGAGCGGTCCGGCCCCGAGGGTCATGGCGACACCCAGTGCAAGCAATCCGCCGACCAGACCCAGGGCCGCCCCTGTGGGCGTCGACGTATCCGCTGCCGTCGCTCCCTCGGTGGCCCGATAGAACAGCAGGCTGCCGCTGCGCGCCAGGGCCATCAGGGCCAGCAGCCCACCCACCAACACGACCCCCAACACCCAGGGCGCCGACGGATGATCGAGTGCCGCCCGCAGGATCAGGAACTTGCCGATAAAGCCGGAGAGTGGCGGCAGCCCGGCAATCGAGATCGCGCACAGGAAGAAGAGTACCCCGAGTACCCAGTGCCGACCCATGACCGGGCCGGGTTCCAACCGGTCCGCCAGGTCCCCCCGTTGGGCGGCGATCTGGTCGGCGAGCAGGAACAGGGCCGCCGCCGCGAAGGTGCTGTGCGGCAGGTAATAGAGCCCGGCACCGATCCCGGCCGCGCTCCCCAGGCCAACGGCGATGAGCAGGGTGCCGACCGAGGCCAGTACCAGATAGGCGACCTGCGCGCGCAGCCGGTCGCTCCCCATCGCGCCCACTATGCCGACCGCCAGGGTCAGCAGTGCCAGCGGTAGGAGCCAGTCGACGATGAGCGGCCCGCCGAAGATCAGCGTCGAGAGGCGCAGTACGGCATAGGCCCCGACCTTGGTCATGATGGCGAACAAGGCGGCCACCGGTGCGCTGGTGTTGGCATAGGCGCCCGGCAGCCAGAGTGAGAGCGGCACCAATGCCGCCTTCAGTGCGAACACCCCGAACAGCAGCAGCCCGGCGGCGCGGACCAGTGGCAGACGATCGGGGCTCGCGGCCGCCACCTTCATCGCCAGGTCGGCGAGGTTGAGTGTGCCCAGTAAGCCATATAAGAGCCCGGCCGCGATCAGAAACAGTGCCGAGCCGGCCAGATTGATCACCACATAGTGCAGGGCGGCGCGGATGCGTCGCCGCCCGCCGCCGTGCAGCAGCAGGCTGTAGGAGGCGATCAGCAGGACCTCGAAGAAGACGAACAGGTTGAACAGGTCACCGGTCAGGAAGGCCCCGCTGAGACCGAACAGCTCTAGCTGAAAGAGTACATGAAAGTGGCGGCCCGCCCGGTCCGTTCCCAGGCAAGCGTAGGCCAGGGCGAACAGTGCCAGGACGGCGGTCGTGACCAGCATCCAGGCAGTCAGTCGATCGGCTACCAGGCAGATGCCGAAGGGCGCCGGCCAGTTCCCGAGCGAATGGACCAGAATGCCGCCATCGGCCACCGCGCTGGTCAGTACCAGTGCCAGCACCAGCTGTCCGAGCACGCCGGCGAGGGCGAAACCCCGCCGCCAGCGAAGGTCGATGCCCCGGAATAGGAGCAGCAGGATGCCGGCCAGCAGGGGCAGCAGGAGCGGGGCGATGACCAGATGATTCATCTTAATGGTAGCTGCTCATGCGAAGCCGCGAAGATTCGCCTTGTTCATCACCCTGGGAGCGCCGCACCCCAGTGCGGCGTGATCTCGTAGCGACCGCGGCGTTGTGGTTCGCGGATAGGCTGTGCCACACTGGGGTGCGGCGCTCCCAGTGTCATTTGCGGACTGTCCGTTTTTCTGTGGCTCACGGCTCATGGGTTCCATCCACATGATCATTCCCCAACTCCGCCCGCGCCTTGAGCGCCAGCATGATGACAAAGGCGGTCATGGCGAAGCCGATGACGATGGCGGTGAGGACCAGGGCCTGGGGCAGGGGGTCGGCATAGCCTTGGGCATTCGCCGTAATGATCGGTGGTCGGCCGATCCGCAGCCGCCCCATGGCGAACAGAAAGAGGTTCACGGCATAGGATAGCAGGCTTAGGCCGAGTACCACCGGGAAGGTGCGAGCGCGCAGCAGCAGATAGACGCCGGCGGCCGTGAGCAGTCCGATGATCAGGGCGAGTAGGGCCTCCATCACTGTGGCTCCTCGTCAGTGGAGTGGCTCACGTCATGTACCAACCCCAAGTGGATCAGGATCAGCAGGGTGACGCCTACCACCACTAGATAGACCCCGAGATCGAAGGCCATGGCGGAGGCCAATTCAAAGTCGCCGATCAGCGGCCAATGGAAATGGCCGAAACTGGAGGTGAGGAAGGGATAGCCGAAGACCAGACTGCCGAGGCCCGTCAGGGTGGCAATGAGCAGCCCGGCAGCGATCAGCGGGTGCAGATTGGCGGGCAGCCTCGCTTGCGTCCAGGCAACCCCATTGGCCAGGTATTGCATGATCAGCGCGACCGCGGTGATCAGCCCGGCGATAAACCCGCCCCCCGGCAACTGGTGCCCGCGCAGCAGGATGTAGACCGCCACCAGCAGCGCCAGCGGCAACAGCAGGCGCACCAGCGAGGCCATGATCAGCGGGTGGGTGTCCGGGTCCCAGGCCCGCCCCTCACCGTCCGCGGCGGGGGCCGGCAGTCGCAGACCCTCCAGCATGGCGTAGATGCCTAATCCGGCCAGGGCCAGCACCGTGATCTCCCCGAGGGTGTCAAAGCCGCGGAAGTCCACCAGGATCACGTTCACCACGTTGGCCCCGCCGCCGCCCGGCAGGCTGTGGGTGAGGAACCAGTCGGCGATGGACTCATAGGGCCTGGTCAAGACCGCCCAGGCCAGGGCGGCGGTGCTGCCACCCGCGGCCACCGCGAGCACCAGGTCCCGGACCTGGCGTGCGCGACTGGACTCGGCCGGCGTCGACTTGGGCAGGAAATACAGCGCCAGGAGCAGCAGGACGATGGTCACCACCTCCACGGATAACTGGGTGAGCGCCAGGTCCGGGGCGGAGAACTTCACGAAGATCAGCGCGACCCCGAGCCCCACCGCGCCCAGCAGGATCAGGGCGGTGAGCCGCTGCCGGTGCAGGATGACGACCAACACCGTGCTGGCCGCGAGGCCCAGCGCCACCAGTAAGCTCACCGGGTCCACCGGCAGCAGTGGACGGGGACCGGTGAGCGGCGCCGAGTCGGACCAGAACTCTGCCGCCCCCAAGACCAAGGCACTGAGTACAAACAGGAACAGCAGCTGCTGGAGCGAGCCCCGATCCAGCGCCGCCGTCACCCGCCGGGCCAGGTCGAAGACCATGGCGACCAGCCAGTCATAGAGCCGCCACGCCTCCCACCGGCCCTCCAGCCGCGCCGCCAGCTTGAACAGCGGCCGGCGCCCCGCATAGACCAGCACGCCGCCAGTCAGGGCGATCAGGCTCATCCACAGGGCCGGGGTGACGCCGTGCCAGAGGGCAATGCTGTGCTCCGGCAGCGGTCCCCGCAGGACGCCCCGCGCCGCGACCGCCAACAGTGGCTCGACGGTGAGTGCCGGCAGCATCCCCACCAGCAGGCACAGTGCCACCAGCACCTCGACCGGGACCCGCATCCAGCGGGGCGGCTCGTGCGGGGTGCGCGGCAGGTCGATGGGTGCGCCGTTGAAGAAGACGTCATGGATAAACCGCAGCGAATAGGCGACCGCGAAGATGCCCGCCACGGTCGCGGTGAGCGGTACCACCCAGCCAAAATGGAATTCGCTCGCCACCCCCAGCGTCTCGACAAAGAACATCTCTTTGGACAGAAAGCCATTGAAGAGCGGTACCCCGGCCATGGCCGCCGCCGCCACCATCGCCAGTGTTGCCGTATAGGGCATCACGCCCCACAGTCCATTGATGCGGCGCATGTCGCGCGTGCCGGTCTCGTGGTCGATGATGCCCGCGGCCATGAACAGCGAGGCCTTGAAGGTGGCGTGATTGATGATGTGAAAGACCCCAGCCAGCGCGGCGAGCGGAGTGCCGATGCCGAACAGCAGGGTGATCAGCCCCAGGTGGCTGATGGTGGAATAGGCCAGCAGGCCCTTGAGATCATGCTTGAAGAGCGCGAACACCGCGCCGATCAGGAAGGTCAAGAGTCCCGTCAGGCCCACCAGCCAGGACCACTCCAGGGTTCCAGACAGGACCGGAAAGAGCCGCGCCAGCAGAAAGACCCCCGCCTTCACCATGGTCGCGGAGTGCAGATAGGCCGACACCGGCGTGGGCGCCGCCATCGCATTGGGCAGCCAAAAATGGAAGGGGAACTGGGCCGATTTGGTAAAGGCCCCGAGCAGGATCAGCACCAGCGTCGGCAGATACAGCGGATGGGCGCGGACCTGGTCGCCGGCGGCCAGGACGGTCGTGAGCTCATAGCTCCCGGTGATCCGGCCCAACAGCAGAATACCCCCGAGCAGCGCCAGCCCGCCCATCCCGGTGACCGTCAGCGCCATCCGCGCCCCCCGGCGTGCCTCCGCACGCTGCTGCCAATAGCTGATCAGCAGGAATGACGAGAGGCTGGTCAACTCCCAGAAGATTAGTAATTGGATCAGGTTCTCGGACAGCACCACCCCCAGCATCGAACCCATGAAGAGCATCATGCAGGTATAGAAGCGTCGTAGCCGGTCCTGCGGCGAAAAATACCAGCGGGCATAGAGGATGACCAAGAGCCCGATCCCGAGGATCATCAGCGCGAACAGCAGCCCGAACCCGTCCAGCCTGAACGTCAGGTCCAGTCCTTCGCGCGGCATCCAGGCGTAGCGCTCGATCAGCGTGGTCCCTTGGAAGGTCCCGTCGACCAGGGGCGCCAGTGCGGCACTGGCCGCGAGCGTCACCCCGGCCGCCGCCCAAGCGGCGTGCCAGGTCCACAGGCGAGCGACCCAGGCGACCAAGGCGGCGCCCAGGAAGGGGGTGATGACACAGAGCAGCAGGTTCATGTGGCGGTCGGGGGCACGGGCTTCTCGGTCGGTTGGTTGGTTGGTTGCTTGGTCAGATCCCGATTCTAACTGACGGACGGGTCGGGCTGGCGTGAATTCCCAACCGGTGGGAGCGACGTCCCGCCGTGATGGAACCCCGTGGGAGCGGGTTTCAAACCCGCTCCCACGGCAGGTACCAGCTACGTCCTATAGCCGCGAGCTGCGGTCCGGACGTGCTGCGCACTGGCCCAGCCGAGTGACGCCGACTTACTCGCGGATGTGCCCGCAGGGTGCAACTCGCCAATACTTCAGGCGCATCATTTTGATGTTGCTTCTAAATACGGCGAAATCGTCCGCAAGCCGTGAATCCGGCAGATCGACTTGGATGGCCGTTCCAAGGTTATGAACTCTTCGGCACCCCCTCGTAAGGCCGCGGTCACATGGAGTGCATCCGTCGCGCCAAGGTCCAGAGCGGCGGCGAGTTGCAACGCCTCAACCGTCAGCGCGTCGCTGGTCGGCACGCAATGACTGACCGCGTCAAAATAGGCCGCTATGAACTCCATTTCGTCTTCGCGCTTATCAAACATTGGCTTGCGCAGAGTTTCGAGCCGCAGGTAATGGCTGGCAAAGAATGCCCGCTGAGGATCGCCAAGCACACTCATGGCGGCCCCAATCGCCGGATGGTCGCTGCGAAACGTGACAATGAGTATATTGGTATCAAGGTAGGTCTCAATCATCCACAGACTCCCGCCGATCCCCACTGATCTCGTCGAGGATCTCGTCCAGGGTTTGCAGCTTCATCCCTTTGGAGATGGCGCGCTGGCGGATAGCTTGCAGGTTTCTTCCGAGCGCGCTTTACCGCGAGCCGGTGATCCCATCGTCAGCCCGGTCAACTAGCACCGATTGGCTCCAGCGTGACGCGCACCCGACAGCCCGCTGGAAATTCATTGGGTAGCCGGAGCAGATGATCAGCGCACGACAGTTTCCAGGATAGTGGTATTCATCAGGGCAATCGCATCACGCTACTCTAATATTCGGAGAATCTAATTTACCTGTTTTGGGCTTGGCATCTGGTGCTTCTAAAGAGCAACTTCGTCAAGTAGCGTTCATCCCAACCGGTCTTCAAGCGTTTGTTCTTGATGCCGAGTTTGGTGTTGTCGTTCTTCAGCCGCGTCAGCGCAATGTGGCGCAGTACGGCTAGGTTCTCGCGGGCGGCCGGTTCGCGCACGCGGCAGTCATCCTCGCGGAAGGCTACATCGAGACTCCAATGGAGCTCGTTCTCCACGCCCCAGTGATCACGCACGGCGCGAGCGAAGCAGGCCACGTCAGTGGCGATGCTGCCGATGTAGAAGCGGGTTTCGCGGGCGATCTTGCCATCGACTTCACGCTGCGACTCGACCTGCCGATCATGTTCATGCCCTTCCACAGGGCGCTGCGCGGTACCCCGGAGAGATCACCCAAGGTTCGGTAGCGGCGGGTCTCCACCCGTCCATGGCCATGCTCGTGGGTTTCGTGCACCTGCGTGTCGACCCCCGCGTAATCCCGCGCGTCGGCGTCGATGAACGCGTAAGCGTCCGGCGAAGGCTCTTCCTGCGTTTCAGGCGGCTGCTAAGTTTTTGTAATATCGTGAAAAGAGGCTTATGATTGCCGGCCGCTAGGAAGGTTTGCAGGTCTCGGAGTTAGGC
>CAILVI010000515.1 GCA_903837595.1 uncultured Thiodictyon sp.
CAGCGGTGACACCGGTGACCAGACTGCCGTTGATGGTACAGGTGCCGGTCGTCTGACTGGTGAAGGTGATCGGATTGCCGGAGCCGCCGTCGGTGGCCAGGACAGTCCCGGTGCCATCCACCGAGACACTGGGTGCCGCACCGAAGGCGATGCTCTGGCGGCCCTTGTCGCCGATTCCTGCCGTGCTATGTCCCCTCTGGGTCCAAAACAGGTTCGGTTGGCCCTCGGCCGCCGTGCCGTTATCGAAGGTCAAGCGATAGGAGTTGGCCTCATCGATCGTACCGCTGCAATCTATCCAGGACTCCGACGAGGTGCAGATGAAGATGGCACCGCCCAGACCCGCACCATTGTTGGAGGGGGCGACGCTCAGGCCGCCGACGGCGCCGTTGGCGCTGAAGTTCACATCCTTGAGGGCGAGTGTCCCCCGCTTCACGAAGATGGCCCCGCCCAAGCCGCCGCCGCCGCCGCCGCGAGCACCGTTGCTGGCGGCCGCGTTGCCGCCACCGAAGCCGCCGCGCCCATAGGAACGGCTGTTGTAGCCACCGCCGCCGCCGAAGCCCCCTTGGCTGCTCCCGCCGTTGTTCGGGCACATTTGAAAGTCGACTATGCCGCCGCCACCGCCAAAGCCGCCGCCAAGTCCGTTGTTAGCGCCGGCGCCGCCGCCAAAGCCGCCGCGGCTGCCGGAGCAAGCGAAGCTGCCGTAGGCGCCGCCGCCGAAGCCGCCAGACGGATGTGAGCGGGTGCCGCCGAAACCACCGTAGGCACCGGTCCCGCCATAGCCGCCGTCGCCGAGGGAGCCGTTTCCGAACAGACCGCCGCCAGAGGCTCCGGAACTGCCGAACATTCCGCCGCCGCCCATCATGCCGCCCGAGTTGGTCGTGCCGCCGATTGCGTTGTTCGCGTTGAAATTCACCGCCTCGACCGTGACGCTGCCGTCATAGATGAACAGTGCCCCGCCCAGACCAGCCCCGCCACCTCCATCTCCGCCTGTGCCGCCTTGCGCCCGGCCATTGTTCAACTTCAGGTTCCTGATCGTTACACGGCCTGATTTGACGAACATTGGGCGCAAGGCGTTGCCGCCGCCGATGGTGCGGGTGGTGGCATCGCTTTGCAGTGTGACATCGCTGTCGATCAGGCGCTTCATCACCCCTTGGACCGTGACATCGGTCTTCAGCGTGATGACATCGCCGGGGCAGCCGTGGCCGGGATGGCCGTTGGGATAGGGGGTATTCGGGGCCGAGCCGTTGTTCGCGGTCATGATCGCCCAACTGAGTGTCCCCAGCGTGTCGCCAGCGCCGTTATCGGGACCGACCGTCACCGAACAATCCACGGCCGCCTGGGCCGCGGGGCCGCCCAAGGCCAGTGCTATCGCCAGGGCCAGTTTGCCGGGGGCAGGGAAGGTGCGTGTGTTCATCGTGCGGACTCCTGGTGATGACTCCGTAAACCGAAACAAACTCTTAATAAAAGTAGACCAGCACCCAGGCTTGGTCAATACGCGATGCGTTGACGAGCGGTTGTCACGCCAAGGCGCCAAGTTCGCCAAGCTCGCCAAGGTTTTTCAGTTCATGATCTAGGCGGCGGCATTCGCGACGTGATACAAGACGGGCAGCCAATTCCAGCCTCCTGTTCCCAATCGCCATGCCCCATATCGACACCCTCCTGGCCCAGGCCGGACGCGGGCGCGACCCGCGCACCGGGGCGATCAGCACGCCCATCTATCAGACCGCCACCTATGCCCACCCGGCACTCGGGCAGAGCACCGGTTTCGATTACAGCCGTACCACCAACCCGACGCGGGCGGCACTGGAGGAGGCGATGGCCGGCCTGGACGGCGCCGCCGCGGCCTGCGCCTTCGCCAGCGGACTGGCGGCCCTGACCACCCTGCTGTGCCTGTTCAAACAGGGCGATCACCTGGTGGTGGCGGAGGGCTGCTACGGCGGCACCTATCGGCTGCTCGATCAGGTGATGGCCCCCTTCGGCCTGACCGTGACCTATGTCCCGGTCCTGGACCAGGCGGCCTATCGGGCGGCGCTGCGGCCGGACACCCGGGCCATTCTGGTCGAGTCCGTGTCCAACCCCTGCCTGCTGGTCCCGGACCTGCCGGGCCTGGCGGGGATCGCGCGGACGGCTGGTGTACTGCTGGTGGTGGATAACACCCTGCTCACCCCTTATTGGCTGCGTCCGCTGGAGCTGGGGGCGGACCTGGTGCTGCATTCGGCGTCCAAGTATCTCGCCGGGCACAATGACTGTATCGGCGGGGTCGTCACGGTGCGCGACGAGGCCCTGGCCGGGCGGCTCAAGTTCCTGCAGAACGCGGTGGGGGCGGTGCTGGGGCCACAGGACGCCTGGCTCGTGCTGCGTGGGCTCAAGACGCTGGGCCTGCGCCTGGAGCGGCAGCAACGCAATGCACTGACCATCGCGCGCTGGTTGCAGGAGCAACCAATGGTCACACGGGTCCATTACCCTGGCTTACCGGGCGACCCCGGGCATGCGACCCTTAAGGGTATCGCGAGTGGTCTGGGTGCCGTGCTGTCGTTCGAGGTGCAGGACCGCGCGACCCTGGAGCGACTGATCGCGGGGGTTTCGCTGATTGCCTATGCCGAGAGTTTCGGCGGGGTGGAGAGCCTGATCACGGTCCCGGCGGTGCAGACCCATGCCAACCTGTCGCCCGCGGAGCGCCTCCGCCTGGGGGTCACCGATACCCTGGTGCGGCTCTCGGTCGGGATCGAGGATGCGGGGGACCTGATCGCGGACCTGGGCGCCGCGCTGGCGCTCGATCCTGGAATGCGCAACGATCGTGGAACTTCCGCCGGGGGATGACCGGCGCTGCCGTTGACTGTGACGGTGCGCTAAACTGCGCCTGCCCAGGGAGGCGGGCCGCGCCGGGCGGGGCGTCCGTCATGTCTTTCACGCTGCCACCAGAGGTGACCGAACGATGATTGAAGTGAATAAATTGGACGCGCTCCGTAACTCCCTTCTCGCCGCGGAGTTTGATGAGGCCGAGATTGAGGCGCTCGCGAATCAGATGGGGGTGCAGACGCTCCACGACGGCGAGACGCTGGTGGTTGAAGGGGATGAGCGCCGGACGCTGTTCACGGTCGCTGCGGGTGGCCTCAGCTTTTTTCGGGTCATCGGTGGCGCCGAGGAGATCATCTATCATATGCACGCCGGTGAGTGTGTTGGTGCCCGTTCCTTCATCGATGGCGTGGCCTATGTATTCGGCCTGCGGGCGATCGGCGAGACCAGCCTCCTGACCTTGGAACCCGAGGCCTTTGAGGCGCTGGTCGACACCCATCCATGGATCATTTATCGGGTCATGCGCGCGCTCTTCCGCGTCGCCCATGTGAACCTGACGCGTACCTATCTGGAGGGCGCCGAGCTGCGCAATTATTTGTTGAAGAGCGGCGGGCGCTATTGAGTGCCCGCTGGGAATCGTTGAGTACCGGCACCGCCGGCCCCCCTGCGGGACGATCCGCACCGCCCGCGCGGCGCGCGGTGCGCTAAACTGCGCCTTCCCGGGGACCCGGGTCTGGCCGGGCCGACGGGGCGTCCGTCGTGTCCTTCGCGCTGCAAACATGAGGTAGTCGATGAATCAAGTAGACAAGTTGGAGGCGCTGCGCGGCTCCCCCCTGGTCGCGGAACTCGCTGACGACGAGCTGCGGGCGCTCGCCGATCAGATGGGGGTCACGATACTGTCCGACGGTGATACGCTGGTCTCCGAAGGGGACGCCAGCCGCACGCTGTTCGTGCTCGCCGTGGGCGCGCTCAATGTCTCCCAGATCGTGCGCGAGCACGAGGAGGTCATCTATCAGATGCGCGTCGGTGAATGCGCCGGCACCCGTTCATTCGTCGACGGTTCGGCGCGCAAGGCCTGGCTGCGTGCGGCCGGCGGCAGCATCGTCCTGACCCTGGAGCCCGACGCCTTCGAGGCGCTCGGCAAGTCTCATCCAATGCTACTGTACCGGGTCATGCGTGCACTCTTTCGTATCACCCACACGAATCTGACGCGCGCAAACCACGAGAGCATCCAGCTGCGCAATTATTTGCTGAAGAGCGGCGGGCCCTATTGAGGGTCGGCGAGCGTTTGGCGCTCCCACTGCGGCGCCGCGGCCTGATGCTTCCGCTCGTCGACCGCTACCTGCTCAGCGAAGTCGGGAAAGCCCTGCTGGCGATCTTGATCACGCTGATGCTGATCGTCACCAGCATGCTCTTTCTGCGGACCCTGGAAGAGGTAAGCCTGGGTGCGTTGAACGCCGACTTGGTACTGCGCTTTCTGGGTCTGCAGCTGGTCCGCGATACCTCGACCCTGCTGCCGCCGTCATTCTTCCTCGCCGCCCTGGGGGGGCTGGGCCGCCTGGCCCGCGACAGCGAACTGGTGGCACTCAATGCCTGCGGTATCGGGCCGCGGCGGCTGTACCGGGCACTCTTCCTGCTGGCGCTGCCGGTGGCGCTGGTTACGGGCTTGTTCGCCCTGATCCTGCAGCCCTGGGCGTCGGCGGGAATCGCGGAGATCCGGCTTGCGCAGAAGGATCAGGCCACCCAGGTCGCCGGGCTGCAGGCCGGGCGCTTCTATGTCGAGGATGACGGCCAGTCGATCATCTATGTCGGCTCCATCACCAAGGAAAAGCGGCTCGAACGGGTTTTTCTGCTCTCGCGACAAGGCAAGAAGACGCAGCTCGTCGTCAGTGATACCGGTAGCCACCGGGTGGAGCAGACCACCGGGGACCATTTGGTTACGCTCAACGATGGGCACCGCTTCGACGGCAATGCGGGGGAGGGCGATTACATGATCGGGGAGTTCCGCGAATATCTGTTGCGGATCGATGGCCAGGGGCCAGAGCCGACCGGGATAAAAAAGAACTCCACGGTCCCCTCCCGCGTCCTGTTGGCATCCCCGGACCCCGCGGCCCAGGGCGAATTGCAGCACCGTATCGCCGCACCGCTGGCGATCTTTACGCTGTTGCTGGTCGCGGTCCCCCTGATCGCGATTTCACCCCGACAGAAGACCACCGGTCGCCTCGTGCTCGCCTTTCTGGCCTATTTCACCTTCTTCAACCTGCAGCAATTGGCGGAGACCTGGCTGGAGAACGGTACAACCCCGTTGTGGTTGACGAGCTTTTGGTATCAGCTGCTGGTCGTGGCCCTGGTCTATCTGGTGATGTTGCCTGAGACCCTGTGGTACCGGGGCCTGCGTGAGCGCCTCCGGCACCGGGTCCCGGCGGCGGCCTGAGAGAACCGCGGGTGCCTTCGTCGCGGCCTGGGGGC
>CAILVI010000516.1 GCA_903837595.1 uncultured Thiodictyon sp.
CCAGGTCTGCCGTCGCCACTTCTTCGCGTGCCCAGTTGTTCATGCTCCCCTCCGGTGGGTTGGTGATCCTGCCATCTTAGGCGCCGCGAGGAGTTCGTGCTTGGATCAGAACCACTTATGTATAAGGTTGAGCGCTGGAGCGTGGGAACGAGAACACCGTTGGTGGACGGCGCGCACCAGGTCCAGGTGCCGCATTCTGTTGTTAGTCGGCAAAACGAAATCCCGCCTGTCTGAGTCGTACCAGCGTTTCGTCGAGGTCCCGGAGAAAGCCTTTTTCTGCGGCCTTGTGCAGGATCGCGACGGTACCGATGACGGGCAGCGCCAGTGCCAATGCGGCCCTTCTGGCCCGGGCGTCATCCAGAATGAGGAAATCAGCGCTCCGCTCCACGGCCAGGACCATGGCCTCGCAAGGGTCAATCGGTCGATCCTGCCCAGGCCGATGAGGCAGGACGAATCGGCGATCACGCAGCTAGGCATTACGGAGCCGCGCCAGATCGTCGGCGAGGTCCTGGGTGCTGTAATGCATCGGGATCATCAGCTCGCGATTCATCTCGGCAAAGTCCCAGTGACTGAATCCCCCAAGCTCGCACGCCTTGCCCAGCGAGATGCGACCGTGCTCGTAAAGGAATAGGGCAAGCATGCGACGAACTTCGCCGGCCGCGTTCATGTTGGTGAGACCGAGCTCGGCAGCGACCGGGGCGGGCAGGTCGAGTTCGATGTGTAGATTTGGCATTGCTGGGCCTCCAAAGGTTGCGGGTCACTGCCTACTGACGGGCGTCCTGCCGCCGGGATTATCGCAGCATCTCTTCGAGCCGTGTCAACCCCAGCGAAATCTCGGACTCGATTTCACGCAGCTCCCGAATGATATCGGCCGGTGCATCATGCTCCACATGCACATGCTCCACCTCCCGATAGCGATTGAGCGACAGGTCATAGGTCCCGCTGGCGGCGATCTCGGTCTTGGGTACGCAGAAGCTCTGCGCCGTGCGCGGGCGCTCGCGCTCGGCGCCGTCGCGGTCCTTCCAGCGCCGCAGCACGTCGGGCAGGTTGTTCTTGGCGTGCTCGTCTGCGGTCAGGCCCTCGCGCGGGGTGGCACTGAGTTTCTCGGCCGGCAGGAGCGGGTTGCGCTTGTCGTCGAGCGAGTAGCCGTCGGCCTGCACGTCATAGAACCAGACCTGATCGGTGCCGCCCACCCCGGTCTTGGTGAAGCACAGGATGGCGGTGGAGACACCGGCATAGGGGCGGAAGACGCCGGAGGGGAGCTTGATCACCGCATCGAGCTTGTGCTCCTCCACCAGCATCCGCCGCAGCGCCTGGTGGGCCTTGGACGAGCCGAACAGCACGCCGTCCGGCACGATGACCGCGGCCCGCCCGCCAATCTTGAGCAGCCGCAGGAAGAGCGCGAGGAACAGCAGCTCGGTCTTCTTGGTCTTGACGATCCGCTGCAGGTCCTTGGCGGTGGACTCGTAGTCCAGCGACCCGGCAAAGGGCGGATTGGCGAGGATCAGCGAGTAGGTCCCGGCGTCCTCGGTGTGCTCCTGGGCCAGGCTGTCGCGGTAGGTGACATCCGGGTCCTCGACCCCGTGCAGGATCATGTTCATGGCCCCGATCCGCAGCATGGTCGGGTCGAAGTCGTAGCCGTGGAACAGCCCATGGTGAAAGTGGCGGCGCAACTTGGGGTCGCGCAGCAGTTCGGGGTGGTGCTCGCGCAGGTATTCCCCGGCGGCCACCAGGAAGCCGCAGGTGCCGGCCGCCGGGTCGCAGATGCGGTCCTGCGGCTGCGGCTGCATCATCTCGACCATGAGCCCGATGGCATGGCGCGGGGTGCGGAACTGGCCGTTCTGACCGGCAGAGGCAATCTTGCCGAGCATGTACTCGTAGAGGTCGCCCTTGGTGTCCCGGTCGTCCATCGGGACGGCATCCAGCATCTCCACCACCTTGGCGAGCAGGCCGGGACTGCTGAAGCCGAGTCGGGCGTCGCGCATATGGCGGGCGTAGCTGGAGCCCTCGACACCGAGCCCGCGCAAGAAGGGGAAGACGTGCTCGTCGACCACGGCCATCATCTCGCGCGGCTCGAAGTGCTTGAAGCGCGACCAGCGCATGTCCTCATACAGGCAGCCCTTGGCGTCCTGACCCTTTGGAAAGATGCTCCGTTCCATGGGGATGGCGAGCGCCCGCGACTTGTTCTCCTCCAGGGTGTGGAGATCGTCCAGACGCTTGATGAAGAGGAGGAAGGTGATCTGCTCGATCACCGAGAGTGGGTTCGAGACCCCGCCGGACCAGAAGGCGTCCCAGATGCGGTCGACCTGATTCCTGATGTCACCTGTCAGCACCGGTGGCGGACCTCGCAGTGTTTTGATGTGGGATGGGTTGCGCAGGACGCGACGGCCTGTCAGCGTTACCCCGGCGGGACTTTCGCAAACAAAAAGGGGACGACCTTGCGGTCATCCCCTTGTTTTTATTGGAGCCGGCGAGAGGAGTCGAACCCCCGACCCGCTGATTACAAATC
>CAILVI010000517.1 GCA_903837595.1 uncultured Thiodictyon sp.
AGCAAAGATTACGAGCGGAAGCCAACGTCTAGCGAGACGCAGGTCTATATCGCGTCAGGCCGCCTACTTCTCCGGCAGATGTGCAACAATCAAACGCCCTATATACGAGACGCCAATTGACTATCAGTCATTTGCTGGTTTCTAGACAGTCTCTAAGTCTGGTGCTGGAGTATTCAAGCATGAAGTTTACTTACGTGTAAACTTGTTTCGCGTCCCCGATCTGGTGAGGACGAGGGGACTCGGGGTTTGCAGTACCTCAGTTTGTTGAGCCCCTGTCCCTGGAACAAGTGGCCTGCCATGTCGGCTTTGCTCAAGGCCATCCCCTCGCCACGTCCTGGTAGCGCACGCGCCGGCGCGTGCCGATCTTGTGGAACGGCATCTCGCCGCGCTCCAGCAATTGGACCAGGAACGGTCGTGGTCCTGCCTCGACCGGCACATCCACACCTGACCGTTGGCTGACGGTCACGCTCAAGCTTTGTCTAACCACCCTGCCTTACGCTGTGCCCAAGGTCGCGATCAACCGTGCCCTGATCACGCCAAGACGGCGTCCGGAGATCAACCATGTACACATACCCAATCCACTCCCGCGACCCACGTACTGCCCCGGAGGCCCGGACCGCGCGGCCGTCCAAGCCAGCGTCGCGCGGCAGCATCGCGCAAGACCTGGCGGTCGCTGAGATGATCGTCAACGCCTTCAACGATAACGCGTCGCAGCTCTATCGCGGCATTTGATCGTCCTGCTGGACTCGCCCAGTTTCCCCCACTGCGCCCGAAGTCGCGGCGCTGACTCTGGCACAGTTCCCCCCACTTTGCCTGCGTCAGCGCCCCGACTCCGGCCAGTTCCTGGCGTCCGTCTGCAATGTTCGTGGGTCGAGCCGCGGAGTTTTGTGGACCGCTACAGGTAGGCCCCGCCTGGACAGCGACATCCCCATCTGACCATTCGCTGACAGTGCCGTTCAGGTCGTGTCTACTGGGCTTGCCTTACGCTGTGCCCAAGGTCGCGGTCAGCTACGTCACTATCACGGCTCAAAGTACTCAGCTGTTATATCCGGGAACACCGGCCCCCCAGCCGGCCCGGGTCCTTTTTTCGTCTGTTCTGTGAGCATCCAGTTGATTCGAGATCGCTCCCCTGGCAATGCGACGGTTGGGTCCAAAAGGTACCTCTCATGAATCTCCCACGCGCTTCGATCTGGATACAAGACCTGATTATGCTCGCTGCCGTGCTGACGGTGGTGGCGACCGCGTTGCTGGATTGCCTATGGCTACCTTTGCTTTGAGGCCGCCGCAGGCCGAACCCGGAGCGTGATCCGGTAGAGCACCGGCTACGCCTCGCCTGCTGCTTGAACCACAAGACCCTATTCTGACCATTTGCTGACGGGCGCACTCAGGTCCTGTCTAACCGGCCTGCGTTACGCTGTGTCCCAAGGTCGCATCAAACGCGGCCTGATGACAAACCATAGTGCTCGGAGGATCAGACAATGCATACCTACCCAATCGATGACCGTGACTCGCGTGCCGCATTGAAGCCCCGCACCTCGGCGATGGCAACTCCCGTCGGTACTCGGTGTGTCAAGGGCGTGCGTCCCCAGGCCGTATTCAGCGCCAGTATCGAAGCCATGATGGTCACCGAGATGATCGTCAGCGCCTTCAACGATAACGCGTCGCAGCTCTATCGTGGTATTTGATCAGGGAGCGTCTGTTTAGCGTACGATTTTCCCGACTTCTGCGGTGATCGAAAGAGGATGAGAACCATGCAAAACGTAGCGAGCTATCATAGCAACCCTGCGGATCTGCACCAGATCGTTGAGTCCCTGCACGCCGTCCTTACCAGTGATAAGCCGGAAGTTCGCCCGCGATACGATCGGGTTGCGCAACTGCCGAGCCACCGTGCCGTAGCGGTTAAAGCCGTGGGACGTCAAGATGGCCCCTGGTGACATGACTGTTGTCTCCTGGTGACGGTGCAGGCACCAGCAAAGCCGGAAGCGACGGGAACAGATGGTCCAACATCAAGCGTCCGGCGGGTAACCGGTTGGGGCAACTGACCGATCTGAACGCAAACGAGACGGAGGACGGACCGCACCGGGCGTTCTGTTCCATTGCGCCTGAGAGACCCCAAGCATCGCGTTTTCAGCCAACGGCGGGGCCTTCGCTGGACTCAGCACCTGCGGAAGCCGCCGCTGGCGGGTGTGGGTCTCGAAGCCGCAGAAGCGAATCTTCAGCGTCACTGTGCGCCCCGCGATCCCCTCCTGGCGGGCCGTGGCGGCTACCTCGGCCGCCAGCTCCCGCAGGGTGTCGCGCAGCACGCCGGAATCGGTCACGTCCACCCCGAAGGTGGTCTCCTTGGAGAGTGACTGCCGGGCGGTCCGCTCGCCGACCCGGTCGGAGGCGATGCCACGTGCCTGTTGGTAAAGGTTGGTGGCGGCCCGCGGGCCCAAATGGGCCTGAAGCTGCGTGAGCGACAACCCGCGCAGGTCCGCGACGGTGCTCAGCCCCAACCGCTTCAGGATCGGCAGGGTCCGGAGGACGCCGACCGGCTGCCCGCCCAGGAAGTCCAGCACCCGTTCCGCGGGCACCACGACCAGCCCGTCCGGCTTGCCGAAGTCCGAGGCGATCTTGGCCACCAGTCGGTTTGGGGCGATACCGACCGAGGCGGTCAGGCCGACCGCGGTGCGGATGGCCGCCTTGATCTGCGCGCCGATGGTCTCCGGGGGACCGACCAGGTGCCCGAGCCCGCTCACGTCCAGAAAGGCCTCGTCGATCGAGATCGGCTCCACCACCGGGGTACAGGTGGCCATGATCGCGCGAATCTGGCGGGCGACTTCCAGGTAATGCGCCATGCGTGGGCGCAGATAGACCGCGTGCGGACAGCGGCGGTGGGCCTCGTTGATGGGCATGGCCGAGTGGATGCCGAAGCGGCGCGCCTCGTAAGAGCAGGTGGCCACCACCCCGCGTCCGCCGGGCTGGGCGCCGACCACCACCGGCAGCCCGCGCAGGGCCGGATTGTCGCGCTGTTCCACCGCGGCATAGAAGGCGTCCATGTCCAGGTGCATGATCCAGCGTGGGGGCAGGGTGCTGATGGTCCTGGTGCTCAACAATGGAAACGCACTCAAGAGGGCAGCAATGGTGGCTGGAATCAGTCTGCGCCGGCGGTCGGACGGCCAGTACCGGCCCTGCTCACTGCAACGAGCACTCGATGAGTTGCGCGATCTCCTGTGAAATGCGTTCGTTCATCTCCTCGGGCAGGTCGAGCCGGTCGTAAAGCCCGTTCATGTAGCCCAGCAGCAAATTGATCTGGCGGAATAGTTCTTCGTGATCGTCGAACTGCCAGCCGATCATCCCCGGCCGGGTTTGCTCCCGGTGGCCCCGGCACAGCAGGCGCAGAACGTGCCAGAAGGTATCCCCGACCTTCTCGACGAAGTGAAACCAGTAGGGGAACTCGGCCGTCACGTCCAGGAAGTAGGAGCGGATCGCCGGGATCTCCGCGGTCTCGCGCGGGTCGTTATCCCATCCGTCGAAGTAGAAGGTGACCTTGCCTTCCCAGCGCATGGCGATCTCACGGGTAGCGGCCAGCGGCAAGAGCGCGTCGAGCAGGGGACGGATGTCGTGCGTCACCACCGATTCGTGGGTGATGGCGATGACCAGGATCTGGTCCTTGGCGGGCGAGAGGCGGGCGCGCGGGTACTTGGGTTTCTTGGGCATGTCGTCGGTGGTCCGCGGCTATCGAGGTACCGGATTATCCCCCTCTCATCGGAACTTATCAGCACCCCCGTCCGCGAACACGAAGGGCAGGTTGGTGCTTTCCCGGTAGGCCTCGCCGCTCACCACCCGCTCCGGCGCGATGCCCCGGCGGGCCTCGAGCAGGGCGTGGGCGATGCGCCGGTCGTGTAGGCGGTAGCGCTCGGGCAGGGCTATTCCGCGTACGTCCGGGCAATCGTCGTGGAAGATGTGGCGGTAGAGCTCGCTCATCATGCCGTAGCGGGCCGACATCAGGGTGTTGGTGGCCTGCTTGATCTGGCGCAAGCCGTCGCGGTCGTGGTTGAAGAAGCTGGTGACCAGCATCACGGAGATGGCATGTAGCACGTCGTACTGGACGTGGGCGATGAACACGAACAGGTGCCGCCGGGTTATCGGCACATCGTTCTTCCACGCCCAGCGGATCATGCCGCCCAACAGCAGGCTGAAGAACTCGGGCACGCCCCATTCCATACCCAGGCCCACGGACGCCAGGGATTCCACTACCGTGAAGGCCGGATGGCCTGAGAGCAGGCGCTGGGTGAGCACGTTGTCGGCCACGCCGGGCAGCATGGGCACGTCCTGTTCCTCGAAGGGCACGGCCAGGCACTCGAACAGCTGGCGGTACATGCCGATGTGGGTGGTGGACAGCAGCAGGTCGTGCAGGGACGGGTAGTCGGCGATGCAATGGGTGCCGACGCCGTATTCGTCCGCCAGGAGCTGGGCCAGGACGATCTGGGCCAGTTCGGAAATGCGCTCGTTCAGGCAGCCGCAGGGCAGGGGCATCAGGCCGGAGAAGCGACCCAGGGCCAGCGATACGCACTGGCGGGTGTTCTTGATCTGGTTGAAGTAGTGCGGGGCGAAGGCGGTGAGCCGTGCCTGGTCGAAGTCGCCCTTGAACACCCGCACGAAGAAGGGATGGCGCCACACCGGGTGGTCCATCACATGGTTGTGCAGGTCCTCGAACAGCTTGCGCAATCCCTGGGGCTGGAACAGGTCCAGCTCGCGGAAGCGGTTGCCCGGGTCCTTTCGCCGCGATGGTGCGCAACTCGGTCAGCAGGGCGTTGAGTGGGTTGTCCGCGTGCTCCAGCTGGCCGATGATTGCCGAGAAGTCCCGCTGCTGGCTGGTCTTGCAGCCCGCCAGCACGGCCTCGGCAGGTCCGGCATGGGATGGACGCCCGCGTTCAGTAGGGGCGTGCCGTCCGGTGAGACGGTGAGCAGGTCGGATAAGGCGGTGGCTGGGGTCATGTCCGGGGCCGTGCTTTAGTGTATGCGGTTCGGGGGATAAGAAGTCCACCCGCAAAGCGGCTGGGGTAAAACGCAGGAAGAGCCACCCGGTCTTACCTCTTCAAATGATGCCTTCGCGTTTGAGCTGTTGGGTCAGCACCTCGATCTTTACGTCAAGTTGCTCCACGTCGCTTTCCAACAGCGTCTGCTGCTGCTCCCGGAAGGCGTCCTCGACCGTGATCAGTGCCCGGCGGAAGCGTTCGTTGAGTTCCGGCGCGATGATTCGAGTGTGGGTCTTCGCGTAGTCCTCGACGACGCTCTGGACACCGTCGAGGTAGACGTTGAGGAATTTGCGTGCCCGGTGCAGGTCACGCGGGTCTTCCTCAAGTCGGCTAAGGATTGCTCTTGCAAGTTCGGTGATGCGCTGCAGCCGCATGGCCAGCTCGGGCTGACGGATGTCGCGGCTGGCCTGCTCAATGGCGGCGATCGAACGATCAGCCTCTACCAGCGTGGTGCGCGCGTGTTCGCTGCCGCCGCCGCGCAAGGGTCTGCTGGTGAGCAGGTCGAAGCCATAGGTGAGATAGCAGCCGAGCAGGGCGACCAGCGCAAAGGAGCAAGCAATGGCGGGGCTGTGACCGACGCCGAGCCAGGTGGTCATGCCGGTGGCGAGGCTGATGAGCGCGCAGCCTAATGTCTTGAACGGCCAACGTCCGTCAGCGCGCCCACCGGTGTGCAAGAGCCCGCGCCGCACCAGCAGTGCGCCACCCAAGGACAGGGCGTAGCCGATGGCGTTGCCGAGGAACGGCACCAGTTGTCCCTGTGCCAATGATAGCGTTGCGGCGACCGGGATCGGGAGCGGCACCAGGAAGAGCAGCAGTCCCGCGACAGGTGACGGCTGGGTGGTCTCGGCGCGGTGTTCCCAGAGGTTGTTCCATAACCGTCGCCCCAGCCGCATCAACAAGGTGGCGGTGATCAGGGCGACAGCAACGAGCAGCAACAGGCGCGGCATGGCGTTGGCTCCGTCAGCCGGCCCCGGTGGGGGATGAGCAGGAGACCAACAGGGACTGCCAGGAAGCGACGCCGATGGCGGTGAGAATCAGCAGGATGCCAACCACGGTACGCAAGCGCTCAGGCATGGATATGGCCCTCCAATTTGGGCGATGTTAAACCTGGGATAAGGTTTCGCTCACCCAAAGGACCATGATAGCCCCGCGGGTTGACCCGGTCTACGCCGGGGCCAGGCTGCCAAGGGTCACGGTCGTTGTCTTGCGCATCTATTTGGTCGGACTTTAGCGGCCGTCCCTTGACCTGGACCCTCGCCGCGGGCCTGCTGCTCTTCGTCATGGAGTTCATCCTGTTCGCCGCCCTGGTCCCGACCGACTGGGCGCGCCAGGTCAGCGCGCGGGAACTGGCGTCTCTGGTGGACACAGTGGGACCCGCGCAGGCCGACATCATCCTCGACCGCGCGGTGCGCTGGTATCGGGCCTGTTGCGTGCGTACTGGACTGCAGGCGTGGAGTTACCACGTCCTGGTCCCCGATCACCGGATGGCGGGGGCGGGGTTGGCGAAACTGGCGGACAGCCCCGTCTGGCCCTGGCTCGCGGGCCGGGTGCAGGTGGTGTGGTGGTCACTCGGGCAGGCCTGTCAGCGTCTGGCGGTTCTGCTCTTCTGGTGGCCGTTCAGTCTGATCCTGTGCGCTGCCTCGGCGTACGATGCCTTGTTACGGCGACGCATCCGACAGCACAGCTTTTCCTATGCCAGTCCGCTGATCCATTTCTGGTCGGTGCGGGCGCTGCTTTGGATACTGCTTGGGACACTGATGCTGTTGGTTGCGCCCATTCCGTTACCGGCGACGGGCGTGCCGGTCGGGGTGGCCGTCGTTGCCGTGCTGGTGCTTGCCAACAGCCAGAAGCGTTTGTAAGTCAGCGGCATACCCGCTCCTGCGGCGGTTGACGAGGTGCTTCGGTGCCCGGCTCCCTGAGGGGCAGGAGTGACGCCTGGGCGGCGCACTGTCAGGACCGCTGGATCAATTCAGCGGCCTTCAGGCGGAAGACCGCTCACGCCCCAGAGGCGCCGTCCGCCGCTTCTCGGTCAGATGCCGCAAATCACCCCATACCGGACTCCACGCATGTATACCCCGGCATCATCCGCTACGGCCAAGGTCACGGATCTGGCGTGAAACCCCCGAGGAAGCAGCTATCACTTTGGTTCCCATAAGAATTTCTTCCTTTGGCTCGCTTCCCGTTGTCAGCTATGTTGGCAGACCACTTAGCCCATCTATAACATAACCCCATTGATATACAGCTCTGAACCGCATCCAACCAACTGATTCGTATGTACACACCTGTCTGAAATCGCAATGTAG
This sequence comes from uncultured Thiodictyon sp., assembly GCA_903837595.1. Taxonomy (GTDB): domain Bacteria; phylum Pseudomonadota; class Gammaproteobacteria; order Chromatiales; family Chromatiaceae; genus Thiodictyon. The sequence continues at coordinate 7,325 of CAILVI010000517.1, forward strand.
TGCCAAGTTGTTCGAGAGGGCCAGAATAAGATAGGTGACGGATGTCGTAGAGTACCGGGATGTACATCCGTCGCACCCACACGAGCAACAGCGCCACCGGCGAGCGCTACGCGACGCACCGACTGGTGCA
>CAILVI010000518.1 GCA_903837595.1 uncultured Thiodictyon sp.
GGCTCCGTACCGTCGCGGACCTGCGCGGGTTATCGCTCACCCAGCTTCAGGCCCATGTGGGGGCCCGTGCCGCCACCAGCCTCTACCAGCAGGCGCGGGGCATCGCCTCCGACCGGGTCGGCGAGCGCACCGCCCGCCAGTCACTCTCCAAGGAGACCACCTTCGGCGTCGACGTGACCGATCCGGGCGTGCTGCGCGACACCCTGCGCGGTCTGGCGGCCGAGGTCGCCGCCGCGGCCCGGCAGGAGGGGATCGCGGGGCGCACCGTGACGCTGAAGATCCGCTTCTGCGGCTTCGAGACGCACACCCGGCAGCGGCGGCTGCCGCGGCACAGCGACGACGCCCGCACCCTGTTCGCCGCCTGGTCGCTGTACGAGGCCGGCCGCTGGCAGGGCAAACCCGTGCGCCTGATCGGCCTGGGCATCGCCGATCTGGGGACCCCGGAGCCGGTCCAGCCGGACCTCTTCGACGGCGCGGCCGAGCGCCCCGCCGACACGACGCCTCACGGTCGCGGTCGACCGCATTCACGCACGCTTTGGCGCGGGCGCCCTGCACCGGGGGCTGTCCATCACCGATCCTGTGGACCCGGCTCGCGGCCTGGGCGAAACACCAGCGGGCCAGAAATAACCCCGCGTCAAGATTGATTTTGCAGGCGTCTTCTCAGACACTTGATGGCCATGCAGCGGCTTGGGCGTGGGGCCTGTGCGCCGCGCGCTTTTAGTCGATTTCCGCGCACGACAATGTGAGAGAAAGATGGCCGTGACAAAAGCCGACCTGGCAGAGCACCTGTTCGAGGAGCTTGGGCTCAACAAACGCGAGGCCAAAGACCTCGTCGAAAGCTTCTTCGAGGAAATCCGCAAAACCCTGGCAGGCGGCGAGGAGGTCAAGCTGTCCGGGTTCGGGAACTTCGAACTGCGCGAGAAGAAGGAACGCCCCGGGCGCAATCCGAAGACGGGTGAAGAAATCCCGATCACCGCTCGCCGCGTCGTGACCTTCCGGCCGGGACAGAAGCTCAAAGCACGGATGGATGCCTTGGGTGGGCATGCGCCGGCCGGTGCCGACGGTGTTGCGTCCAGCGAAGGCCCCGCCGTCTCCTGAAAACGCAATGCTTCAGAGGGCTCAGGTCGGGAACGGGCAGCGCATGAGTTGAGGCTTGCCCACCGCGGCGGATCCCAGAAACTGGCCGGAGTCGGGGCGCTGACGCCGGCAGAGTGGGGGGAACTGTGCCAGCGTTAGGGCGCCGACTCCGGACGTAGTGGGGGAACTGGCCGAGTCCGCCGGGACGATCAGATACCGCGATAGAGCTGCGACGCGTTATCGTTGAAGGCGTTGGCGATCATTTCGGCGACCATTAGGTCTTGCGCGATGCTGTCGCGCGGGGCCGGCTTGGACGGCCCCGCGGTCCGGAACTGGGGGGCGGTACGTGAGTCGCGGGAGTGGATCGGGTAGGTGTACATGGTTGGTCTCCTGACGCTGTCTTGGCGTGGTCAAGGCGCGGTTGATCGCGACCTTGGGCACAGCGTAAGGGAGGGCGTTTAGACAAAGGCTGAGCGGGGCTGTCAGCGAACGGTCAGATGGGGCTGTGGCAGTTTAGGCAGGGCCTGCGATGCCTTGGAGCCGCCCGACTCGCGCGAGTTCGACCGCCGGGCCTTCTCGTGTGGAGGGGGGCCAGGTTGAACCTCACCGCAGTCAGGCTCCGGGTCCTGGACATCCTGACGGCCGCGCCGTCGAGGACCCGGATCAGGCGTTGCCGGCGTACCGCTCCGTGCAAGGCTGTCGCACAACTCCTAAGTCGTGCGACACCAGATGCTTGGCCCGGATTACTTGGCCCAGCCGGAATTCCCGCTGCATATCTGGGCAGACTTTTCGCCTCCGCCCCTTATGATTCACAGTCCAAGGGGATATTATGGCGGACCGCCATCACTGAAGGAAGCGACATGGACACGCCGCCCGCCTCTCACCTGCATACCAGACCCGACGGGCCTGCGTCGACGTCTGTCCCGCAGATCGGTCAGACGGTCCGGGTGCGCACGCGCACCTACTTGGTCGAGTCGATCGTCGACGAACCACTGGAGCCAGGGCTCGCGCTGGTGCGTGGTGCCTGCCTCGACGACGATGCGCAAGGCGAAAAGATCGAGGTCATCTGGGGCCTGGAACTCGACACCAGGATCCTCGACCAAGAGGCCTGGAAGAACCTGGGCGAGAAGGGCTTCGACAACCCCCGCTTCTTCGGCGCCTTCCTGCACACCCTGCGCTGGAATTGCGTCACCGCAACCGATCCCAACCTCTTCCAGGCCCCGTTTCGTGCCGGCATCCGCATCGACGCCTACCAACTCGAGCCCCTGCGCAAGGCGCTGCGGCTGCCCCGCGTCAACCTGTTCATCGCCGACGACGTGGGGCTCGGCAAGACCATCGAGGCCGGACTCATCGCCAGCGAACTGCTGCTGCGCCGCCGCGCCCGCGAGATCGTCGTCGCCTGCCCGCCCTCCATGCTCTATCAGTGGAAGGATGAGTTGGAGACCCGCTTCGGTTTCACCTTCGAGATCCTGGACCGCACCTACATCGAGCGCATCCGCCAGGAGCGCGGCTACGGCGTCAACCCCTGGACCACCTTCCCGCGCTTCCTGATCTCCCATCGGTTACTGATCGACGAGACCTACGTCGGACCGCTGCGCGACTGGTTGGACAACCTGAGCTCCGGGTCCCTGTTCATCCTCGACGAGGCGCACCACGCCGCGCCCGCCAGCGGTTCCCGTTACGCCATCGACTCCCGCTTTACCCGTGCCATCAGGGATCTCGCCCCACGCTTCGAGCACCGCCTGTTCCTCTCGGCCACACCGCACAACGGCCATTCCAACAGCTTCAGCGCCCTGCTGGAAATCCTCGACCCCCACCGCTTCACCCGCGGCGTCAAGGTGCTGAAATCCCGACTCGACGAGGTCATGGTACGGCGCCTGAAGGAAGACATCCGCGCGATCGGCGGCGGCTTCCCCAAGCGCAACGTCGTCCAGGTCGACATCCGAGGACTGCCCGACGAGGCCCCGGAGCTGCGGCTTTCCCGCTTGCTGGAAGCCTACCGGACCGCCCGTGACGCCCGTTATGCGGACGCCACCCGTCGGCAGCAGACCGAGGCGGCACTGCTGGTCTCCGGACTCCAGCAACGCCTGCTGTCCTCGATCGAGGCCTTCGCCCGCACGCTCAAGGTCCACCGGCGGACCATGGAGCGTATCTGGGCCGGCGAACAAGCCCCCAGCGCGCCCGGCCCGGCCGCCAGCCCATCCGTGACCGCGGCGCTCGACCTGCTGACTGAGACCCCCGACGCCGACGATGAGCGCACGCAGCAGGACGAAGAAGACCAGGCCCAGGAGACCGCCGCCGCCATCGAGGCCGCCACCCTCGCCACCGCTGGTCAGGGTACGGATACGGACATTGCCCACGAACGCGCGCTCCTGGATGAGATGACCGGTGTCGCCGAGAGCGCCCGCGGTCAACCGGACGCGCGCATCCGCTATCTGGTCGACTGGATAGGCAAGCACCTGTGCCCCGGCGCCCGGCTGCCCGGCGACCTGTCACCCCATCCGGATGCCGCCTGGACCGACCTGCGGCTACCGATCTTCACCGAATACGACGACACCAAGCGCTACCTCGTCAACATGCTGCGGGCCGCCATCGACGGCACCGAGCTTGCGGAGCATCGGATCGAGGTCTTCCACGGCCCGACCCCACCGGAGAAGCGCGAGGCCATCAAGCGCGCCTTCAACCAAGCGCCCGCCGAACATCCGCTGCGCATCCTGGTAGCCACCGACGCAGCCCGCGAGGGCCTCAACCTCCAGGCCCATTGCTGGAATCTGTTCCACTTCGACGTCCCTTGGAACCCCGCTCGGCTGGAGCAACGCAACGGCCGCATCGACCGCAAGCTCCAGCCCAGCCCCGAGGTCTACTGTCACTATTTCGTCTACGCCCAACGCCCGGAAGATCGGGTGCTCGCCGCCCTGGTACGCAAGACCGACAGCATCCGACAGGAATTGGGCAGCCTCTCGCCCGTCATCTCCACTCGGCTCGCGACCATGCTCAAGTCCGGCATCCGCGGCCTGGTTGCCGAGCAGATCGCCCGCGAGATCGACGACGCTGGTCCCGATGCCGACAAGCAGGCCGTGGTCGAAGAAGAGCTGGAGGCCGCCCGCGAACGCCAAGATGCGCTGCGTAAACAGCTTGATACCCTACGCGTCCGCATCAACGACGCCCGCAAATGGATCGGCCTGGACCTTGAGTCCTTCCGCGATGCGCTCTCCTGCTCGCTGGAAATGCTCGGAACGCAGCCGTTGCAACCCGCTACAACGCCAGCCGGCGAACCACACCGCTGGACCTTCCCCAATCTCGACACCCGGCGTGGTGCCGATCCGACCTGGTCGGGGACCCTGGACACCCTGCGCGCCCTGCCCGACGACGGATGCCGCAACTTCGAGTGGCGCAAGACCTCCCCGGTGCGCCCCGTCTGCTTCACCGCGCCCGAAGGCATCGACGATGACGTGGTTCAGCTCCACCTCGAACACCGCGTCGTCCAGCGCCTGCTGGGGCGCTTCCTGTCTCAGGGATTCGTCCATCACGACCTCTCGCGCGCCTGCCTGGCCCAGACTGAAGACGCCGTACCCCGCATCGTCCTGCTCGGGCGGCTCTCCCTCTACGGCCGCGGCGCCGTGCGCCTGCATGAAGAACTGCTGCCCATCGCCGCCCGCTGGATCGAACCCGAACGCCGCGCCAAGGGGCTCACGCCCTACGCCCGCGACACCGAGGCCCGCACGCTGGAACTGCTGGAAAAGTCCCTGCTCCCAAGCACGGACGTCTCCGGTATCGTGCCGCCGGTCGTGCGCGAGCAACTGCTCGGGTCCATCGCACAGGACATCGCCGATCTCTTGCCTTACCTGGAGAACCGTGGCCAACTCGCCCGGGACGAGGCCGAAAAGCGCCTGCTCAACCGCGGTCGGATCGAAGCCGACGGCCTCACCGACATCCTGGAGGACCAGCGCCGCCGGGTAGCCGAGGCGCTGGGCAAACCGATTCAGCTCACCCTCGATCTCGGTCTGACCCCCAAAGACGAGATTCGTCAGGCCGAGTCCAACCGCCGCTACTGGGAGCACTGGCTCAATAACGTGGACCAGGAACTCAAACAAGAACCCATCCGTATCGCCGAGTTCTACACTCCCACGTCCCATCGGATCGAGCCGGTGGGGATCGCCTACCTCTGGCCGGTCTCTGGGTAGGGATGAAGGATGAGGGATGAGGGATGAAAAATGCGGCTCAGACTTTTCGCTCATCCCTCATCCATCATCCCTTGCATGTGGGGTGAAACGTGAGCGGTGAGCGGGTTGATCTACGGGAGCGAACGAAGGCGTTGGCATTGCGAGTGATTCGACTATATTCCGCGTTGCCACGACGCGAGGAGGCGCGAGTCATCGGGCGGCAGATATTGCGCTCCGGGACATCGGTTGGCGCGAACTTCCGTGAGGCGTATCGTGCCCGTTCGGACGCGGAGTTCATTGCCAAGCTCGGGGATTGTGTCAAAGAACTCGACGAAACCGACTATTGGCTCTGCCTGCTCATCGAGGCCGGCATCATTCCGGCAGAGCGCTTGGCCCCGCTCCAAGACGAGTGCAATCAACTCATCGCCATCTTGACGACTATCACCAAGAACATTAAAGCCAGACAGTAACCGCCGCTCCGATTTCATCCCTCATAATTCATCCCTCATCCCTATGCAAGATCCCGCCGTTCGCGATCACCAAGCCTGGCTTGGCTACCTCCAGCCCGACGGCCTGGTGGTTTCCCCCGCCGCGCTGGTCGATTTGCAGGTGATCCTGCCGCGTGACACCCGCGAAGAGCAGCGACGCTTCCTGGAGTGCGTTACCGCGGGCACCATCGGCACCGCCGACCCCGTTCCCGTGATCGCCGATCTGCCAGGGTTCCTGCGCGGTTTCCTGGAGTGGCCCGATAACCTGCTGTACGGCCCGGACCCCGCCCGCCCGCTACCGGAGGCCCTCTCGGTTCCGCTACGCGAATTCGGCGAAGTCCTGGAACCCACCGCCGCGCTGGCCGATGCCAAACCGACGGACCCCGCACGGCCCTGGCTCCTCCTGGTTCAGTCGCTCCCCCTCGGGACCGATCTCGACGCCGCCGTCAGCCATGACGTCCGGAGCTGGTCGGCCTCACCGGCGCGCCGCTTCGAGCGTCTGTTGCGCGAGACCCAGGTACCCATCGGCCTGCTCACCAACGGCATACAACTGCGGCTCCTATATGCCCCGCGGGGCGAGAACGTCGGCAGCCTGACCTTCCCGGTCGCCGCCATGACCGAGATCGCCGGGCGCCCGATCGTGGGCGCCTGCCACATGCTGCTCAAGCGCTCCCGGCTGCTGGCCGGACCGGCGTTTGAGCGCCTACCGGCGGTACTCGCCAAGAGCCGCGATTATCAGAGCCTGGTGTCGACCCGGCTCTCCGGCCAGGTGCTGGAGGCACTCTACGACCTGTTGCGCGGCTTCCAGGCGGCCGATGAGCGTGCCCACGGCGAGCTACTCAGGGACGTGCTCGCCCGGGACCCCAACAGCGTCTATGCCGGCCTGCTCAATTGCCTGCTGCGCCTGGTGTTCCTGCTCTATGCCGAGGACCGCGGCCTGATGCCCGGCTCACCGCTCTATGTGCAGCACTATTCGGTGCATGGCTTGTTCGAGAAGCTGCGTACCGACGCCCAGAACTACCCCGACACCATGGATCACCGCTATGGCGCCTGGTCCCGGTTGCTCGCCCTGTTCCGCGCCGTCCACGGCGGCTGCCACCATCCCCAACTCCAGATCCCGGCGCGCCAAGGCTACCTCTTCAATCCCAAGCGCTTCCCCTTCCTCGAAGGCGGGACCGGCGCCATCCCGCTCGTGGCCGACGGCGTCATCTGGCGTGTGCTCGACAAGCTGTTGATGCTCGGTGGTGAACGCCTCTCCTACCGCACCCTGGATGTGGAGCAGATCGGCAGCGTCTACGAGACAATCATGGGCTTCCGACTGGAGGTCGCCCGCGGTCCCACCGTCGCACTGAAGCCACCCAGGGGGTGTAAGCCCAAACCCCAGAAAATTCCGGTGGCCCAAATCGAGCCCTGCCATACGCCCATCCAGGTCAATGACCCGTCCTCGACATCGGCTTGCATAGCCGCCTTGATGGGACACTGGTCGCGTCGGTCGGTGCTGGGAAGCGGGAAATGAACGCGATGCTCAGTCATGCCAAAAGTTCTTGAAGCGGTCAGATGCCAAC
>CAILVI010000519.1 GCA_903837595.1 uncultured Thiodictyon sp.
CGCCGCATCGTGTCACCTACCGAGTGAGCCATAACGATGCACTATTTTAACTCCAGACTGCTGTTTTTTCGAGAGATCTATATCAATTTAGCCTATGCAGATCACTGATTCAGGATTAACAATGACTCGGGTCTTTGTGCACGGAAGGTTCGTCAGCGCGTACGGAAGACTCGTGCGCGCGTACAGGACCTTTGTTGGCGCGCTCAGGACACTCGTGGGCGCGTCCGGGACCTTGCTCGGCGCGGGTCGGCGTCTCCCCAGTGCTGACGGGACTTGGATCAGCATGCACGGTCAATAGACCCGCGGCTGAAACCCCTCGGGGACATCCAGCGTGAAGACCTGATCCTGAATGCGCGCCACATAGAATCCGTCGCGCAGGACCCGTTCGCGCAGCGTCGGCGTGAGGTCTACCGCCGCCAGGATGCCGTAGAGCCGTTTGTCGCGGTGCTCGGGGAGGAATTCGCGGAACCGTTGCAGCAGGTCGCGCAACTGCGTAATCCCCTCTTCGCGCGGGTGGCTCTTCACCTCGACCACATAGGCCGCGTTGACCGGGCCGTTGGCGTAGGCCAGCACGTCGATCTCCAGGTGTCGGCCCCCTTTGGTGACGCGCACGCTGGGGCTGATGACCTCCATACCGAAGCGTTCGCGCAGGAGCTGCTCCATGGAGGGTAAGGCCAGCCCCTCGGTAAAGCTGCCGAACTTTTCACCCAGGCCGCCGATCTGCTTGCCCAGTTCCTTGATCTGCCGATCGGTTTCCTGTGCCTTGCGCTCCGTCTCCTGCCCCCTGCGCTCCGCCTCCTGTTGTGCCTGCTTTTGCGCCTCGGCCAGTTCGCGCAACAAGGCCCATACCTCTTCGGACGTAGTAGTCATGGTGTGATCGCTCCAGTGATGCCGATGATGCGAGTATAGAACGATCGGTCGGGGCCGCGGTCCGGACCTGCGGTCTTGGGCTGGTCCCGACGCACCGCGGGGCGGTGCGACGGCATCCCCACGCGGCGCGTGTGGACGAGAGTGATCTCCCACTGCCTGCCAGGCGGCAAGGGCGCCGATGACAAGCAATCTGCCCTGGAATGGTGCGCTGTCCGCCAAGGTGCTGCGCATCCGGAAAGCCGCCGCCAGGCGGCCCCAGGGAGCGCCGACAGTCTGTCGGCGAGGGCGCGCCGCGCGGTTGGGGCCTTCCGAAAAACCCAACCGGCGGGGCTCACTGCAAGACCGCGAACCGCCTGACGGCGGTTGGCCGACAGAATGTCGGCGCTCCCAGGCGCAGGATTGGGGCGTCCTGGCCGCAAGGATGGACCACTTGCCCGATCCTCTTTGCGACAGTCGCGCGGTGGCGGGCCTTGTCGTAAACCCGCCAAGGTCCCGTCAGGCGCAGGCTAAATCACTGAGCCGGATGCTCGGAGTCTTATGGCACGCGGTTTGCTAAATCCCAACCAAACGGAACTGGAAGCACACCGATGTCAGCCACTCGACCACTCGTTACCATCAACGATACGACCCTGCGCGACGGCGAACAGTCCGCCGGGGTGGCCTTCTCGCTGGCCGAGAAACTGGCCATCGCCCGGGGGCTGGCCGCCATCGGCGTGCCCGAACTGGAGGTCGGCATCCCGGCCATGGGCGAGGAGGAGCGCGACTCCATCCGCGCCCTGGCGGATCTCAACCTGCCGGTGCGCCTTATGGTATGGGCGCGGATGCTGCCGGCGGATCTCAAGCAGTGCCGGGGGCTGGGGGTGGACCTGGTGGACCTGTCGGTGCCAGTCTCTGACCAACAGATCCGCGGCAAGTTGGGGCGCGACCGCGACTGGGTGCTCGCCCAGATCCGCCGCGAGGTGCGCGCCGCGCTGGACCTGGGGTTCGCGGTCTGTGTCGGCGGCGAGGATGCCTCGCGGGCCGATCCCGAGTTTTTGTGGCGGGTGGCGGAGACCGCCCAGGCGACCGGCGCCACCCGCTTCCGCTTCGCCGATACCATGGGGATGCTGGAGCCGTTTGGGGTCTTCGAGCGCATCAGCGCACTGCGCAGCCGCGTCGACCTGGATCTCGAAATGCACGCCCACGATGACCTGGGGCTCGCCACCGCCAATACGCTGGCGGCCACGCGCGCCGGGGCGACCCATGTGAATACCACGGTCCACGGCCTTGGCGAGCGCGCCGGCAATGCCGCGCTGGAGGAGGTGGCGATGGCGCTCAAGCACACGCAGGGCGTCGCAACCGGCGTTGACCTGTCGCGCTTCGACGTGCTCTCGCGGCTGGTCGCCCGCGCCTCCGGCAAGCCGGTGGCCTGGCATAAGAGCCTGGTGGGGCAGGGCGCCTTCACCCACGAGGCCGGCATCCATGTCGATGGCCTGCTCAAGGACCCGCTGAACTATCAGGGCGTCGACCCCGCCGAGGTGGGCCGCATGCACGCGCTGGTGCTCGGCAAGCACTCGGGCCGGCGCTCGGTCTGCCAGGTCTATGGCGAGACCCTGCAGCTCGACCTGGCCCCGGAGCAGGCGGAGCGCGTCCTGCCCCTGGTGCGGCGCTTTGTCACCCAGAACAAACGCTCACCGGGCACCGCGGACCTGCGACATTTCTTAGTGGAGATCGGCCATCCGGGGGCGGTGCTGCAATGATCCTGGAACGCACGAGCGGAGGGCGCTGACGATGGATCTCTTGGAATTTGACGGCGAGCCGATGTATTTCGATGAGCCTGTCACCCCGGAGGTGGGGCGGCTGCTGGCCTATGCAGCCGAACGCTATGGGGAGATCGCCGCGGAGCACAGCCTGCTGCGCGCCTATTTCCTGGAGCCGGAGCATCTCTCGGTGCTGGTTGCCGTGTATCGCTATTTCTATTACCGGCGCTGCTATCGGGAGGCGCTCATCACGGCGGAACGGGCGATCGCGGTCGCCGCGGCCCGTCTGCAACTGCCGGCGCGTTGGCAGGACTTATCTGAGTCCGACCTGGGCGGCTCGGTGCTGGTCTCCATGAGCCTGACCCGCTTTCTGTTGCTGACACTCAAGGGCGCCGGCTTTCTGTTGCTGCGCCTGGGCGAGCCGGCGGCGGCCCTGGAACGCTTCGACAAGATTGCCGAGATCGACACCAGCGACCGGCTCGGCATCAAAGAACTGCGCGCACTGGCCCAGGGTGCCGTGGCCGAGGCTGCGGTGGCGCGTGCGGACGCAAATGTCAGCTTCATCGGCCGGTAGGGTGCGGTGAGTTTGTGAACCGCCCCAGCCGTCTTAGTTCCGAGGGGTTTGAGAATAAATGGACAGGATTAACAAGATTTCCCAGGATTTACAGAATTGCGGATGATATGAAGCCTGATGTTGCATCCTGTCAATCCTGAAGGATCCTGTTAATCCTGTCCCATTTCCAACCATCGGCGCGATCACTTCTTATTTCCCCGGAGGCTACGATGACAAACGACGATTTCGAATCCGACCTGGCGGAGTTGTCCAGCGCGGAGGACTTCCTGGACTATTTTCGGATCGATTACGATCCCAAGGTCGTGCAGGTGAATCGCCTGCATATCCTGCAGCGCTTCCATAACTACCTGGCCCAGGCGGGTGAACTGCCGGATGGCGCGGCGGCGCGTTGGGCGCTGCACGCGGACCGTCTGGAGGCGGCCTATCAGGACTTCGTGGTCTCGGATGCACGCACCGAGAAGCTCTTCCGGGTCTTTCACATGCACGAGCCCAAGACGGCCAGCATCCCATTGAGCGACCTGCTTGGGCAGATTCCCCGTGCGGCCGGCATTTGAGTTCGGCGCCGAGGTCCGTGTGCTGCGCAATGTGCGCAACGACGGGACCTACCCGGGCCTGGCCACCGGTACGCTCCTGCTGCGCCGCGGCAGTGTTGGCTTTGTGCGCGACGTCGGGACCTTCCTCCAGGATCAGATCATCTATTCGGTTCATTTTCTCGATGAGGACCGGGTGGTGGGTTGCCGGGAGGAGGAATTGCAGCCCGCCGCCGACCCCTGGGTGCCGAGCCGCTTCGAGTTCCGTGATCGGGTGACGGCCCGGATCCCCTTGGGCATTGCCGGCAAGGTGCTGGTGGAGCGGGGCGCCGCGGGGGAGGTGCTGAAGGTGATCCGCGATGCCCCGGGCGGGGTCGCTTATCACGTGTGGTTCGAGGGGCCGAATCCGCTCCAGGTGCCAGAGTCGGCGCTGGATGGGGTGGGCGTGGATGACGGGTTGTAGGGTGCACGGTGGTCAGAGGCGGTAGGGTGGATAAGCGTAGCGCATCCACCATTGCAGCCACCTCAAGCGGCTGGTGGATGCGGCGCGATCAAGTCCTGTGCCTGGTCCGCAAGCGTCTTACGCGCGCCTTATCCACCCTACGATGATCTTGAACTGCTAGCCAGGATGAATACCATGGGCCAATCACACAGCCACCCGATATCCACTGATCCGATGACTGACCGGCCCGAGTTTCGCTATCACCTGTTGCGTGCCGCCGCTGAGCGCTTCCAGGTCGGCGTGGCTGACCTGACAGCCGAGCAATTGGCGGAGGTGACGCGGCTGGCGCGCCGGACCTTTGAGCTGGAGTGTCTGGTCTTGGGCTCCCAGGAGGTGCGTGACCTGATCATTCCCGCCTCGCGGGTCGAAGAGGCGGTTGCGCAGCTGCTTGCGCGCTATGCCGATGCGGCGGAATTCGCCGCAGACCTGGAGCGCAACGGACTCGATCTCAAGACCCTGGGCCTGGCCCTGCAACGCGAACTGACTTTCGATGGGGCGATGAGCCGGGTGGCCGCCCGTGCGGCTGCGGTCACCGAGTTGGATGAGCGCCGCTTCTATGAGTCCCACCCGGAGCGGTTCAGCGTCCCGGAGCGGCGCACCGCCCACCATCTGCTGATTACGGTGAACGACGACTTTGCCGAGAACCGGCGCGACGTCGCCTTGGCGCGGATCGAGCAACTGAGCGAGCGTCTGCAGGGGCCGCCGGACGATGGCGCTGAGCGTTTCGCGGCCCTGGCGCGCGGACACTCCGAGTGCCCGACGGCCACCGAGGGTGGGCGGCTGGGGGAGGTAGTCCCCGGTCAGTTGTACCCGGCGCTCGATGCGGCCCTGTTTGCACTGGAGGCAGGTGAGATCAGCGGCCCAGTGGAGTCCGAAATGGGCTTCCATCTGCTGCTGTGCGAGGACATCGCGCCGCCGCGCTCCATCCCATTCAGTCAAGCACAGCCCCAGATCCGCCAAGTATTGGAGAAATGGGTCGCGCGCCGCTGTCAGCAGGCGTGGCTCGAGGCGTTACGACGACAGGCGGCCACGTCGGCCGATTCGGTTCAGAGCGAGGAGGCGGCGGCATGAACGACACACTCCACAGCTGTTCCTTTTGCGGCGCCCCTCAGGGGGTCGACACGCCGCTCATCGCCGGGATCGACGGCCACATCTGCGAGGCCTGTGTCGCCCTGGCCCATCAGGTGGTCACCAGTTGGGGGCGCTGCCGCGCGCTCAACGGACCCCACAAGGCCCCGCCTAAACCGCAGGAGATCAAGGACCAACTCGATCGCTATGTGATCGGTCAGGAGTCGGCCAAGGAGTGCCTGGCGGTGGCCGTCCACAACCACTTCAAGCGCCTGGCGGTGGAGTCCAAGTCCCCACGGCGTGCCCTGGACGACAGCGACCGGGTGGAGATCGACAAGTCCAACATCCTGTTGCTCGGCCCCTCCGGCACCGGCAAGACGCTGCTCGCCGCCACCTTGGCGCGCATCGTCGGGGTGCCCTTTGTGATCGCGGACGCCACCACCCTGACCCAGGCCGGCTATGTGGGTGATGACGTGGAGGGCATCATCGCCCGTCTGCTGGACGCGGCCGGCGGCAACAAGGACCTGGCCGAGTGGGGCATCGTCTATATCGATGAGATCGACAAGCTGGCGCGGGTGGGTGAGAACAGCCATGGCACCCGCGACGTCTCCGGCGAGGGTGTGCAGCAGGCGCTGCTCAAGCTAGTGGAGGGCACCCAGGTCAAGATCAATCTCAAGGGCCGCAAGGAGGCGGGTGAGCCGCCGCTGATCGATACCCGCAACATTCTATTCATGGTCGGCGGGGCCTTCGCCGGGCTGGAGCGCGTGCTGCGCCGACGGTTGGAGCCGGGGCCCGCGGGCATCGGCTTTCATTCCGAAATGACGGCCAAGGTGGACCCGCACGCCACCGCGCGCATCTATGACGAGACCCAGCCGGACGACCTGCGCCAGTTCGGCCTGATCCCGGAGTTCATCGGCCGCTTCCCGGTGGTGGTGGCCCTGCACGACCTGGACGAGGCGGCCCTGGTGCGCATCCTGACCGAGCCCCGCAATGCGCTGTTGCGCCAGTATCAGCAGTTGTTTCTCTTCGAGGGGGCCACGCTGCAATTCTCCCCCGAGGCCCTGACCGCCATCGCCCGCAAGGCCATCGCCCGCGGCACCGGGGCGCGGGGGCTGCGCAGCGTGTTAGAGGGGCTCTTGCAGCGGCCGATGTTTGAACTGCCGTCGATGAGCGGTGTGACCGGTTGTCTGGTCGATGAGTCGGCGGTGAATGGTGAGCGCCCGGTGCAGTGGCAATACACGGCCGAGGTGCCGGCGGCGGTGGCGGCCGGGGGCGGCTGAGCGTCGGGGGCGTCGCGGCCGGGGGGCCGCTCCTACGGCGTAGGAGCGGCCCCCCGGCCGCGACGAGCGACTCAGTACGCCATGCAGGGGCCGGTCAGCCGGTCGATCTCCTGTTCAAATGACCCGGTGATGCCTTCATAGGTCCCGAACTTCTCCCTGGTGTTCTGTGGATTAAGGAAGTCGAGGCGGTATGACCGCTTGAAATAGTCATAGCGAATGGTGACTGGACGGCTGCCCGGGCAGTCTGAGTAATGCCCATGTCTGGTATGCGTTTCACGCTTGCACTTGCCCTCATGGCATTCCTTTTCAGTCTCTTGTTTCGCGCAGTATCCGTACGTGGTGCATGACTCAGTGGTGTAGCTTTCGTGCGGGCGCCCTTGAGCGATGTCATTCCAGTTGCCGACGATGTTGGCCGACAGTCCGTTGTGGGTCACGCCCATGATGCTGATCCCACTGTGCCGGGTCATTTCGCCGGTATGCAGCGGGAGGCTGATCTTGTCGCTACCGTTGCCGATGTCGAGCCGCGGGGCACAGTCGTTCTCCACCGGGGTGATGGTCAGGCTGCCGGGTGCGATCAGGAGCTTCTTCTCCTTGGTGGACAGGGTGAACGGCTTGCCGTTCGGGGTCTCGATCCGCCCGTCGGGGTGCCAGGAACCCCGGGTGGGGTCGCAGGCGCAGCCCGACAGTAGTGCGCTGCCGCCGAGTAGGACGAACGAGAGCAATGCAGTGGTTCGTGGCGCGCATGGCCGGGTCATGAATCAGTCTCCTTTGGTTACTGTTTTCAATCTTCTGCATCCGGCGGCCCGGCGGCGCTGACGCGGTTACGCCCGTCGGCCTTCGAACGGTATAGCGCCTGGTCGGCGAGCTTGAGCAGGGCCTCGAGCGCGATCTGCGCCTGTCCGGTGGTGCTGGCCGTCCCTAGGCTGATGGTCACCGCCAAGTCCCCCGGCACCTCCCCATCAATGGCGAACGGCGTGTCGGCGATGGCACGGCGCAAGCGTTCGGCGGCCTGTGCGAGTTCCTGCGCCGTGCAGGGGTAGAGCACGATGAGGAATTCCTCGCCACCGTAACGCCCAACGCTGTCGAGCGCACGCGTCTGCGCCTGGAGCCGGCGCGCCACTTCGCGCAGTACTGCGTCCCCGGCCCAGTGGCCGTAGGTGTCATTGATGTTCTTGAAGAAATCGACATCGCCGCTGATCACGCCCAGCGTTAGTCCTGAGTCCCTGGCGACCGCGAGCTGGCCGGCCAGCCGCTCAATGACGCTGCCGCGGTTCAGCAGACCGGTGAGGGCGTCGTAGGTGGCCTTGTCGATGAGCGTCTGCATGGCCTGCTGGCGCAACAAAATACCGGAGACGCGGTCGGTCAGATGGCCGCCGAAGATGCGGATGAACTTCTGGTCCATGTCGCTAAACGGCTCATGGCGCGCCGCGGCGCTCAACAGGCCGATGCAGCGTCCGGCGCCGACCACGGGCAACACGATAATCTCGCTGATGGCCGGCGCGGCCAGGTGCTTGGGCGGGGCAACGTTATAGTGCGGTTCGGGCATCGACCAGCGTTCCGGGCGTTGCCGCTCCCAATGATAGGCGTCCCAGGGGGAGAGCGCCTGCTCGGTTGCCACTTGGGCCGAACCGCGCACACCGTCGATCACCAGGTAGCCGCCGTCGTTCTCGACCACCAGGCGCCAGGCGGCGACATTGGCGAAGTATTTCCACTGCGCCGCGACCTGCCGCGCGATGTCGTCGATGCTCTCAACCGCCTGGATGTCCTCGAGCAGATGGAACAACGCCTCATAGCGCACCAGCTGCTGTGCCGCGCGCTTCGTCCAATGAATGCCGCCGCTCATGGCGGGGGCATCGCCAGCGGATTCGGGTGTCACAGTATGGCGCGATACTCCGGGTCGAGGTCGAGTCGCAGTGCACTGGTGTAGATATTGAACATGGAGGCCATATCGATCACCGCAATGACCTCGTAGATTTCCTCCCGGCTGAAGCCTTCATCCATGAGCTCCTCGAAGTCGGCGTCCGTGAGTCCGTTGGGATTGCGGGCCACCTTGTCGGCGAACCGCACGACACTGCGGTAGCTGGCGGGCAACTGGAAGTCGGCACTGCCCTGGAGAAAGCGCTGCAAGTCCTCGAAGGTCAAGGTCTTGTCTAGGCTCAGCACATTTTGGGCGTGGCAGGCGGAGCAGTAGCGGGCGCCGTGCAGGCCGGAAACGGCGAATACGATCATCTCCTTGAGCGGCAGCGGCACCGTTCCGAAAAACAGGGTGCCCTTGGCCCGTTCCCAATAGGCGCGGGTCAGCGCAGCGCTGTGTCCCAGGCTCTTCAGCCACACCGGAACGCTGGTGGCCCCGGTGGTGCGCATGAAGTCATCGTAAACGTCACGGGTCGCGGACGAGGCGTCGGCATATTCGGTGAGCGTGTAGCGTTGCATGTTCGATGTGTCACTCTAGGTTGCAATCGTTGATGCCCCGGCGGCCGCGGCGCCAATCGGCCGTGTCGTTTAAGGGTCAGAGGACGGCGGCAGTTCGCCATCCACATAGAACCAGCGCCCCTGCAAGCGCTTGAAGCGGCTGCGCTCGTGCAACCGGTGGGCGCGCCCACCGATCTTGTAGCGGGCAACGAACTCCACCAGCCCGTGCTGGTCGTCCGCTCCGCCCGCCTGCGTAGCCATGATCTTGAGCCCGAGCCAACGTACAGTCTCATCCAGGGCGACGCCCTGCTGCCGGGTGGTGGGGTGCCAGGTGGCGCGCAGGTAGTCTGCCTCGCCCCGCGTGTAGGCGGTGTAACGCGAGCGCATGAGCCGCTCGGCGGTCGGCGGGAGTTGCGTCCCGGCGATCAGTGGGCCGCAACAGTCCGGGTAGGCGAGGGCGCTGCCGCAGGGGCAGGGGTCTGGGATCGGCGCTTGGGTGTTCATGCGGGCATCATGCCTCACCGGCCGTCGGCGTGAAAAGGGGGCCGCGCGCCGGCCTTGCTCGTCATCTCAAGTCTGAAGATTGGTTCCCGGCTTGGTTGCCTGGCGGCGCTGATGCACAATCGCGGGATAGTTTCTCTGTCGACCTGCCCGAACCCTCATGACCCAGACCTCTGCGCCATCTCCTGCCGTCGCTCGGCCGACTGCGCCCACCATCGAAACCTGCATCGGCAACACGCCGCTGGTGCGGCTGCAGCGGCTGCCCGCGGCGTCCGACAATCTGATCCTGGTCAAGCTCGAGGGCAATAATCCCGCGGGCTCGGTGAAGGATCGCCCCGCCCTGAACATGATCCGGCGGGCGCGGGAGCGGGGCGAGATCGGCCCCGGCGATACCCTGATCGAGGCCACCAGCGGCAACACCGGGATCGCGCTCGCCATGGCCGCGGCCATCATGGGCTATCGGATGGTGCTGATCATGCCCGAGCACATGAGCGTGGAGCGCCGGGCGGTGATGCGCAGTTTCGGCGCGCAGATCGTTCTGACGCCGCGTGCGGGCAGCATGGAGGCGGCCATCGACCTGGCCAATGCCATGGCGGCGCGCGGGGAGGGGGTGCGGCTCGATCAGTTCTCTAACCCGGACAATCCGGCCGCCCACTACGCCTCCACCGGTCCTGAGATCTGGCGTGACACGGCCGGACGTGTGACCCATTTTGTGAGCGCCATGGGGACCACCGGGACCATCATGGGCACGGGGCGCTATCTCAAAGAGCAGAACCCCGCGGTGCAGATCGTCGGCGTGCAGCCGGCGGAGGGGGCGAACATCCCCGGCATCCGCCGCTGGCCGGCCGCCTATCTGCCGCGCATCTATGACCCGGCGCGGGTGGACCGGATCATTGATGTGTCCCAGTCGCAGGCCGAGCAGACCACCCGTGAGCTGGCCGCGCGCGAGGGCATCTTCGCCGGTGTCTCCTCCGGCGGCGCGGTGGCGGCGGCGCTGCGGCTATCCTCTGAGGTGAGTGCCGCGGTGATCGTCGCCATCGCCTGTGATCGCGGGGACCGCTACCTGTCGACCGGGGTCTTTCCGGACTAAGAAGATGTCCGAATCATTCGCATAATGTCGGTGCGACTTAAGTCGCACCTTCATCCGATCCGATCGTTGGTGGTAACGGGCGTTCCGGAAATCACCTAAGATCGCGCCAATCATTTTTTCTGGATTTCAGGAACACTCAGTTGTCAAACAGAAAGCGCAAACCACTCCCGCCCGAGATCGAGGTCGAGATCGAGGGCCTGACCCATGAGGGCCGGGGTCTCACTCACTTCGACGGCAAGGCGACCTTCGTCGACTATGCTCTGCCCGGGGAACGGGTGCGGATGCGCTATACTCGCCTCCAGCGCAGCTTCGATGAGGGGCTGGCGGTGGAGGTGCTGCGCGTCGCGCCGGACCGGGTCGAGCCGCGCTGCCCGCACTTCGGTATCTGTGGCGGGTGCAACCTTCAGCACCTGGACCCGGCCGCCCAGATCCGCATCAAGCAGGAGACGCTCGCCGATGTGTTCACGCGCATCGGCCATGTCAGCCCCGCCGCCTGGCTCCCGCCGCTCGTCGCCGGTCACTGGGGGTACCGCCGCAAGGCGCGCCTGGGGGTGCGTTACGTGGTCAAGAAGGGCCGCACCCTGGTGGGCTTTCGCGAGCGCGGCACGCCCTATCTGGCCGATCTGCGCCGCTGCGAGGTGCTGCATCCGCAGGTGGGCGAGCGCCTCGTGGTCCTGGCGGAGGCGATCGATCACCTGAGCATCCGCGACCAGGTGCCGCAGATCGAGGTGGCGATGGGGGATGGCCCCTGCGTGCTGGTGTTCCGCGTGATGGCCCCGCCGAGCGCGGCGGACCTCGACATCCTGCAACGGCTGGCGGACGACCATGGCTTCCATTGCTATCTCCAGGAGGGCGGGGTGGAGACCATCCGGGCCTTGCCGGGCCATGAGGTGGAACTGCATTACGACTTGCCCAAGGTCGGCCTGCGCATGGTGTTCGCGCCGACCGAGTTCACCCAGGTGAATCTGGAGCTCAACCGTCTGATGCTGGATCAGGCCCTGGACCTGCTCGACCCGCAACCGGACGAGCGGGTGCTGGATCTCTTCTGCGGGCTCGGCAACTTCAGTCTGCCGCTGGCGCGCCGGGCCGGCGAGGTGGTGGGGGTCGAGGCGGAGGAGGGGCTCATCGCGCGGGCCACGGCCAACGCCCGGCGCAACGGTATCACCAACGCCCGTTTCGAGACGGCCAACCTCTATGCCGACCTGACCGACCAACCGTGGATGCGCGGGCAGTATCACAAGGTGCTGCTGGACCCGCCACGGACCGGCGCCCTGGAGGTCTTGGACTGGCTGCCGCGTCTGGGGGTGCAGCAGATCTGCTATGTGTCCTGTCATCCCAGCACGCTCGCGCGCGACGCGGACCGGCTGGTCAATGCCTTGGGTTATCGGCTGGTCAGCGCCGGGGTGATGGATATGTTTCCGCATACGGCGCATGTGGAATCGATGGCACTCTTCGAGCGTGTGGAGGTGTGAGTCATGGCACTGGAGATCGAGCGTAAGTTCCTGGTCAAGAATGAGTCCTGGCGCGGTGCAGTGGAGCGCGAGTGGCGCATCCTCCAGGGCTATCTGGCGACCAGCGGGGACCTCACGGTGCGGGTGCGCATGCGCGACGGTGCCGCCTTCCTCACCATCAAGGGTCCGCCCCGCGGCCTGGTGCGCAGCGAGTTCGAATACGCCATCCCCCCGGCGGATGGCGAGGCCATGCTGCGCGAGCTCACCATCCTGCCGCTGATCGACAAGATGCGTTATCGGGTCCCTTGCGGCGCCCATTATTGGGACGTGGACGTCTTTACCGGCGACAACGCCGGCCTGGTGTTGGCCGAGATCGAGCTGAAGCGGGAGCACGAATCATTCGAGCATCCCTCCTGGTTGGGGCTGGATGTCACCGACGATCTGCGTTATTCCAATGCCAATCTGGCGCGCCGGCCGTTTAAGGAGTGGTAAGCTGACGCTGCGCCGCTCTCGTCACACCGCTGGGCGGTGTGACGCATCGGTCAGGCGCTCAGCGCTGAAGTCCGCGCGCTGCCACCCGACGACGGGCGATTTCGCTGACTACATCACGTCTGATCGCACCCCGCGGCGGCAGTCTGGAGCCCGTGGCCGGTGTAGTCAGTTACAATGCTACGCTCCGGGCTGGCCAATCGGCGTTGCGGGGGACCTGGGGCCATCCCCCTGTCTGGCGCCCCCGCTCGCGGCCGGTCATTTCACGGGGTATGCGACCGCAGCGATCGGGGGCAGATGAACGACGAAGCGAACAAAGTGGTGGACGGTCGCGCGTCGCACGCGACGAATATCCTTAGTCCATCCGATTCCCCCTGGCTGGAGCGCCACCCCGAACCGTCCGTGACCGGCTCCGAGGCGTCGGCTGGCGTTGTATCCCCAAACTCCACCGCCGATCTGGCATCCCCCTTCGGCATCCCCCCCGGCACCGTGTTGGTCAACACCTACCGGGTCGAACGCCAACTCGGGGGCGGCGGTATGGGCGAGGTCTACCTGACCCGTCATGCCAAGCTAGGCACCCTGCACGCGGTGAAGGTGATCCGGCCCTTCATGGTGGCCAACCGTCAGGCGATGGACCTCTTCTACCGCGAGGCCAGGGTCCTGCGCGGGGTGCGCCACGATGCCGTGGTGAGTTACGACGGCTTCGTCCAGGACCATGATGGTCGGGACTATCTGATCATGGAATATGCGGACGGACCCTCACTCGCGGAGCGGATTCACCAGGGTCCGCTGTCCGTGGACGAGGTCTTGACCCTGCGCGACCGGCTCGCCGGCGGGTTGGCGCAGGCCCACCGCCAGGGGGCCGTCCACCGCGATCTGGCTCCGGACAACGTGATCCTGCCCGGCGGCCAGGTGGCCGCCGCCAAGCTCATCGACTTTGGCCTGAGTAAACTCACGCAACCGGGAACTCAGAGCATCATCGGATCGTCCTTCGCCGGTAAACACCTGTTCGCCTCCCCGGAGCAGTTCGGCATGTTCGGCGGCAAGGTGGATGCGCGTTCAGATATCTATAGCCTGGGGCTGGTACTGGCCGCCGCCGCCCTGGGTCGACCGCTGAAGATGGGCACGACCCTCGAGGCGGCTGTGCTCACCCGTCAGGGCGAGCCCGATCTGAGTCGGGTGCCCTCTGTCCTGCGGCCCTGGCTGGCCGCGATGCTGGCGCCCGATCCGGCGCGGCGGCCCGCGAGTCTGGACGACCTCCTGTTGCGCTGGCCGGTAGCCGGCGGGGCCGTGGCCGGTCAAGGCGCAGTGACCCGGGGGCGGATCGGGCTCATCGGCGGCGCCTTGTTCCTCGTGGCCGTTGCCGTGGGGTTCGCTGGTTGGCTCCTCTTGCCCAAGAACCCCCAGGACGCTGATGATAGTGCCTACAAGACCGCACTGGGGGCCGGCAGCGAAGCGGGGTATCACGCCTATCTGGCCAACTGCGCGGTCAACGGGTGTGGGCACCGGGTGGAGGCACAACAGCGCCTGAATGCATTGGTGGCGGAGCGCGAGGCCCGGGAGCGCGCGGAGCATGAGCGCCTTGCGCGGGTGGCAGCGCATCTTAAGTTCGAGCAAGAGCGCCAGGTCGCGGATGAACGGCAAGCCGCCGATGAGCGGGCCTTTGAGGCCGCACGCAAGGCCGATACCGAGCAGGGGTATCGTATCTATCTGGGGGCCTGTGCGGCGAACGGCTGTGGGTATCAGGGCGAGGCACTGAAACGCCTGACCGCCCTGGTCACGGCGCCCGAGGCCCGTGAGCGCGCCGAACGGGAGCGCGCCGAACGGGAGCCCATCGTCCAGCCAGAGACAACGGCCAAGGCAGCAGCCGACCGTCAAGACGCCGACGAGCGTGCCTTTAAGACCGCAGAGACGGCGAATCGCGAGGCGGCGTACCAAACCTATCTGGATGACTGTGCGCCCAACGGGTGCGGGTACCGGGCGGAGGTAGAGCAGGCGTTGGCGGTGGTGCGCGAGGCTGGCCAGAAGAAGCTGAAACTCCAGTTGGCGGCGGCCCAGGGGTTATTGGAAAAACGCAATATCGCGGCTGCGCTGCGGGCGCTGGATGATGCGAAGACCTGGGATCGCGATGGGGCGGTGGCCGCCTTCCGGCGGGAGCGGACCGTCAAGCTGCACGCCGCCGCCCGCGCCTTTCTGGAGCAGGGCCGTGCCGACAAGGCCAAGCTGGTATTGGATGATATGCGGCAGTGGGACCCACTGGCCCCCGAGGTTGCCGAACTGCGGGAGCGGCTGGCAGGTCAACGCAATTGAATCGATGCGCAGTCTAACGAGTATGATGGTGAGGGCGAGCGATGACTCTACATGATTGGATGCCGGGTCTGATGCTACTGGGCCTGACGTTGCCTATGGTTGCTGTAGCCGAGCCGCAAGACCCGGAGGTGCGCCGGTTGATGGAGCAGTACGAGCGACAAACCGCGCCGGCCAAGCCGCCGCCAAAGCCCGCGGCACCCAAGCCGCAGCGGCCGCCGCCGCAACCGGCGCAGCAGAAAGCGCCGCCGGTACCCAAGGTCCGCCCGACACCCGCGGTGGACCGCCAGTCGGTGGTCGAGCCGGCGATGGTCCTCATACCTGCCGGTAGCTTCTCCATGGGCTGCCGGCCGGACGAGAAGGCGTGCGGCGACGACGAGAAGCCCGCTCATCGGGTGCAGGTCGCTGCCTTTGAATTGGGGAAATTTGAGGTGACCTTCGACGCATGGGATGCCTGCCAAGCCGCCGGCGGTTGTAGCCGGCGTCCCAGTGACGCGGGATGGGGGCGGGGTAGCCGCCCGGTCATCAATGTCTCGTGGAGCGACGCCCAACAATATGTGACCTGGCTCAGCCGCCAGACCGGCAAGGCCTATCGATTGCCCAGTGAGGCAGAATGGGAGTATGCCGCCCGTGCCGGGACCACGACCGCCTTCAGCACCGGCGATTGCATCAATTCCAGTCAGGCCAATTGCGACGGCACCAGCGCGGATGATGCCGCCTGCGGTGACAACCCCGGCGTTTCTCTAGGGAAGACTCAGCCGGTGGGGCATTATCCCGCCAACCCTTGGGGGCTGTATGACATGCATGGAAACGTCATTGAATGGGTACAGGACTGTTGGCATAAGGACTATACGGGTGCCCCGCAGAATGGCTCGGAATGGCGGGATTCCTGCAAAAGCAGTGGGCTGCGCGTGGTGCGCGGCGGTTCCTGGCGCGACGCCCCGTGGCTCCTGCACTCCGCGCTGCGCAACCGGGACGGCTCCGGCGTGCGCAGCCCTGATGTCGGCCTCCGCGTGGCCAGGACGCTTAGCCCTTGATCCCTGGTTACCAAGCTCCGCTTGGTAACCTGTGTCCGGGACGCTCTGCCTCCCGAAGCTCGACGCGCCGCCTGCGGTGCCTTAGTCGACGATTTCGGCTTTTCAAGCTTCGGAACCCGTAGGATGGGTAGAGCGCAGCGAAACCCATCGTCATCGCTTCTGTAAGACCTTGATTGCTTAGTGAATCGAGCCCTGGAGCACGGGCCTTATCTGCCCTGCCTGCCTCGCCGACAGGGTGTCGGGGCTCCCAGGGCGCTCACTGACACTCGGTCAACACGGCTTCGGCCTTGGCCAGTTCCGGCGAGCGCAGTTCAGTGAAAATCGCCACCCCCCGCCCGGCGTGACAGCGGCCTTCGGCACCGCGGCCCTGGCGGGCCAGGGACTGGGCGAGAATTCGACAGACGAACGCTATCCACTGCTTGTGTCCGAGTGACTCGACCAAGCCCATCGACTCGCGGGCCAGCCGCTCCGCTTCAGCCCATTGAGCGCGGTCCAGCGCCAACAAGGCCAAGTTACCCGTAGAGATGGCGGCCGTCCGTGGATCGGGAAGAGAACGGGCCATCGTGAGAGACTCCTTGAGATGCGATTCGCACGCGTCGAACAGGCCGGATATCCTGAATACCTGACCCAAAACCCGGAGTACAACTGCGACAGCACGGCTTGTCGGCGATAGGCCGCGGTAGAGTTCCAGCGACTCCCGAAAGTCAGCGATTGCAGCTGGATAGTCCATCGCCGCCGTATGTCCCTGGCCGCGTAGTTGTAGAGCAACGGCGCGTTTGCGCGCGCAAGCGCCTGAACTGTGCCAATGGACCTGAATCAGCGCATAGGCCCGCTGCGCCCACCGTTCCCCGCTCTCACCCACTGCCACGGGCCGTACCCGCCGCAGAAACCGCGCGGCCAGCGGCGGCAGGAACCAGGTGTCGCCCCGTTGGTCCTCGAGCAGCAGCGCGCGGCCGCGTAGGTCGTCCAATGCGGTCCTGGCTGCCTCCTCGCTGAGTCTGGCGAGGGGCAAGAGCCAGTCGAGGCGTGCCGGCCTGGTGAAATGGACCAGCGCGGTGAGGACCGCGGTTTCGGCCGGGGTGAAGGTGTCCATCAGGTCGCCGAAGACGAACTCCAGCGGGTCGTTATGCTCGTTGATTCCTTGTCGGCGATGGGCCTCCTGCAGTCGCCCGATGGCCTCATCGACGGTTCGGCAGCGTCCTCGGTCCACTCCAAGCTGGCCAGCGGTCTAGGTGATCAGCAATGGATTGCCGCCGGTCTCCAGATAGAGCCGATCGCGCTCGTTCAGGCTCAAGTCTTGGATGGGGCGCCAGCGCTTGCCCAACTCCGCCAGCAACTCGTCGGCCGCCTCCCGCTCCAGCCGGTCGAGTCGGATGGTGCGGGCGGCGGAGCTGCCGGCGCGACGGCTGGTGACGATGGCGCGGCAGGTGTCGGGCAGCCAATCCAGCAACTCGTATACCAGGCGCTGCTCCTCCCGATTGAAGGTCTCCAGGTTGTCGAGTACCACGAGTGCGCGCTGGTCGCAGAGGGCGCGGCGCAGCAGACCCGAACGTTCCTTGGGATCGGCGCGGGGGATGTTGTCCCGGGTCAGGGTCCGGCCCAATTCGGCGAGCATGGAGTCGAAGCCGTCGACCCGGTGGTGGTGGAGTTGCTGCTCCCCGTCCGGGAGCAGTTCCCGGCCCTTGGCGGTGACCCAGAGTTTGAGCGGGAAGCGCTCGGCCGGCGCCCGATGCGCGGCTTCCAGGGCCAACGCGGTCTTGCCCACGCCGCCGGCACCGTCGAGCAGCACACCCCAGCCGCGGTGCTCAGGGCTCAGGTAGTGTCCGATCCTCTCAAGCTCCACGCGACGGCCAAAAAAGGGGCGGCGGCTGGGCAGCATCGAACGGGGTCCGGTGTGGACCTGGGTCGGCGGTGATGGTGCCGCGGCCGACCCGGTCCTGACCGATTGGGTGGCGCCAAGCCGGGTCCGGGCGGCGACCGGCTCGGCGGCGGTGCCCTCGTCCGACTCCAGTACGCCGTGTTCGTGGTCCGGGATGAAGCGCCAGCCGCCGGTCTTTTTGGTGGCAATGCGCGGCCAGAGTCGTAGCTCCGTAAGGTCCGCGCCGAAGATGACGCGCCCGGCGGTGTAGCCGTGGGCGCGTTGCGCCTTGGGTGGCTCGCCAAATTTCTCCATTCCAAAGACCGAGCACGCCTGGCACAGACGCACCGATTCCCGCGCGCCGCCGCGGCGGATGTACTCGATGGCGGCCTCGTGCATGTGGCCGAACAGATGGACGGCGAAGCGTCCCGGCGGGGCGATCTCGGTCGCACCGTGCTTCCGGGCCTCCGGCGTCAGCCAGCCCGGACCCTGGTGGCTGAGCAGCAGGCAGCCGTCGTGTCGGCGGGTCCAGGTGTCGATGCCGTCCGGACAGAGTGCGTGCAATTGACGGGCGTCCCAGACCAGGCGTCCCTGGTACTCGCTGCCGTCGAGTTGGAGGAAGGTGGTGTTGAGTCCGATGAGGCCGATAGAGCGTCCGCCACGCTCGATGGTCACCGCGAAGTCGCCGGGCAGGGTGCCGGCCGTCAGCCCGTCTGGCCTGTGAGGGGTGGCGTCCCACCACTCCTCATAGGCCGCGAAGGCGTCGTTGATCACCCGGCGATAGGCGCCGTCTGGGTTGTCCCAGAATTTCCCCGCGATCCGCTGGAAACCGTCCGGTTCCAGCAGGGTATCGATGGCGGCATTGTCCTCACGTGGGTTCGGGCGGTAGAGGTCGTGATTGCCCGGGACCGCCAGCAAGACCGCGTCAATGGAGTCAAGCCCGGCGAGCCGGTCCCAGATTGGCCCGAATACCTCCGCCTGCATGTTCTGGAACTGCGCGGACTCCCCCGACTGCACCAGGTCGCCGGTAAAGAGCACCGCATCCCAAGGGCCGCAGCGCTCGGCGAGTGCCCCCAGGTCATCCAGGAAGGGCTGGCGCAGATTGGGCCAGAGACAGTCCTGTCCCTTGAGTCCATAGTGGAGGTCGGTCAGATGCAGCCAAGAGAAGGTATCGGCAGGCATGAGGATGACTCGGGTCCGTGGGTCGCAGGCCCCAATTGTACTGCGACTATCGACTCGCCCGCAGATCGCCGAGTGTGATCATCAGGTCGCGGTTCTCCGGCCTGATGCGCAGGTTGAGCCGCTGGCCCTTGGCGGCTGGGTCCTGGACTGTCAGCATAGCGTTGTCTCCGATTTGATCGGACACTAGCATCTGCCTGACGACCTTGTCACCACTGACCACTTAAGGAGCGCACCACCACCCATGGCCACCGGACCCCAGAAGCCCCGCGGCGCCTATGTCTGCAACGCCTGCGGGGCGGCGCAGCCGAAGTGGAGCGGGCAGTGCTCCGACTGCGGGGCCTGGAACAGCATGGAAGAGATCGCGCGGCCGATGGCGTCGGCGCACCGCGCCCCCGCGCGGGGCGGGTTTGCCGGTGCGGTCGGCGCGGCGGAGTCCGAGATCCAATCCCTGGCGGACCTCCGGCCTGAGGAGCGGGTGCGCATCGGCACCGGGATCGGCGAATTGGATCGGGTGCTGGGCGGCGGTCTGGTGAACGGCTCGGTGGTCCTGCTGGGCGGCGACCCGGGGATCGGCAAGTCGACTCTGCTGCTCCAGGCCTGCGAGTCGCTGGGGGCGACCCAATCGGTGCTCTATGTGACCGGGGAGGAGTCGCCCCAGCAGATCGGGCTGCATGCCCGCCGCCTGGGCGTCACCGGGGCCGGTATTCGGTTGTTGGCGGAGACCTGCGTGGAGCGTGTCCTGACGCTCGCGCAGCAGGAGGCCCCGCGGGTCATGGTGGTGGACTCCATTCAGACACTCTATACAGACCTGCTGCCCTCGGCCCCGGGCTCGGTCAGCCAGGTGCGGGAGACCGCGGCGCAGCTGGTGCGCTTTGCCAAGCGGGCCGACACGGCGGTCTTTCTGGTCGGTCATGTCACCAAGGAGGGTACGCTGGCGGGGCCGCGGGTGCTGGAGCACATGGTCGATACGGTCCTGTATTTCGAGGGGGAACCGGGGAGCCCCTTCCGCCTGGTGCGGGCGATCAAGAACCGCTTCGGGGCGGTCAATGAGCTGGGGGTCTTCCACATGGGCGACCGGGGGCTGCGCGAGGTCAAGAACCCTTCGGCGATCTTCCTCTCCCGCCATGACGAACCGGTGCCCGGCAGCCTGGTGATGGTGACGCGCGAGGGGACGCGGCCGATGCTGGTGGAGGTGCAGGCACTGGTGGATGAGAGCCCGCTGGCCAATCCGCGGCGGGTGGCGCTGGGGTTGGACCAGAACCGGCTGTCGATGCTGCTGGCGGTCCTGCACCGCCACGGCGGGGTGGGGATGTTCAACCAGGATGTCTTCGTCAATGTGGTGGGCAGCGTGCGCATCAGCGAGACGGCGGCCGACCTGCCGGTAGTGCTGGCGGTGCTGTCCAGCTATCGCGACCGGCCCCTGCCGCTGGACCTGATGGCGTTCGGCGAGGTGGGGCTGTCGGGCGAGGTCAGGCCAGTGCCCAACGGCCCGGACCGGTTGCGGGAGGCGGCCAAGCACGGTATCCGCCGGGCGATCGTGCCGGCGGGCAACGTCCCGAAGGAGGGGGTGGAGGGGCTGGAAATCCTGGCGGTCAAGACCCTCGCCGCGGCCATCGAGGGGGTGTGAAGGCCTGAAAATGCGCTTTGATCATGCTATCTTGCGGGTCTACTTCGTC
>CAILVI010000520.1 GCA_903837595.1 uncultured Thiodictyon sp.
CGACCACGCCGAGACCATGCGGCGGTTTGGTTATCTCGAGGCGTGATGGCCCTGACCGGGCCGCACACCGGCGGCTGCGATCAACGGTTTCGATTCTCATTCATCATGGATCATCGTGTATGTCTGGCCTGTATGGCGAACTCTCGCTCACGAACGCGGCCCCCACCCGCGAGGCCATGGCGGCGATGGACCGGGCGATGGCTGACTGGGGGCCGGATGGCGCCGGCCAGTGGCAGGATGGGCCCTTGGCGCTGGGGGCCCGCTTGCTGCGGGTCACGCTCGAGGATGCCCACGATCAGCAGCCCCTGATCGAGCCGGACCTGGTGCTGGCGGGTCATATTCGCCTGGATGCACGCGAGGCCCTGGCCCGCGAACTGGGGCTTGAGTGCGCCGACTGCCGCGTGCTTCCCGACAGCCGACTGGTAGCCCTGGCCTGGCGGCGGTGGGGCGAGGGGTGCGCCGAGCACTTGCTGGGCGACTGGGTCTGCGCCATTTGGGACCGGCGCCGCCGCTGCCTGTGGATCGGGCGCGATGCGGCGGGTAATACCTGTGTGTACTTTTGGCGCGATCCCCGGCGGCTGGTGTTTTCCACCAGCCTCAAGGCCGTGCTGGCCCATCCTGGCGTCCCGCGGCAGCCCGATGCCTATCACATCGCGCGGTTGCTGACGAGTTTTGTTGACCCGGGCGAGGCGGACTCGACCGCCTATGTCGGGATTCGGCGCCTGGCGGGCGGGCACGCCCTGCGCGCCGGGGCCGCCGGCAGCGGGGCCTACCGCTGGTGGCATCCGCACGCATTGAGCCAGTTTGAATCCGCTCCCGCCGAGGAGTATCTCGGCGCCTTTCGCGACCTCTACCGCCGGGTGGTGAACGACCGCTTGCGAAAGGACCACCGGCCAGTGGCCGTGATGCTGAGTTCGGGGCTGGATTCCAGCTCGGTGGCGGCCTTCGCCGCGCCCGCCTTGGCCGCCGGCGGCGAACGGCTGCTGGCCTATACGTCGGTCCCCTGTTTCGCGCCTGATGGCGCTAAGGCGACCCGCCTGGGCGATGAGGGTCCGCTGGCACGGGCGGTTGCCGAGCACATCGGCAATATCGATTTCATCCCGGTCAGCGCGGCGCGCGTCAGTCTGATGGCGTCCTTGGAGCGGCTGCTTGAGATCCACGATCAGCCGCAGAATACGGCGGCTAACTACTATTGGATGCTGGAAATCTTGCGTCAGGCGCAGCAACGTGGCGCCCGGGTATTGCTGACCGGTCAGGGCGGTAATGCCACTGTCTCATGGACCGGCACCGGGGATTTGCTGCCCGACCTGCTGGTCGGTCGCTGGGGTGTGCTGGTGGCCGCGTTTCGCCATACCCCGGTAGGCCCCGCCCGCTTGATCAAGCGGCAGCTCTTGCAGCCTATCCTGGACTCCGCAAGGCGGACGCTCCTGGTGCTGCGCGGTCTTGGTCCTGACGCCTGGGGCGGTTACTCGGCGATCCACCCGGCGCTGGCGCAGCGCGTCCAACTGTCGCGCCGCATGCGCGCCGTTGGCCACTCTCCCGATTTTTCCGTCGGCGCTCAGGACCGCATGCGGTTTCGCTTGGGTATCGCCAATTCGGCCGCGTTGGGGGCCACGTGGATGAACAATGGTGCCGCCCATCAATTGGATGTCCGCGACCCGACGCGGGACCGCAGACTGATTGAATTTTGCTGGCGGATACCGGACTGGGTCTTTTGGTCCCATGGGCGTCAACGTGCCCTGATCAGCCGCGGCCTGGCCGGCGACCTGCCGGAGCCCGTGCTGCAGGGCGTGCGCCGGGGCCTCCAGGCGGCCGATATCGGCCACCGTGCAAAACAAGACGGCGCGCTCATAAAGGATGCGCTCACTCGCTTGGAGAGACATCCGTTGGCCGGCGAGTGGCTGGATATTCCCAAAATGCGCGACATTTATCACCGGCTGGAACGTGACGTGAGCCCTGAAACCACCGGTGCGGTGACGTCTATCCTGTTGCGTGGCCTGGGAGTGGGGCTGTTTCTTGAGCGGTTTTGAGTCGGCTGGCGCCGGCGCAACCCAGCCACCGCGAAGTGCAGGTCAACCTGGCATCCGGCATTCGGAGCGAGCCGCATTCACCAGGCGCCGCCAGACGGCCACCGACGCATCGCGGATGTGCCGATGGGCGACAACGCCCCTCGCGGCCGTTGATCGGCCACGGGGGAGCAAGTGGACTAACCGCTGGGACGCCGCCCGGTTGAATGGCGCAGCGCGCTCAGGACATCACTAGAGACGGACTACCCCCGTCGGACCAAACGCCGATCGGCCTGAATTCTGTACCTTGTGGCAGGGAAAGGCGTTGGCAGACAGGTGCCTGGTAAGGCTTGCGGCCGGCAGTCTCAACCGCCACGTGCCCGTTGCACATCGCTGATGGCTGTTTGGGTGAGAAACTGCCGGTGGTAAGGGATTCGTCTGTGTGGGTCATGGGTGCCTCCGGGAAAATAGTCCAGCGATCAATCCAGCGTGGCTAATGATAGACGCTTTTGGGGCGTCTGGCATCTGTCTTTAAGTCAAATCCGTGTTGGTGTCGCCGCTGCCAGCCCGGGTGTGAGCGTCACCCGGCCCCAGGCGGCGACCCCGTTCGATCAGACGGCGGGGTCCCGGTCCCTTCCCGCCGCGCTGCAGGCCGATTCGGGTTTAGGTTACGGCCGCGCGAAGGTCGTCACTGCACTCGCCGCACTCCAGCCGGCGGTCAGGTCACCAAGGGCGTAGATGCGATAATTGTAGCTGGTGCCGCTGGTCTGTTCATTGAGCGGGGCGGGGCGCGAACAGACGGTTGGACCGCCGGGGAGGGCTGGTGTGGTGGCGGCGACGACGGTACCACCATAGCCCGGGGGCGTCGCGCTCGCGAGTGATTCGCAACCCGCCTTGGTTTGGGCCACCGCCATATCAACCACCAGATGGTCAAACGGTGCGGTGCGTGTGACCGGCCACCGCTGGGCCCACATGCCCCAGTACGGTGTGGTGTTCGGGGCCGGCCGGTTGTAGTGAATCACATACCTGATGGTGTTGCCCCAGGTCGGGCTGCCGAAGTTGCTATCGGTCGAGCGTGCGGGGGGCGAGATATACATGGTGTTGCCGACGAAGTTCACGGCCAGGTCTGAGGTGTTGATCCGCACCGAGACCGTCGCCGGCGGTCCGGCGGTGGGATTGACGGTGATCAGGTCCAGTTTGTCGTCGTTGTTAATGTCGTACAGACTGGAGTAAGCCGCGCCTGACCCCTGCACAAAATTGACCATCCTACCACCCGCCGAGGTAAACCCGCCGCTCAAATTGCCGATCAACATGTAGACGCGATTCAGCGCGGCGTCGGTCAGCACGATGTCCTGAATGCCATCGTCGTTGACATCCGCGGCTAGCACGGCACTGGGTGCACCGAAGTTGACAGGAACCAGCGCGGCCGTGCCGAAGCTGCCGGCAGGACCGGGGGACGCGCCGTTATTCTTCAGCACCGAGGCCTTGCCGAGGTTGGGGTCGACAGTGACGATATCCTGGTAGCCGTCGCCATTGAAATCCGCTACCGCCACCGATGCCGGGGCCTGGCCGCCGAGCGGGTAGCTCGCCGCCGCCGCGAACGTACCCAGGCCAGTCCCCAGGAGGACACCCACCGTCGAGTTGCCATAGTTGGCGGTGATGATGTCGAGGTGGTTGTCGTTGTTCACGTCGGCCAGCACCACCCAGCGCGGGTTGGTGGCGGCGGAGGCCGGGGCCGTGTCCAGTTGGGTGCCGTTGGCCGGGAAGGTCCCATTGCCATTGAGCACGCCGAGAAAGACGCTGACGGTCTTGGCGGTCGAATTGGCCGTGACGATGTCGAGCACGCCATCTTCATTCAGATCGCCGAGGGCGACCGAGGTTGGGGTCGTGTTGATGCCGGTGCTGTATTCGACATGGGTGGGGAAGTCGCCGCCGTTCCCATTGGCCAGCAAGACGGACACGCTATCGGCGCCGGACCCTGCGTTGACCGTGACGATGTCGTTGAAGCCGTCGGCGGTGCCGCCGCTGACCGGCGTGTTATTGAGGCTGCCGATGACCGCCTGGTTGGGCATCAGGCCGGTCGTGTAACTGGCCTCGGCCTGGAAGGTCCCATTGCCATTACCCAGCTTAATGGTCACTGAATTCCCGGTGCTGTTGGGGAGCACCAAGTCTGCGAACGTATCGCTGTCAATGAGACCGAGGGCGAGCGTGTTGGGTGTCGGTGTGATCGTGAAATCGGTGATTGGGGGGCCTAGGGGGCTTACGGGGCCAGTGAACTTAGGGTTCGGGCCAACGGTTTGCGCCGCCATCACCAAGGCCGGGATTGCGAGTATGGTGCCTCCGGCCAGGAGGGTCGTGAGCGTCTTTCGGCGCTGCCAGGCAGCGGGGGTGCGAAGCGCTTTCTTGGGCATGATAGTCTCCCGGCTGGGGGTTTGGGTTTCTCTCTTGCGTGATTGAAGCGTCCAAGCCCAGTCCTTCGCGGCGGGCCTTAAGCAGGTCAATGAGGCCGACCGGTTTCCTGCGGCCGTCCGCAACGGTGTCTTGCGTCTCTGAACATCGTGTCTGACACGCCCCGGTCGCAGCCCCGGGCGGCGCACCTGGACTAACCGTTGGGGCGCCGCCAATTGATTCAATGAGCCGGCGAGTTCAGCACCAGCCGCCGGACGGTGTGCCCCCGTCGAAGTGCCCCTGGTCGGCTGGCCTTCTGGACCGCCGTGCCGCGAAATCCGTCGCTCCGTGTTGGCGTCGCCGTCGACCAATCCGGGCTTGAAATGCGGGGTGTCCTGTACCATGCTCTGCGCCGTCCATAGCCATTTGAGAGTAAACCCGATCATGACCTTCAGCGTCCGTGCCTCGCTTGTCAGCCGCTATGCCGCCGTGGCCCTGCTGGCTGGTTCCATCACCGCTTACGCCGATGTCCCGGCCTTCGGTCCGCCGTCGGACCTGAGCTTCAGTGGTGACAGTCTGCACCTGGTACCGCCCAAGGGTGCCACGGTGACTCATTACGCGATCCAGTACACGACGCAGGCGCGGCTGGCCGCCGGCGAGCGCTGGGGTGTCTGGGCCAGGCGGTGGCCGGCCAGCGTGCCCGCCATCGATCTGGCCGCCGCCCAAACCAAGGCCGGTTGCGAGTCGCAGGGCCCGGGCGCTGAATGTAACCGCCCAGAGGGCCTGGGCGAACATGCCAAGGGTCAAACCTTCATCTACCGGGTCTATGCCAAGGTCGGCGACCAATGGTCTGCTGCCAGCCCGAACCTGAGCGTTACCCGGCCCTAGGGGGCGACCCGATTCGATCAGGCGGCGGGGTCCGTCCCGCCGCGCTTCGCGCCGATGGGGTTGAGGTTACGGCTGCTGGGTGAAGGGCGTTGCCACACTCGCACTCCAGGCAGCGTTGTTGGTGCCGCCTTTGCCAATGGCCCAAATGCGATAGTCGTACGTTACGCCGGTTGTCTGCTCAAGGAGGGGGGCGGGGCGCGAACAGACGGTTGAACCCGCCGGGAGTGCTGGGGCCGGGCTAATGGAGGCTATGACGCTACCGCCATAGCCCGGGGGCGAGCCGGCCGCGCCATTTTGGCAACCCGCGATCGTTTGGGCGACCTTCATATCGGCAATCAGGTGGTCATAGGGCGCGGTGCGTGTGACCGGCCACCGCGCGGCCCACTGCCCCCAGAATGGTAGATAAGGGGTGTTGTTAGGGGGGGTGCTGGGCGAGTAGTTGTATTGAATCACATACCGGGTCGTATCGCCCCAGGTGGGGGAGCCGAAGTTGTTATCGGTCGAGCGTGACGGGGGGTTGATATACATGAGGTTGCCGAGGAACGACACGTACAGGGACGAGATATTGATCCCGGGGTTTACGAGGGTGGGGCCCACGCTGACGACATCCGGTTTGTAGTCGTTGTCGAGGTCGCCCACGGCTGCGTAGGTGTCGGAGGCTGTCCCCGTCGAGGGCGAGGCTATGTTGAAATTGATGCCGTCACCCGTACCGAGCAGGGGCTGTGTGCCGCCGGTGCTCTGGCCAGCGACGATGTCTGGAATGCCGTCGTTGTTGATATCGCCAGCGACCACTGACGTAGTGGATAGGTTGGGGAACGAAAATTGAAACTTTCCCACCGTGTCAAAGGTGCCCTTACCGCCGACGCCGTTCCCGTTATTCAGGAAGATGAAGACCGACTTGCTGTTCGCGGTCGCGTCGGAAACCACGATGTCCGGGAATCCGTCCAGATTGAAGTCTGCCGTCGCAATCGACGTGGGCGTTGAGGTGCCGGTCGAGTAGTTCACCGCCGCCGCGAAGTCGCCGCAGCCGTTGCCCAGCAGGACGGCGACATTCTTGGTGACCCCGTTGGCGACCACGATGTCAGGGTTGCCATCGACATTGACGTCGGACACGGCCACCCATTGCGCGTTCCCGTTCGTCAACAGTAGGGTCCCGGTCGCGGGGAAGGTGCCGTTGCCATTGAGAACGCCAAGAAACACGCTGACGGAATTGCTGCTCGAGTTGGCCGTGACGATGTCGGTCTGGCCATCCCGATTGAAATCGCCCAAGGCGACCGACGTCGGAAACGTGCCGGCGCCCGCGTCGTACTCGACCGCGGTATTGAAGTCGCCGTTGTTGCCATTGGCCAGCAAGACGCTGATGTTATGGCTGCCATGGTTGGCCGTGACGATGTCGAAATAGGTGTCGTTACCGGTGCCCGTGGTGTTGACCTGGCCGATCGCCGCATAGTAAGGATTGGCGCCGACGTTGCCGTTGAGGATGAATGGGATTGGTGTTGCCGAGAACGTCCCATTTCCACCGCCATACCGAACGGTCACGATGCTCGTCCCGCTGTTGGGTAATACCAGGTCAAGAAAGTTGTCGGTGAAGGGGTTTAGCTGGCCAAGGCTGGCCGATCTGGGAGCCCCGGTGACGGCAAGGCCCCCCCCCGACTTCTGAACATAACTCACCGTCGCGCCGGTCGCCGTCGCCACGACCGGGACGCCGAGCAGTGCCCCCCCCAGCCAGGAGGGTTGCGACCGTGTTGCGGCGCGTCCACTGATGCGGGGGGCGAATGGTTTTCTTGGACATGGCATTACTCCTGGCTGGGGTTATACGTCTCCTTTGAGTATAGCGCAGCGGAAAAAAAAGGCAACCGCCGTTGTGGTTCCACCGCAATACCAGAGTTGCGCGGCGACCTCCCCGACCCCGCGTCGCTGTAGTCATTTGTCCTGCGAAAGATAATTTTTAATGGTTTTCTTGTAATACTTCGACGTACACATTGGGCTGTTCGCTCGTACCCTTGCCACCGCAGCCAACTCGCACCCCTCCCAATTGGCCATTGCTGACGGCCGGAGCGTCGGCGCGCTTGCCCAGCGGTCGCTCGCCAGTGACGCCGTGGTGTCAGGGGTTGCGCTCGCGCTGGGCGGCGATGTCATGGGCGAAGAGCCAGGTCCGCGGCAACGCCGCCTCGGCCGCAAACTCGTCACGCTCCACCCGCGCCGCCACCCGTAAGGCGGCCGCGCGGGCGAACTGCCCGATCGCCTGCTCCGCCTCGCCCAACCGGTACAGCACCTCGCCGTGCCAGCCGGCCAGCCGCGCCGACTCCGGGAAGAGCACGCTGGCCTGCGCCAGCAGGGCGGCGGCGGTCGGTCCTGCCAGGGGTGCCTGTTTGAGCAGGCGTTCCACGGCGTTGCGCACCGCGGTCAGGGCCGGCGGGCGCTGCAGCATACTCAGGGTCGCACCCATGCGGGCGAGCAGGGCGGTGAGTTCCAGTGCGGCCGGCGCCGGGGGGAGTCCCTCGATGGCCATGAGGACCAGCGGGTAGCAGTGCGGGAACCGCACGATGGCCTGGCGCGCATTGGCGCTGCGTTCGGCGTGGTGGGTGACGGCGTCCAGGCGCAGCAGGTACTGCCAGCCGGGCAGATAGTCGGGCGTGGTGCTCAGGGTGTCGCTCAAGGTGCGCCGGGCCAGGGCCGGATCGCCCCCCAGCAACTGTGCGCGGGCGAGTTCGCTGCGTGCCTGGGCGCTGGCGGGCATGAGTTGCAGTGCCTGCGTCAGGTGAGCGTGCGCCGCCTGCGGTTGTCTCAGGTCGTTGCACAGTCGCCCGGTGGCCAGCAGAAACTCCAGGTGCCGGGGTTCGCGCGCCAGTTCCGCCTCCAACTGTTGGCGCTTGGCGGCGGGTTCGACGGCGGGATCGGCGAGCGCCGCGCGCGCGGCATTTTGGCTGGGCGACAGGGTCACCGCGAAATAACCGTTCTCACCGCCGCGCTCGGATGCGCCCAACGCGCGATACCACGCCAGCCGCTCGCCGATATGATCGGTCAGCCGCCGCTGCCGGCTGACATAGTCATAGGCTTGGGCCCGCAGTTGCGCCCGGTAGGCGTGGTCCTGATAGAGCCGATCGAGCCCGGCCACGAGCTCGTCGGGGGTGCGGTAGAGCAGGCCCGTCTCGCCGGGCCGCACCACGCCGCGATAGGGGTCCAGGTCGGCATAGATGCCTACCACCCCCTGCGAGGCATATTCCAGAAATTTCACATCCGAGCGGCAGCGGTTGTACTCGGTGGGCAAGAGCGGGGCGAGCCCCACGTCGAGCCCGGTGAGAAAGGTCAGATAGTCGGTGAGTGAACCGAAGTCTTGGAACTGATAGCGCTCCGCGGGCAGCTCGAAGAAGGCCTTTGCCGTGGTATTGGTCATCACCGCCAGGCGGGCGTCCGGGTGCCCGGCCAGCCAGGTGGACAGCACCGGCGCCACCGCGAACCAGTCCGCGAAATGGCCGGGCGATCCGGCCCAGCCGAGCGTAAAGGGGCGCTTGGGCGGCGCGGGCAGGGGTGCCACCTCAACCAGTTGGTTGGCAAAGACCGCGACCTGGCGGGCACCGCGGTGCCGCCACCGGTCCGCCAGGGCCGCGGAGCTGGTCTGCACGCCGTCGGCGATCACCAGGAGTCGGGCGTAGAGTTCGGACACCGTCTGGTCGCTCCAGGCCGCGCCGATCGGGCTCCAAGTCTGCAGGTCGAAGAAATAGTCGTTGGCCTCGAACACCGTGATCTTGCCCGCCCGGCGCCGCTGTTCGCACAGCGATACCAGGTCCCAGTCATTGAAGAACTGGATGACCACCACGTCGGCGGTTTCGATCCATTCGGCCACGCGCGGGTGGGCAAAATGGGCGTCGATCGCGGTCACTCCCGGTATTGCGCCGAGTGCCCGGCTCGGGGCATGCATCCGGTATTGCGCGTCGCCATCGACGCCAAAGTCACATAATTGAACGATGAGCATGGTACTTGCGTGTTTCCGCCGCAGGGGTCATTACAGATGAGTGGTGGCATGGCGGCCGAGCGGTTCCCAGGCACCCACCCGGCCGGCCACCACGCGGACCACCCCGTCGAGCAGGTGGCGGATCTCCTCGTCGCGGTGGGTGACGATGAGCACCGTCATGCGGCCATGCAAGCGACGCAGGGCCTCGATGACGATCTGCTGATGTGCTCGGTCCAACGCGCTGGTGGCCTCGTCCAGGATCAGCAGTTCGGGTTCGCGCAAGAGCGCCCGGGCCAAGGCCAGGCGCTGCTTTTCGCCGCCGGAGAGCCGCACGCCGCGCTCGCCCACCCAGGTATCCAGGCCGTGCGGCAGGCCCTGCACGAAGTGGGCGGCGGCGGCCAGCTCCAGGGCGGCCAACAGCCGGGCGTCATCGGCATCCAGCGCGCCCCAGGTCAGATTGGCCCGAATGGTCCCGTCGAGGATGGCGCAGTCCTGTGGCACATAGGCGAGGCGCCGCCGCCAGGCGGCATCCGCCCTCAGGGGCTTACCGTCGATCAGAATGCTGCCGGATTGGGGTTCGTTCAGCCCGCTGAGCAAATCCAGTAGGGTGGTCTTACCCGAACCGGTCTGCCCGATGATCGCCGTGGTGCGGCGGGCTGGGATGAGCAGATCAGGTATTTCAATGGCCTGGCTGCCATTTGGGTGTCGGTAGACGATCTGGCTCAAGTGCAGCCCGGCGGTCAGGGTGACGCTGCCGACGGCGTTCGCCGACTCATCGCGATGCGCGCGCAGTCGCGTCACCCACGCTTGCCAGCTGGCGAACGCGGGTGCCATGTGCCAGAGTTGTTGCAGTCCCATGTGGATGCCGGACACCTGCGGCAACGTGCGCGAGAAGATGGCGATCAGCACCAGCAGGTTGGCGGCCGGCAACTGGACCCAGACCAGTGCGGCATAGGTGAGTGCGGCCAGCGCCAGCGACCCGCCGATCCGGAACGCCAGCTGCGAGCGGGTGCGCACCTCATTGAAGGCCAACTGGTGTTCGCGAAGATGGGTGGTGACCTGGGCGAATTGGCGCTGGTAACCGTTTTCCTCGCCATGGATCTTGATCAGCTTCAGCGCGCCCAGAAACTCTTGGATCTCGCTGAACAGTGCCTGGTTGGCCCGGCTGAGCACCGTGCCGCTCTGCTTGGCCATATCGCGGGATCGGCGCAGCACCCACCACAAGGCCGCCCCGGTGAGCAGGGCCAGTCCGGTGACCGGCGGCGACAGTTGGAAGGCCACGACCAGATAGACCGGCAACAGCGCCAACTGGGTGAGTAACAGCAACAGGTGCAGCGTGCCATTGCCGACCCGGGCGACGTCGGTGGTCAACACGTTCAGGAACTCGCTGCTGTGGTGCTGGGCGAGAAAACGCCAGCGCGCCCCAGCCAGGGCGCCAAACAGCGTGTCGCGCAGATGGTCGACGAAACGCAGTTGCAGGCGTTGCGAGTGCCGCTCCCGCAGCAGGCCAACCACCGCTTGCAGGGCAATCAGGCTGACGAAGAGCCCCAACATCAGCAAGAGTTTGTAGGTCGGCGCGAGTCCGTCCAGCGTCTGCGTCAAGCCGGCGGGCAGGGGGAGCGACAGGGCGGGGCCCGCCGTGCCGCCGAAGACGCCGGCCAAGGTCAGCAGGGGTAGCAACAGCATGAGCCCCAGTCCTTCCAGGACGGCGCCGGCCAGGTTCAGGCCCAGGGTGAGCAGCGCCGCCCGGCGATCGAAGCGCCAGAACTCGGTCAGGAAGGGGCGCAGGCCTGCCGGTTGACTCATAAGGATAGGATCATCAAAAACCTGGTACGGTAACGAAAGCACTCCACGATGGCAAGTCAGGCCGACACTGCATGCTATGCTGCGCGGTTAAGATGGGCGTCAGGCAAGATTGGCTTAAGGAGCAGGCGCAGTGGCGAGCGATCGGTATTGCAGGTTCATGACCATGGTGCGGCGCAAGGCGGGCGCCTGGCAGCGCATGCCATGGTCCGAGAAAGGCTGGTTTTTGGTGGCCTATCCGCTGCTTGGTCTGGCGCGCCTGGCCTTGCTGAGCGTGCCGTTTCGCTATATTGCGCCCCGGCTGGGGCAGCGCCTGGAGAATGTTGCCGTCATACCGCTGGCCACTGGGCGGCAGATCACCCAGGCCTGGCATATCGGCCGGGCGATCCGCATCGCCGCCTGCTATACCCCCTGGGAATCGAAATGTCTGGCGCAGGCCATGGTCGCACGGGTGTTGCTCGGGCTGCGGCGCCTGCCTTACGCGCTCTATCTGGGGGTGCGAAAAGACGACGCGGCCGGTATGGCGGCCCACGCCTGGGTCTGCACCGGTGCCGCCGCTGTCGCTGGGGGGTACGGCTTCGGTCAATACACGGTGGTGGGGACGTTCGTGTCCAAGGGGATTGCGCGCGGCCAATGCACCGAGGTGGGGAAAACGCTTTAACCATATTTCTTCGCGGGGCTTGGCCTGGCGTCGGCGGGACACAAAAAACCGGCCTTAACCGGTTCATTCGATGCGGGAATGTGCTCGGGGTGACAGGATTTGCACCTGCGACTGTGCTGCATCCCGAAGGCGGCGCCTGATCGTCCTGCTGGACGCGCCCGGTTCCCCCCGCTGCGCTCGGAGTCGGCGCCCTGACGCCGACCCTGTTCCGCCCAGTGTGCCGACGTCAGTGCCTCGGCTCCGGCCACTCTCGACCGTCCGCCGCGGTGGGCACGCCTTGGCCCATGCGCTCCGCGTTGTTGACCGGAGCCCGCTGAAGCATCGTGCTTTCAGGTGACAGCGGGGCCTTCGCTGGGCGCAACCCCGTCGGCACCGGGCGGCGCATGCCCACCCAAGGCATCCATCCGCGCCTTGAGCTTCTGCCCCGGCCGGAAGGTCACCACCCGGCGGGCGGTGATCTGGACCTCCACGCCGGTCTTTGGATTGCGCCCCGGGCGCTCTTTCTTCTCGCGCAACTCGAAGTTCCCGAATCCGGACAGCTTGACCTCTTCGCCACGCTCCAGGGTCCTGCGGATCTCCTCGAAAAAGCGATCGACGAGGTCTTTGGCCTCGCGTTTGTTGAGCCCCAGTTCCTCGCACAGGTGCTCTGCCAAGTCGGCTTTGGTCAAGGCCATCCTCTCACTCCCATCATCGTCGGCAGAAATAGACTCAAGGCGAGGCCCACAGGTCCCGCGATCCAAGCCGCTGCTTGGCCAACAAGTGTATGATAATAGGTCTCAAAAAAGCAATCGGGACTTATCAGCGGCCCCCGGCCGCGAGGCCCCGCCCGCTGCCGACTTCGCCGCCTTGGTCCCGACCGACTGGGCGCGCCAGGTCAAGTGCGCAGGCACTGGCGGCCTTCGTCGATTCCAACGAAATCCCCACGTCCCGCCTTACAGGGGCCGCCGGACTCCGACGCAGGCGGGTCTGAGCCGATCCATCGCTCGACCGGGAACCGATGGCGACGTGCGGACGTTGCGGGGGACCGGAAATCGCCCGGACGCTCATCAAGCCAACACCCAGCGTGGACGGTTCCGGGAGGTCCGGGGCCGCCAAGCCACAGATGCTGCCGCGGCTGAAGACATCTGCCGCCCATTCCGGTCGATCGACCGATCCCGGCGAGCGGCCGCTCACGGACGCGTTCCGGTAAGAACCGGTCGGTTTCTCACGCGTCTTGGATATCCGCTAGCTGTCCCTGATATCCCCCATTTGCCCTGCTCGGCTTGCACTGCGCACGTACCTAAGAACGTCTTATCGCGATAGGATTGCTGCCATGAAACAGATTGTCGTAGCGATGTTGCTGATGCTCGTGACGTTAGCTGGTTGCCAACCGGCAGAGCGGACTACATCGTCTTCCTTCTGGCTGAAACAGCAGGGCGCGCCTGCTGATACAGCAGTCATCTTCATGCATGGAGTGCTAGGAGGTTCTAAGGAGACCTGGAAAAGTCCATCAGGCATTGAGGGTTGGCCTGACATCGTTCTCAACGACCCGCAGATGATTCGCGCTGACGTGCTGTCGGTAGGCTATCGTTCTGAGCCGCTTCGAGAGGCATCAAATATCGAGGAAATCGCTGTCCGAACGCTCAGGTCCATTCGCGACGAAGGGGTGTTTAAGAACTAAGAAAACGTGGTTTTTGTGGCCCATAGCATGGGCGGGCTGGTCACCAAGAGAATGCTGAAAGTCTTGGAGGGAGACGATTCGAAGCAGCTAAGACAGGTTAAGGCGGTCATTTTCTTCTCCACTCCGGCACACGGCTCCGATGTGGCGGCAATCGCAAACTGGGTCAGCTCGAATCCTCAGTTCGGTGATATGCGTCCTTCAGATTTTAATGCTTTCCTACAAGTCTTGGATAACGATTGGCGAGACTTGCTACGACATCGGTCCGTTGATAATCCATTTCCTCGTGCTTTTTGTGCGTATGAAACGCTTTCCACCGCGTTCCTTAAGATAGTTCCAAGGTCGAGCGCGGAGTCGGGGTGCGATGAAACACCAGCAGCCTTCGATAGAGATCATTCATCTATTGTCAAACCTACGTCGGCAGACGATGAGGTACACAAGTTCTTGCGGGCACGCATTGCGAGTACCCTGGAACCAAGACTTATTCCACAGGAGGTCACCGTCAAGCTGGTCAAAGCGGATGGCACGCTACTCGATGACGCGGCAGTGTTGCGGAGCGGTGAACAATATTCACTGCAGATCTCCTCTCGCCGGTCCGCGTGGTTCTACGTGTTCAATTCGGCTTCGTTGGGACTCTAGTTGCAGGAGAAACACTAAAATTCGTCGCCTCGACACCAGAGCAGGACGAAATTGAATTGTTTGGAAAGAGAGTAGAGCCAGGAGAGAATATCGGTGGCGTGCGAGTGCTGAGCATGACAACCTTTGCCGCGCGTTACCTACTTTCCGGCCGCGACCTCGATGCCAATCGTATTTGCACAGCGATCCTGAAAGGTAGCAGTATGGAAGAGGCTCGCAAGTTTGCACTTCAGTGTCTCGCTTCTACCGCTGTCACGGCTGGACGTTTCGACGAAGCAGAAGCCATTATCTTAGCTCTGGTTGCTGCTTCTGCGCAGCTACAGGGGGAAGAAAAGCTCACGCATGTGAGGAATCTTTTCATGCTTTCTCGCCTCTACCGGGCGAGAGGATTTCTCGTACTTGCGGACAAGGTGCTGGCGCAACTTCAAGGGATTCTTGACAATGAACTAGTGCCTAGAGTTCCTCAAGAACTATTGAATCCTCAGCGCAGGCGAGAATTGCACAAAGCCTACAGTGATAAGCAGTTGACTATTAAGGATTATTTGGATGGTTTGGGTCGGGAGCGTGAGCAATTGATTGCCCGGGAGGATTTATTGAATAGCCCCGAGATTGAACGACAGATTGATGTGCTGCACGCCAATGAGAAGGCGGCGCTTAACGAAATGAACGATGTTACTGAGCGGATCTTCGCTAATGCACGTGTGGATGCGGCGATTGAACTTTATCTCTTGGTCCTGCGAACGAGATGGGAGCTTTCACAGTCAGTGGGTAAAGATGATCAGGGTTTTGATCTGCTACAGCGCCTCGCTCAATTGCTGAGGCAGTATAATGACAAATTGCTTTACCCCGTCGAGGCTCTCGCCGGCTTTCGGTACCTCGTGCGCCAAGGGCAATATGAGCAGGCCCGCAGTTACTTGGCTCTTGCGAGAATGGTGGCGAAAGCCGATATAGGCTTCCCTTTCGATCCACCAGAGCCTTTGCCGAACGTCTTCAACAATCCCGCTGCCGAGTCGCTCTTCGGTTCTGTGAACAGGAGTGGAGTCGCAGCCCGCTCCATGGGTATGCTCGCTCATGTCTATATCGAAGAGGGAAAGCTTGATGAGGCGCGCAGGTTCATCAACGCTGCGATGGCTGGTGCCGTCTTTGCGTTCGGGAAAGATAGTGAACAAGTGGCAGCGTTGCGGTATGACCTCGCCCGTATTGATCGGCGGCAGGGGAAGAATGCGGAATGCCTGGCGGGGCTGATGTCTGCATTGTCGCTAGTGACCGCAGCAAATGAAGAAGCAGCGCTGTTGCCAGGCGGGCGGACGGTCGAACTGATGCAGTCGCGCGAAGGAATTCCGCTTGAACTGATCGATGTTCTCGTCGAACATCCCGCGCTGCTGAACAAAAGGCAACGCGACGAAATTCTTTTTGCAGCTTTTCAGTCCATGCGCCGTCCAGCCGTAGAGTCTGCGATTGCCGCTGCAAGCATAAGGCATGATCAGATTGACCCAGGCAAGAAAGCGTTAGTCGATCGCTACTTGGCGGCAGGACGCAATATTGTAAACATTCGAGCTGGTTACGCGAAACTGAGCGCTGGCGAGGGGGCAGGCGCTGGCTTGTCCGACGCACGGGGTAAACTGACGGCTGAACTCGAAGCACAACAGGCTTTGCTCAAACAGCTTAGCGCAGAGCTCGCAGCATCGGGAGACAGTGACACCACGGGACTGGGAAAACCCCAGACTCTGGAGAATGTCGAGACCGGATTACTGGAAGGCGAGATGCTGATACAGTTTGCGTTCAGCGCTGAGCGGGGATATGTCCTTGGCACCATGCGGGGCCGGCAGGTCTTGGGGGTTGTGCAACGAGG
This sequence comes from uncultured Thiodictyon sp., assembly GCA_903837595.1. Classification (GTDB taxonomy): domain Bacteria; phylum Pseudomonadota; class Gammaproteobacteria; order Chromatiales; family Chromatiaceae; genus Thiodictyon. Next base: position 15,847 of record CAILVI010000520.1, read on the forward strand.
GCGTGCATCAGTTCGAAGTGATGTTGAAGCATTGCTTCGTGAGCTGGCACCGATTGGCCACGAGCAGCAGCCAGAAGGGAGGGGCTTTCCGCTGGATAGGGCCTTGGGACTCTATCAAGAGGCTCTTTCCGGAATCCTCGACGAACTGAGCGATGTCAAGCGCTTGATCTTTGTTGCCGATGGGGTATGGGAGGGTCTGCCATTTGGTGTCCTTGTTCGGAAAGTGCCAAGTCCAACACTGACTGTTCCCGACTACGATCAGGTGGACTGGCTGTTCCGAAAGTATGAGATTGCCTACCTCCCATCGCCGGCAACGCTGGTGAAGCTTCGAATTCAGCGTGGTTCGCTTGCTCGCAAAGACATTCTCGGAGTAGGCAGTCCAACAGGGCCAGTGCCTATGTCTCCCGTGCGCGGGGCGTATGTTGCTTCACTGCTACCGCAACCGACCGTGTCAGAAAAGTCCGGTTCGGTAGCGGCTGGAGAACTCGAGCAAATCCGCACTTTGGTTGGCCCGAGTCGTGCGAGGATTCTAGTGGGACCGCAGGCGACCAAGTCGTTTCTAAGGCACGCAGGAATTGAGAATTTCAAAGTCCTGATATTTGCTACTCATGGCTACCTCGCATCTGAAATCCTGGAGATATCAGAGCCAGCGCTGCTCATGACTGCAGAGGCTGGCGCGAATCGGCCTGATTACCTTACGGCAACTGATATCGCCTCAATACGACTTGATGCAAATCTGGTGTTGCTGAATGCTTGTAACACCGCGGGAAGTGATGGCCTGCCAGGTTCGGAGGCGCTGACTGGTCTTGCCAGCGCTTTCTTCTTCGCGGGAGCAAGATCCCTCATTGTTTCGCTTTGGCCTGTTGAAGATGACACAGCGACGAGCGTTGGGGTGGAGACGATGCGCCTTGCAATTACGAAGAAAAATGCGGGCGTCGCTGCATTACTTCAGGGCGCGATGCTTCACGCATTGCTTAGCGGACCTGGGTATATGAAGCATCCTGCCTATTGGGCTCCGTACGTCGTGGTGGGCGATGCCGTGGTCGTCCCGCTTGGCGATAAGGTGGATCGTGCCTCGGCGTCAATTACACGATGATGTGAAAATTGCGTTATCCGCGGCCGTGATGGTGCCAGCAGCGGCGCGGCATCTGCCAGGTCAAGACTGGCGGGTACCTTCAGTAGGAACCTGTCCGAGACGATGATCTTGTCGGAATACCCGCCATAGGTGGGCCGGTGGTCGTGCCGGTCGACGCCGTTGTACCTGTAGGTTAAGCCCTCTTCGCAATACTGTTCGAGCCCCTGCTCACAGGCGTTGCCGTCGATGCGTTGCGCCATCGGGGCTAAGATGGCGGTCGGTTGCGGCCGCTCGTGGACGCCCCAGTGTGAGGAGGGGGCATGACGGACCTGCGCCGTCACCGCCGGCGGTTGCGCCGCACCGACCGCGAAGCTGGCAGCGGACGCCAACGCCGCTTGAAGTGGAGACGATGCCATCGTTGGCGCCGAGCACGGCGGCGCGCAGCCGGCCGATGCGCTTCGCGCGGTGGCGTTGCGTGTCGTCTGGCAATGATCTCATGGCGCGATGATCAGACTGCGAGCCTTTTGACCCACGCGACATAGCGGTCTATCCATGCCTGCATGAACGTCCTGCTGTCGGTCGCGATGTTGCCGGCCTCGTCAAATAATCCTGCCTTGACCTGGAGGAAGACCTCCGGTTGGCCCAGGGTCGGTACGTCGAGGCACGCGAGAATGTTGCGTAAGTGCTGTTGTGCCAAGGCCGTACCGATAACGCCGACCGAGACGCCCAAGATGCCGGCGGGTTTACCCGCCCAGGCACTTTGACCATAAGGGCGCGAGGCATGTTCATTGCTAACGGCAGTAGGTAAACCGTGTTGATATCAGCACGGCGGGGAGCAAAATATCACAAGCAGTCAAATCGGCTGCGCAGCGGGGTAGGGGGACTTGCCGCGCCGCCATCAAGTGCAATCATCGGCGACCTGCTGCCTTGCCCCGTCCGTGGGGGGCGGACGGCTGCAAGGCTAAGCGGCTACCGCTTCACGCGCTCTTCTTAAGGTCCTCCTTGAGATCACCGACGGCGGCCTGAATCCTGCCGGTGTTCTTTTGGGCATTGCCCTTGATCTCCACTTCCTTATTGCCGACCGCGTGGCCGGCGACTTCCTTGATCTTGCCCTTCGCTTCTTCGTAACGGCCTTTGACTTGATCTTTGTTCATGTGAGTCTCCTGGTAGGTAGCAGATCATGGCCAGTGTGACCGTGACCCGGGAGTTGGTCGCCAACATGCCGGCAATGACCGCGTGATGGCGCATCCATACCCCGTTACTGGCAGCTGGGCCGACTGGGCTCGGTTGCCGAGTCCAGTCGGTGCCGTCCTAGTGGTGACGCTTGACATCCGCGGCATAGTCGCCGATGTCCGCCAGAACCTTGCCGGCGCTCTTCTGGGTATTGCCTTGCTCTTCCAGGTCTTTATTGCCGACGACATGGCCGGCGACTTCTTTGATCTTGCCCTTCACTTCCTCGACGCGGCCTTGGACTTGTGCTTTGTTCATGGGAATCTCCTATTGGCGTATTGAGCCGTGACCACTCTGGTCATGACCCGAGCGTGGAAAGCGTGTTTCCCTCGCTACAGCGATACCCTACACAGAAGAGCGAACACGCTCAGTGCGGTACCGCACACCGACCCAGTGGTCTTGTCGAAACGGCTGAGCTATGTCGACAGGCCTAAGTGGGTGTACGAGAAGCGCTAGAAGGTATGGGTGGCGTCGACGTTGTAGCTTTCCGGCGCCGCCAGCGCGGCGCCGGTGGTGGCGGCGAAGACGATGGCAGCGGACAAGGTCGTCAGAGGCGACAGGCGCCCTGTTCAAGCGCGTTGCAGCGGTTTCATCAAGACTAGCGAAGGCGCGGGCGGCTGCGGTCCGGTTGGGCGGGAGCCCCTAGTGATGACTGCTCGAAATGGACATACGGGCCGGCCTGGGGTAGCGGGCGGCCCAAGGCGCTGCTTGTCCGGGCGGGGCCGATCCGTGCGTGTCGGTCAGGTGCAGCCAGATCTCGTTGCGCCGCATGAACCACGGTGTGAACGGCGGGTTTTAGCGCGAGTAGACTGGTTCCTCCGACCAGGCTAGGTCGGCGGCGCGCAAGGCGGCCTGCAACTTCGCCAGGTGTTCGCTGCGGTTGGACTCCGACCAGAACGCCATGGATGGTGCAGGCCAGTGTCGGGATTGAGCGGGTTTCAGATCTGTTGCGCCACGCCGATGTGGCGACCACGCCTCGGGGCTATGCCCATCTTCATCCTAAGCGATTTAGCCAAGTCCGTCGCGGTGCTTGATCGTGCGGGATCGAACGGTTTCACGTGCGGTCATTCGTCCATGAATCTCAACGAATGTCTGTCCGTAACCTACCGTACGCAATCAGGACAATCAGGAATTTGGTCGGGGTGACAGGATTCGAACCTGCGACTTCTGCCTCCCGAAGACAGCGCGTAGAGATAAAGTGCATAACAATCAATGTATCGCGCCGTCGCCCCCAGCCCGAGCGCGTCTCTACATGCCAGCAACCGCCTGATTGTGTCGGTACGGTTTCACGTCAGTTTCACGTGGCCCTGTGTCCGCGCAACGCCAGTAGTACCACCAAATACCCCTCCCTAGTCAGCCCGTTCGGCGGCTGCAACGAGCGCAACGCCCGCCACTCGATGGAGCGGATGCTCAGGCGTTCACAAAGAAACTCGTCGCCGGCCAGGCTCGCGAGACCGACCGACGTCTTCCGATCCGCCATGATGTGTTCACGGCTGATCTCCGTGTTCGCCAGTGTTTCCTCGCTTTCGCCGCCCATCAGCCAATGGGCGCTGACACCCAGCTCGTGCGTCAAGGTGTCGAGCATCTCGATCGACGGCGCTCGCACCCCGCGTTCCATGCCGCTGATGTGGGATTGGACTACCCCGCAACGGTTGGCCAGTTCAGTCTGGTTCAAGCCCGCGGCTTTGCGTGCCCGCTTCAGCCGGGCACCGTTCAACACCACAACGTTGCTCTCGTTCATATGCGTAGCATGAACGAAAACGGTTCTTGCGGGAACGTGTGGAGCAACAAAGACAAAGCGCGCCTCGATATATCTCTGAAAATCTTTGTCAGTATCCAGTATATCAAGGTGTCAGGCAACCCGCGCGGGCCAAGTATCATTAAGTGGAGTAGCGGATGATCTCCGAGACCCCCAGTGACCAGGGCGCGGGTGCGATTGTCGGCGCCAATGTTCGCGAAGTCCGCCAGGCCCTCGGGTGGAGCCAGGTGACGCTCGGACAGAAAACCGGCTTGCGCCAGGGCTATATCTCCGCGATTGAGCGGGGGGAGCGGTGTCCCTCGTTGGAGCGGCTGTTGGACCTGGCTCGTGCTTTCGGCGTTGCGCCGGCGCGGCTGCTGGTGGTGCCCACGGGCAAGGGCGGGGCGGGGTAGGGCGTGGATACAGGGCTCGCCACTGGCGTGAAGGTTGGGCTCACGGAGCCGTTGCGGCTACGGTGGTCGGACCTGCCTGTGCCGCGCGCTCCGACGGCGCCGAAAAAGGTCTCCAACGAGTTCGAGCAGGTCGGTCAGGACGACCTGCTTCAGGGGGCCGGTGCGGCCGGTTGTGCCCCGGTCTTGGCTGCGGGGCGAGCGGCCGAGGACGCGCTGCCATGACCGTTCAGTGTCGAGGGGCGCCGACGTCAGAACCCGCCGATGAGCGCGACTGGGTAGACGCGGATCGCGATCTTGTGGGTGACAGGATAGCGGATGAAACCAAGATCGTACCCCGCGACGGGATCGTGCGAAAATGCGCGACCGCTATCCATATGTCAGGCAACATCAAATTATCGCAGCGCCGCGCACTCAATCTATTGCTGTATATGGCGCTACCGCATATGCCGCAGCGCACCCGTCACCAGGTCAGTCTTAACGCCCTGGCCTGGGCCATGACCGGCGATAGTCGCGCTTCTCGCAATCTTCGCACGATAATACCTGACATCAAGGCGATGATGCAGATTCTGGTTGAATGGGATGTGCTAGGAGAAGACGGCGGGGTAGACGAGTGGGAAGGCATGACCATCGTTTCCTGGGTTCGGATCAATCGGGCGGACGATATTGTCGATTACAGCTTTACTCCGGAATTCCAGGTACGCGTTCAGAACAACGCCAGAGTGGCGGAAATCGCGCTTAAGCGACAACTGGCGTTCCGGTCGATTCATGCTTTAGCATTGTATGAGCACACCAGATATTACCTGGAAGATAAGAGTACGCCATGGACGTCGATCGCGTCCTTGATGGCGATCATGGGGCTAAGCAAGAATAAATATTATCAAGATTTCAGAAGGATGTCGGAAAAGATAATCAAGCCAGCGGTGTCAAGTATCAATGAAACGTCTGATATCGAAATAGCAATGGAGGTGCAACGGAAAGACAAGGGTGAGGTTGTCGGTGTCCGATTCGCAGTAGCGCGGAAGGTCAGTATTGATGATGGCGCTAACGTGATCATGGATGCGGACCGACTGAGGGCGAGTGGTCCGGCCGACGCTGTGAACGACGGCGATCATCCAACAGCCGTCATGGCGGTGAGGCAACAGGAAGTCGAAGATCAAAACTCGCCGAATGACAATCTGGCAGTACGATTGCGGTTGGCAGAATATGCGGTTCCGGAACCGCGAGCGCTGGACCTGATGCGAAAGCACAGCGCCGCAACGATTCTCTCTGCACTGGTAGCGGCGGATAATTGGCTTGCGGATTTGAAAGCGCAAGGCCGACCAGTCCGGAGTAAGGCTGCGGTGGCATACAAGGCGATAGCCGAGAAATGGGTCGGGGTGGCGCGCACCATGGTTAATCTCCCCGAAAAGGCCGAACCGGTCAATGCCCCCACCCCCGCAAGACCTCCGAAAACGCCGCGGGACCGCAATAACGTATGGTGTGTTCAGTATCTGGATCGTCTGTCCGCCGAAGACCGGCAAACGACGCTGGCGGCGTTCGTGGTCTACCTGGGCGATCCGCAGCGGACCATCATCCGAGCGGCCTATCGCTCCCATGGGTTGGAGAGTCGCGCTGTCCTGGCCGAACTGCAAGCCTATCTGGGGTCCATCGGAGTAACAGCCCCCAGCGCGGCCCGATAAGTCTCCTGGGACCGTTCCAGGCGGGCCGGGAGAGCAAGGGAGCGTCGCGCTCATCCCGAGTTGGAGATTCCCGTTCGGTGGCCCGCTGGGCTCAGCCCTTGGCTTGGCGGCGATTCCAGCGAGGTGACTGCTGCGCAACAGTCCGATCGATTGCCGGCCCGGATCGCTCGTGCGACGCCCGCAAAAGTGTATGGTAAGTCCAGTTTAGCCTTGCATGGTTCTGGTCGTCCAAAGCCCCCCCGGATGGCCTTCCACCGTTGAAAAGTCGCGTTTAACCGATCCTGGCCGACTTTGGTTCGCTTAGCATCGGATAACAGTGCAATTGCCTGACTTTGTGTGTAGTGGTAAGGTTGAGTCTGCGGTAGAAAATTGCTGGCCGCGACGGCTTGCCTGTCCTGCGACCTGATCGTAGACCACGAAGAGACGCGTATCCAATGCCGACTGAACCCTGGGCCTCCGTCGAAGATGTCTCGAACCACCTCGGCGTCGCGAAGGACTCCGTGTACCGGTGGATCGACCTCAAGGGGCTGCCCGCGCACAAGATCGGCCGGCTCTGGAAGTTCAAACTCTCAGAGGTTGACGACTGGGTACGTTCAGGTGGTGCCGTCGACCAGGCGTCCGAGGAGTCCAGAGGGGAGGATCGTACGTGACGCCGCCCTCATTCCACATCGATTTCGAGCGACTGCTCAAACTCCGGCTGGCGGTCGCTCGCCACGGGGAAATGGACGCGGCCGGCTGGTGGAACACCAAGGGCATCCTCGGCCGCCATGGCGCGCTAGCGCTCAAGCGCGGCTTCCCATCGACTCACTATTTTGCGCAAGCCCGGATCGCCTTCGCAGTCGCGCGCAGCCGTTGCCAGGAACTCTTTGATCCGCCGGGGTGCATGACGCTCTGGCATCTGCCCGCGGAGGTTGAAGATCAGTTTGAAGAGCACTGGCAGGCCTGGTTGGACCAGGGCGAGCGGTGGGGCGCCTTCTTCGAGACGCTGGCGGCAGCGGGCGGGAAAGACCTTCTTGCGGAACTCGTCGAGTTTAGTCTCGTCGATCAAAGCCACCTCGACACGGTTGCCAAGCTGCGCCGGTCGGCCGAGGGTAGGTCGGTCCCCTTGTCCGGAACCTGCCGGCCGAGCGACGAAGTCATCACGCTACTGGCGGCCGGCTTCGCCAGAGGCGAGCGCGGTAACCCGGCGATTCCCTATGCGCGGCTCGAGGACTGAGCATGGGGGCTCGACTCAAGGTTTCTTCCTGCCTGGCCATCAAAGGCTCACTGATCGATGAGACCTATGCTGTGTTCCGCGGCTGGGACTATGCGGTCTCGAAAACCGAAAATCTCAAGCGCGCTCGCCAGGAAAACACGATCGGTGCCAAGAGTGCCAATTGGGCGCAAAATGTGTCCTGGGCAGTCAGCCGTCGCTTCGATCCTGCGGGTCGCGACCGCCCGCTCGTGGAGCTTGCCAAATCGGGGTGTGACCGGGAGGTCTGGAAACCGCTGCTCCTCTACCACCTGACCCGCGACGAGTTGCTCGTCCGCGATTTCCTCGTCAGCTGGCTCTATCCCCAGTTCAGCGCCGGTGCCTACCGTCTGCGCGCCGAAGATGTGCTCCCGTACCTGCATAGCCTGAGCAAGAGGAAAGGCATCGAGTGGTCAGTCAACTGGAGCGAGGCCACGACCGAGCGCGTGGCGTCAGGCTTGTTGCGGCTCGCCGTCGACTTCGGGCTCCTCACGGGCACACAGTCACGGGAGTTTGCCTCCTACCACCTACCGGAACAGAGCTTTATGTACCTGCTGCACGCCATGACGGACCGCGAGGCGAACGCCCGGCGTATCATTGATGCCGAGGACTGGCGTATGTACCTGATGGATGCCGCCGACGTGGAGCGCGAACTCCTGCGGCTGCACCAGTTCCGCAAGTTGCACTACGAGGTCGCCGGCAGCCTCGCCCAAATCAAACTGCCCGCGGCATCCGCGGCTGAGTACGTGAGAGAGATCGGCTGATGCCCGACTGGACGGAGCGCCTGACCCAGCAACTCGAACCGGTGCTGAAGCAGCCTGACCCCCGGCAGCAGCTCAGCGCCTACCACGACATGCCCTATGCCATCTTCCGTTATCCGCCGGAGGAGGAGTTTGGCGTCCGCCGGCAGGTCTCCCTGTTGCGTACGCGACTGGAACAGTTGGGCAAACGGGTCACGGTCATCTCGCTGGCGGAATGCCTCGCAGCCGCCCTGGAAGCGGAAGGCATGGGGCCCGCGGCACTCATCGACGCCGAAAAATCGGTGGGTCTGGCGGTCACGGTCGACACCATCTTCCAGATCCTGAGCGAGTACCAACCCCTGGACGAACTGGTCGCCCGCCGCATCCCCAGTGACGCCGACCCCCTGCGCGACCTGGTGTTCATCGTGCGCGCCGGCGCGCTCTTTCCCATGTACCGCACCTCAGCGCTGCTGGAACAGCTCAAGGGCAAGGTCCATGTGCCCGCCGTCCTGTTCTACCCGGGCGAGTTGGACGGCGCCGCGGGTCTGCGGTTCATGGGTGTGTTGGACGCCGAGCACAACTACCGGCCCAAGATTTTCTGAGGACCCGCGTTATGACCGTCGAGAACATCAAGGACCTGTTCGCCAACGACATCGACCGTCGTATTGAGGAGGTCATCAAGGTCGATCAAGCCGACGAGACGATCATCCGCGACGAACTGGCCGAATACATTGTCACCGACTCGATCCGCGCGCATTTTCTGAAGATCTTCGACCACTACCTGACCACCTGGCAGAAGCCCAACGAAGGGATCGCCATCTGGACCTCGGGGTTCTTTGGCTCGGGCAAGTCCGGCTTCGCCAAATACCTCGGTCTTGCGCTGGCCAACCGCGACATCCTCGGACAGGGTGCCGGGGACTTGCTCGCCCAGCGCTGCAAGGACACCAAGGCCCAGGTCCTGCTGACCAACATCGCCGAGCAAATCCCCACCGAGGCCGTGATCTTCGATGTCTCCACGGACCGTGGCATCCGCACCGGCAATCAGAGCATCACCGAGATCATGTACCGGCTCTTCTTGCAGAGCCTGGGCTATGCACGGGACCTGGATCTGTCCGAGTTGGAGATCACCCTGGAAGAAGAAGGCCGCCTCGACGGCTTCAAAGCCAACTACCGCGAGGTCTTCGACAAGGACTGGGACTACGAGAAGGGCAAGATCGCCACCGCCGTCCAACACGCGAGCCGCGTCATGCACGTCATGGACTCGGCTACCTACACGACGGCCGACAGTTGGCGCGAATCGGCCATGAAGCGCGCCGACATCACCCCCGGCGACCTGGCGGCCCGCTGCCTGGAACTGATGTCCCGCCGGCGGCCCGGCAAGAACCTCCTGTTCGTCATCGACGAGGTGGGCCAGTTCGTCGCCCGCGACGTTCAGAAGATGCTCGATCTCCAGGCGGTCGTGCAAAGCTTCGGGCGGGTCGGGCGCGGCAAGCTATGGATACTCGTCACCTCCCAGGAAAAGCTCACCGAACTGGTGGGCGGCCTGGACGATCGCCGCGTCGAACTCGCCCGTCTCATGGACCGCTTCCCGTCCGAGCTTCAGGTCCACCTGGAGCCTTCAGACATCTCGGAGGTCACCAGCAAGCGCGTACTCGCGAAGAACGCCGAGGCCGAAAAGACCCTGCGGGAGCGCTTCACCGAACACCGCGGCCGGCTGACCGACAACACCCGCCTCACCGCGGACATCACGCTGCCGGAACTGACGGCCGACGCCTTCATCGACCTCTACCCGCTGCTCCCCTACCAGATCGACCTCATCATCCAGATCGTCTCCGGTCTGCGGACCCAGGGCGGGGCGAGCAAGCACGTCGGTGGCGCCAATCGCACCATCATGAAGCTCGCCCAGCAATTGCTCATCCACCCGGACGTGGACCTGGCCA